>JAHZJJ010000003.1 GCA_022600975.1 Gammaproteobacteria bacterium
AACTACTGCATATCAATCGCCGCTAAAGCCTGGGTTAAATTTTTTACTGCAATAATTTCCATCGTTTCGATAGTATTTTTCAAGCGATTGGCCGCTGGCACTATCGCGGTGCGAAAGCCGTGTTTGGCGGCTTCCCGCAGACGCTCCTGTCCCGAGGGTACCGGGCGAATTTCTCCGGCCAAGCCCACTTCACCAAACACCATCATGTCTCGCGCCACTGGACGGTTGCGAAAACTAGAAACTACCGCCATTAGCAAGGTGAGGTCTGCACTGGTTTCCATCACTTTTATCCCACCCACCACATTGATGAACACATCTTGGTCACCGACCAAAATGCCGCCGTGTCGGTGCAGCACTGCGAGCAGCATATTGAGACGGTTTTGATCGAGCCCCACAGCAACCCGCCGTGGATTACCAAGACTGCTGTCGTCCACCAAAGCCTGTAACTCTACCAGTAGCGGGCGGGTACCCTCCCACACCGAGGTCACCACCGAACCGGAGGCAATCTCATCGCCGCGCTGTAAAAAAATAGCCGAGGGGTTAGATACTTCCTTTAAGCCCTGTTCAGTCATGGCAAACACGCCCAGTTCGTTAACTGCGCCAAAGCGATTTTTGTGTGCTCTCAAAGTGCGAAAGCGCGAATCGTGGCTCTCCTCCAGTAAAATGGAGCAATCAATAATATGCTCCAGCACTTTGGGCCCTGCGAGGCTGCCATCTTTTGTAACGTGGCCAACCAAAATAAGCACTGTACCGGTCTGCTTTGCGTAGCGCGTTAGGAAAGCGGTGCTTTCACGCACCTGAGCCACGGAGCCCGGCGCCGACTGGACTTCACTCATATGCATAACTTGAATGGAATCCACCACCATGACTCGGGGGGTTACTTCCTTAGCTACAAGGCTGATACGCTCGACATCGGTTTCGCTCAACATCTGCAGATTTTCTGTCGGCAACCCGAGGCGCTTGGCTCGCATGGCCACCTGCTGAAGAGATTCCTCTCCAGTGACATAGAGTGCCGGCAACTTTTGGGATAAATGGCACAGGGTCTGTAACAGAATGGTGGATTTGCCAGCGCCGGGGCTACCACCGATAAGCACCACTGAGCCCGGCACCAAGCCACCACCCAACACCCGGTCCAGTTCCCCGGCGCGAGTAGGTATGCGCGGCAATTCACTGAGATCTATATCTGCTAGCTTTTGCACACCACCTAGAGTACCGGCATAACCAGCATCAGCACTAAACTGGTTAGAGCGCCCAGAATGGCCGATGCGCACCTCACTAAGGCTGTTCCATACACCACAGGCACTACACTGGCCGGCCCATTTTGTATAATCGGCACCACAGTCGTTGCACACGTAGGCGGTTTTACGTTTTGTGGCCAAGTTGAACCCTTCTTTCAATTTCCGCAGAGTTTACCTGCCATTGACTCCAGAGGACAATCCATCATCCAATGGTGTGTACCGGCTTTAGAGCTACAACCTACTGATAGAGATTAGAATGAGGGGTTTTTATGCGGCCAGAAATTTGGCTGGCGCGACTGGATGACCTCCAGTGGAACAGCGCGCAAAGTAAAGACTATGGCCGCTGGCTATCGGCAGAGGAAAAGGCCAGGCAACACAGCTACAGACACCTCAAGGCTCAGCAACAATTTACCTTGAGCCGCGCTTTGCTGCGCGGCAGACTGGGGCAGCTCACCGGCATGGCGCCGGACGCATTGCGATTCACAACCGCCACCAGTGGCAAGCCGCTGTTAGCTCACACCCCGGAGTTGCATTTCAGCCTCAGCCACAGCGGTATGTGGGTTGGCCTGGCCATCAATCATTCCGCGCCTGTGGGTTTTGATCTTGAGCACCCCAGTAGGACACGAGATTATTTAAAAATCGCCCGCCATTACTTTCACTCCGAAGAATGTGCCCTCTTGGTGTCTACACCACAAAAAGCTATAAAGGTGCAATTTTATCGCCTGTGGACCTTAAAAGAGGCTTTTTTCAAGGCCAGAGGCACGGGTATCTATGAAGGCTTAGGGCGTATTAACTTCGCACAGTTTGATCAGCTGGGCTCTGTGCAGCTAGACCCCGGCCTGGGGGCCGTTGATTCATGGAATTTTTGCCATTTCTTTGATCCAATGGGGTCCGAAGATGGTCTGCATTTGGCACTTGCCAGCCAGGACCCAGAGATTGGCTCAACAACGATAAAACGCGGCTTGCCGGACGCAATCTAGTAAAGAGGTGTTGCTCATCCACAGAGCCCAATGGTTACTTCACTTGTAGCGTTGTCAATTAAGTTTAAAATAGCTATCCAGGCGCAATGGCTAAAATGCGTACAGCTATAGCTGGCTATACCGTAGAGTTTTTGTATGTTGTGCTTTTTTTTTTGCGCAAATTTGCTATCTTTGCCCCGCGGCTTGTCAGCTGCAAAATTATCTGGCTCTCAAACCTGATGATTTAGAAGCAATACAAGGTCAGTTGTAAAAATTTCGCCAGTTTGGTATTGGCGAGTTTTTTTAACAACTTGTCTACTCCCATTTCCCAGCAAAGAAAATTTCGTGAAAATAGATCGTCATAATTTGCGTATTCTCGAAGCGCTACAAACCAATGCGCGTATCAGTAATTTAAATTTAAGCGAGGCCATAGGGCTTTCTGAAAGCGCCTGCCTGACGCGCGTAAAACGCCTGACCCGCGAGCAGTATGTACGCGAGTTTATTGCCGAAATCAATCTAAGCAAGGTGCCCCACGCCGAATTCTATGTCAACGTGGCGCTAAAACGCCAAGACGCGCGTACCAGCGAGGGGTTTCGCCACATCATCAAGGGTCTAAAGCAGGTTGTTTCTTGTGTAAAGATGTCTGGTGAGTTTGATTATATGCTGCACTTTGTATGCCCGGATGCAGCCGACTTTAATCGCGTATCGGAACAACTGTTGGCCGACGAGGATGCATCCATTAGCCGCATGACCTCTCATCTAGTCATTGAAAAAACCAAACCTTTTAGTGGCTACCCGCTGGATATGTTATTTCAGAGTCCATAGTTGTGTACTGCCTATTGGGGTGTAGAAATGACAACTTATTGGAAAAAGCTACTTATCGCCAGCGCTCTGCCCAGGCATTCAACACCTTGCGGCTATATTTGTTACTGCCAAAGCTGCCGTTGTAATAGGCCAACGCATCGGCCAAGTTGCCGTTAGTTTTTTGTAAATAATGCTGCAGGATGGTGCACCCGTAACGCAAATTGGTGTTTAAATCTATCAGGTTGTCTTGCGGGCGGCCCAACTCCTGTTTCCAAAACGGCATCACCTGCATAATACCCTGAGCCCCGACCCGTGATACCGCATAGGGATTAAACGCACTCTCGATCTGAATCACCGCCAATACAATTTCCGGGCGAAGCTCGGCACGAGTGGCCTCGCGGTGAATCGCCTTTAACAACTGCAACCGATACGCTGGGTCTTCAACATAAAGCGCCAAAGGCTGGGATTTTGCCATCAGCCAAACTTCAGCCTCAAAGCGATCAACAAAACTGTCGGCGCCACTAACTGCAGTTTTAAGCGCTTGCAGTAGCTCTGGATCGGCATCTTTGGCAGCAGCATTGATGGCGGCAAGGCCGAGGAAAATTGCAAAAAGTGCTGTCTTTATCATTGTTAAAGTTTAGCGGGTGGCTAACCACAAAAACTGCAGTCATTGTAGTTGCCTATGAGGCTGGCGTGGCCGATGTTACGGCCGCACCGCTGGCCCAGAGGGTTGCCGATGCCACTTAAGAGCTAATTTTTGTGCAGAGAATATCTTCTATCTGGTCCGCGGAGAACGCCTGACTATCACTATTGCGGCGCTCTTTGTACTCAATTTCACCCTTTTCCAGGCCGCGCTCTCCCACCACAATACGATGGGGAATGCCCAGTAGTTCCACATCGGCGAGCATGGTGCCTAGGCGTGCCTTTGGCTCATCCATCAGCAACACTTCAATACCTCTCGCACTGAGCGCATTGTAGATATGCTCACACTTCTGCCGCACTAATTCACTTTTGTGCAAATTAATAGGCACTATGGCCAGCTGGAAAGGAGCTAAAGCTTGGGGCCAGATAATGCCGGCGCTATCATGGTTCTGTTCAATGGCAGCAGCAACAATGCGCGAAACCCCAATGCCATAGCAGCCCATAGACAGGAACTGCTCCTTGCCATCCTCATCCAATACCTTGGCGTTTAAGGCTCGACTGTACAAGTCACCAAGCTGGAAAATGTGCCCCACTTCAATACCGCGCTTGATTCCCAGCGTGCCGCTACCATCCGGGCTAGCATCCCCTGACACCACATTGCGCAGATCTTCAATCCGTCCGAGCACTACGTCACGCTGCCAATTGACACCGGTGAAGTGGTAATCATCTTTATTGGCGCCGCAGATAAAGTCCGCCAGATGTGCCGCCGAGCGGTCTACCAGTATTCCTATACTGAGCCCCACTGGGCCCAAGGAGCCAAAACCACAGCCGAGTTCAGCTTTGACTCGCGCTTCGCTGGCAAACTGCAGCGGGCTGGCAATGCCCGGCAGCTTTTCGGCTTTTAGCTCATTGAGTTGATGATCGCCGCGCAATACCAATGCCACCAGTGGCGGTCTTGCGTCATTCTCTTTGGCTTCACCCAACACTACCAGGGTTTTGACTGCTTGCTCTGAAGCTGCGTTCAGTTGTTCACATACCGAATCGATAGTTTTAGCCGCCGGTGTATGAATTTGCTCCATAGGTTGGCTGGCGGCTGGGCGCTCACCCACGGGCGCCGATGCCTCGGCTAGTTCAATATTGGCGGCGTAGCGGCTTGCGCTGGAAAAGGCGATAGCGTCTTCACCACTGTCAGCCAAAACATGAAATTCGTGGGAGTGAGAGCCGCCAATAGCGCCAGTATCCGCCAACACCGCGCGATAATCGAGGCCCAGGCGATCGAAAATACGGCTGTATGCGTCGTACATCACTTGATAGGTTTGTTGCAGCGATTCAGCGCTAAGATGGAAGCTATAGGCATCTTTCATCGTAAACTCACGACTGCGCATCACGCCAAAACGTGGGCGAATCTCATCGCGAAATTTGGTTTGGATTTGGTAAAAGCTGGCGGGCAATTGTTTATAACTGCGAATTTCATTGCGCGCCAAATCAGCAATAATTTCTTCATGGGTCGGCCCCAAGCAAAACTCATTATTATGGCGATCCCGAATCCGAAGCAGTTCGGGGCCGTACTTCTGCCAACGGCCGGATTCCTGCCACAGCTCCCCCGGCTGAACAACGGGCATCAATATTTCCAGTGCCCCCGCGCGATTCATTTCTTCGCGCACAATGGCCTCTACCTTGCGCAGCACCCGCAGCCCGGTGGGCAGCCAGCTGTAAAGACCAGAGGCGAGGCGGCGAATCATCCCCGCACGTAACATCAGTTGGTGGCTGATGACTACGGCATCGTTGGGGGTTTCTTTTTGGGTGGCGATCAGATAGTGAGAGGCACGCATAAAGTATCTAACAGCTAGAAGTTTACATGGCGCTTATTTTACGCCATGGCAGGTGGCTTGTGGTAGAAGGGGGGGTAAATTTACCCCGACCACAGCAAATCCCCCGTGAAACCGGGGGAGGGCATGAGCAATTAAGCAGAAGCCATTTCTTTTAGTTTTTTCAATGGGCGGATTTTAACCTGAATACTGGCAGGCTTGGCTTTGAAGGTGGCTTCTTCGCCAGTAAAAGGATTGATCCCCTTGCGGGCTTTTTTAGCAGGCTTTTTCACCGTAGTGACTTTTAGTAACCCAGGCATTGCAAACTCACCCACAGAGCGCTTTTTGATATGGCCCTCAATGATATCTGTCAATTCGTCGAGCACAGACTGCACCTGCTTGCGTGTCAGCTCAGTATTATCGGCAATTTGAGTGAGAAGTTTAGTCTTAGTGTACTTCTCTTTGATCGCAGTAATTTTCTTGACCGGAGCAGCCTTAGTAACGGCTTTTTTGGTTGTAGTCTTTTTGGTGGTAGCTTTCTTAGTTGAGACAGCAGCTTTTTTGCGAGCGGCCATAGCTAGTTTCCTTCTATTGGATATTTTCCAGTAATTGTGACGCATCGCGGATATTCCGGATGTTGGCCCTAGTATATCCAGTTTTTTTTCGCACGCACGAAAAAAACCGAGGAAAAAGTGCTTTTTTTATAGTTTAACTAGCAATTTTCTTTACTTGCCCAGGCTCAGGCTTATTACCTCACAGGTTCTTCTGCAACTTCTTCCAACGCTGGCGCTTGTGTATAATCTGCGCCCTTTTGGGATTTTTAGACCTGCGGATATACAGTAATGCCTATCTACGAATACCAGTGCAAAGCCTGTGGCCACCAACTGGAGGCCCTCCAACGTATGAGTGACGCGCCACTAACAGACTGCCCGGCCTGCCAGAAAGCTGAATTAAGCAAGCAAATCTCTGCTGTTGGCTTCCGCCTCAAGGGCGGAGGCTGGTACGAAACCGACTTTAAAACCAGTGGCAAAAAAAATCTGGCCGGGGATGCTGCCAAACCTAAAACAGAGAAAAAAGCTAAAGCTGAACCCGACAAAGCGAGCTAAAGTACGCCGAATTCAAGAAGCGCCCGCTGTTGCCGGCCTATTCGGTACACTACAAATATTAATTAAAGGAATCTAAGACCATGCGCAGCGATTATTGTGGCGCCTTGAGATCTGCAGACATAGGCCGGGAAGTAACCCTGTGCGGCTGGGTTGATCGCCGCCGCGACCACGGCGGAGTGATATTTATTGATCTGCGCGATCGCGACGGTATTGCTCAAGTGGTTTTTGATCCAGATACTGCTGAGCATTTTACCCAGGCTGATCGTGTGCGCAGTGAATATGTACTCAAAGTGCACGGCCGGGTGCGTGCCCGGGGCCCCGAAGCGCTCAATCCCAATATGGCAACAGGTGAAATTGAAGTTTACGGCACCACACTTGAAATTCTTAACTCTGCGGCAACACCACCCTTTCAGCTGGATGAGCACACCGACGTAGGTGAAGATGTGCGGCTCAAATATCGCTACCTGGATCTCCGCCGCAGTGAAATGCAGCACAATTTACGTTTTCGCTCTCGCCTCACCACCGCTGTTCGCAATTATCTTGACCGCGAAGGTTTTGTGGATATCGAAACACCGATTCTCACTCGGGCAACCCCTGAGGGCGCACGAGATTATCTGGTACCAAGCCGCACCCATGAAGGTAAATTTTTTGCCCTGCCGCAATCACCACAGCTGTTTAAGCAACTGCTGATGGTTTCCGGCTTCGACCGCTACTACCAAATTGCCAAGTGCTTTCGCGATGAAGATTTGCGGGCAGATCGCCAACCGGAATTCACCCAGATCGATATTGAAACTGCATTTCTCGATGAAACGGCAATCATGTCGCTCAGCGAGGAGATGGTTCGCCAGCTATTTAAACAACTTAAAGCTATAGAGCTGGGCCAATTTCCGCAGATGAGTTACCACGAAGCAATCAGCCGCTACGGCTCCGACAAGCCCGATTTACGCATTCCTCTGGAGCTCGTAGATATCAAAGACCTGATGGTAAATGTTGATTTTAAAGTATTTTCCAACCCAGCCAATGACCCCAAAGGTCGGGTGAGCGCGCTGAAACTACCGGGCGGTAACCACAAACTGGCGCGCAAGCAAATTGATGATTATGCAAAGTTCGTAGCGATTTACGGCGCCCGGGGGCTCGCTTATCTGAAGGTCAATGACAGAGCGGATCTGGACGGCGGTCTACAGTCACCGATCGTAAAATTTCTGCCCCGCGAGGTGCGCGCCGCCATTTTGGATCGATTACAAGCCGAGAGTGGCGATCTGATTTTCTTCGGCGCCGATACCGCCAAGGTGGTCACTGAAGCCCTTGGTGCTCTGCGCTGTAAATTGGCAGAAGATTTAGACTTATACAGCTGTGAATGGGCGCCCCTGTGGGTTGTGGACTTCCCTATGTTTGAGGAGGATGATAAAGGTGGGTTAACCGCCCTGCATCATCCGTTTACCGCACCTTCCTGCTCTGCACAAGAGTTACAGCAAGCGCCTCTGCAAGCTCTATCGCGCGCTTATGATATGGTGCTCAATGGCACCGAGCTCGGCGGCGGCTCTATCCGTATTCACGATCAACAAATGCAGCAGGCGGTCTTTACTGTACTGGGTATAGCTGAGCAAGAGCAGCGCGAGAAATTCGGTTTTTTGCTCGACGCCTTAAAGTATGGCGCTCCACCCCACGGCGGGTTGGCGTTTGGTCTCGATCGTCTGGTTATGCTAATGACTGGTACAGATTCCATTCGCGATGTCATCGCCTTCCCCAAAACTCAAAGCGCCAGCGATGTGATGACCGACGCTCCGGGTACTGTGGACAAACGCCAGTTACAGGCGTTAAATATTCGCCTGCGCGCCAAAGAACCGCTATAAACGCGTATCGTGCGCGTAGCCGTTTCTTTGTATGTTCCTAATTAGGGCCGCAGCTATTACTGAGCTGCAAAATAGCGTGACTGTTGGACAAGAAAAGAGAGAGATGAGGCATGGCGGGACACAGTAAATGGGCCAATATTAAACACCGCAAGGCTGCTCAGGATGCCAAGCGCGGCAAAGTCTTTACCAAGTTGATCCGCGAGCTGACTGTAGCCGCCAAGGCCGGGGCCAACCCAGAGGATAATCCATCTCTGCGCGCCGTTATCGATAAGGCACTGGGGGCAAACATGAAACGCGACACCATCGACAAAGCCATTGCCCGCGGCGCCGGCAATACCGATGACAGCAATTTTGAAGCGGTTACTTATGAAGGTTATGGTGTCGGCGGCATCGCTATTTTGGTGGAGTGTTTAACCGACAATCGAAATCGCACTGTAGGTGAGGTACGTCACGCCTTCAGCAAACGCGGCGGCAACCTCGGTACCGATGGCTCTGTAGCTTATTTATTTGCCCGCAAAGGCGAGCTCAACTTTGCCCCCGGCATCGATGAAGATTCGTTAATGGAAGCTGCGCTAGAAGCAGGGGCAGAGGATATCGTTAACAACGAGGATGGCAGCATTGATGTTTTTACCGAGTTTGAAGAATATATCGCGGTAAAAGATGCACTGCTCGCTGCGGGTTTTAAAGCCGAAAGCGCCCAAGTTTCGATGATTCCTGCCACTAAAGTGGCTTTAAATAAAGCCAGTGCAGAAAAACTACTCGCTTTGGTAGATATTCTGGAAGATCTCGATGATGTGCAAAATGTCTACAGCAATGCAGAAATCACCGATGACGTACTGGCCGAGTTGGAGTAAATTCTCGATGAATCGGCAGTGTTTACACTGCCAAATAATCTATTGCATGGCCGTGTATTAGATATGTTTAGCAAGGCTCCACAGCGGCAATCAGGAGTAATTTCTCATAGCAGATAGGCAGGCCGAGCCTATCTAACCTATCCTTCCACCCGTGCGCAGACGCACTCTAATACAAATAAGTTGCTGTACCCGTGGCAATCAACTCTTCTTTATTGTTATGCAGTTCCATACGGGTAACCACCAGCTTGTTGCCCGCGCGCAGGATATGGCCACGGCACACGAAAGTTTTACCGCGGCCAGGCTTTAAATAATCCACCCTTAAATCTACCGTGCCGAGTTTGGAAAGCCGATTTATTTTTTCCTCCATGCTCAGCATTCCCAACCGCTGATGGGCCGCTACCAACGCAGTCATGCTGCCAGTGGCATCCAATGCAGTGGCAATCACCCCACCATGCAAAATTTGTTTCCAGGTATTGCCAATAATTTCCGAGCTCGAGCTAAAGCGTGATGCAATAAGCATTTTATCCACATCGAGCTCATGAATCTCAAGGCCGATATGCTGGTTAAAGGGTATTTTTTCAAAAACATCCTTAATCACCTGCTGAAACTCAGTCATAGCAGATATGGTCACAAACGCTTTATCCGATTGAGCCCATCCAGTGCCGCGCTGCGGTAGGCCTCGGCCATGGTCGGGTAGTTAAAGGTGGTATTGACAAAAAAATCAATGCGATTGTTTGGTTCCGGCTGCATCATAATTGCCTGACCGATATGAATAATCTCTGCCGCTTCGGCACCAAAACAGTGAATACCCAGTATTGCATGAGTTTCAATATGGAACAACAACTTGAGCATGCCCACACGCTCACCAGAAATTTGTGCTCGTGCCGTATGTTTGAATAGTGCCCGCCCCACTTCATAGGGCACATTGGCATTGGTGAGTTCGCTTTCTGTTTTGCCTACCGATGAAATTTCCGGCAGGGTATAAATACCGGTGGGAGCATCTTCAATCACCCGGTGTTGCCGTCCAATTGCCGCTGCCGCCACTGCCCGCCCCTGATCATAGGAGACGCTGGCGAGACTTGGCCAGCCAATTACATCACCCACCGCAAATATATTTTCAGGCCCCGTACAATAATGCTCATCCACCGGCAACTGACCACGATGATTGGCTTTAAGCCCGAGTTGTTCGAGGCCCAGGTCTCGGGTATTGCCAGAGCGACCATTACACCACAGCAGCCCATCGCCATGAATGCGCTTGCCGGACTGCATTTCCATAATCACACCGCGGTCTTCCGCAATAACCTTAGCGTACTCTTCCCGGTGGCGAACAGTAACTCCCATATCACGCAGGTGATAACTGAGCGCATCAGAAATTTCATCGTCAAGAAATTCGAGTAAATGTCCGCGGCTGTTAATCAAATCGACTTTGATACCCAAGGCGGCAAAAATAGATGCATACTCACAGCCAATCACCCCGGCGCCGTAAATAATCAGCGTTTGCGGTGTGTGTTGCATATCGAGAATGGTATCGCTGTCGTATACTCGTGGGTGGCTAAAATTCACATCTTCCGGCCTATAAGGGCTGGAGCCAGTTGCAATAACAAATTTATCCGCACTGATAATTTCTTTAACACCATCGGGCAAATGCAGCTGTATTCGGTTGGCATCCACAAATTGTGCAGTACCAATTATCAAATCGACTCGGTTGCGCGCGTAAAAGGTAGTGCGCATTTCCACCTGGTAGGAAATGACCTTGTTAACGGTTTGCATCACTTGCGGAAAAGCCAAACGTCGAGGCTCGCCCAAAGCACGAAACACATGCTGGGTGTTATAGCGCATCAGCTGCTTGACCGAATGGCGTAGTGCCTTGGATGGAATAGTTCCTTTATGGGTGCAGTTGCCGCCCACAGCTTCACGCTGCTCAATAACCAAGACACGCAGGCTTTTTTTCACCGCACTCATGGCTGCAGCTTCACCGGCAGGGCCAGAGCCAATTACTACCAAATCATATTTTTGCTCTGCCATCTACAAACTCTGTTCTATCCGTTATTGCCACTAAAATGAAACAAGTACGGGTAACATTGGTGCTATCATTTTCCAGCTTAAATGCACTATTGAACTCTGCCAGCCAAGTTAACGCTTACTTGCATCATAAGCCAAGTCTGAACCATTGCCACCCTGGTTAAATTGTTGTCGCTGCTGTTCCTTCTCACAGGCATCATCATTGCCGCCACAAATGGAACAATTCTCTTTTAATCCAAGAGTGTTAAGGCCACCACAGGAACCTTTCAATGGTTTGTTTTGCACCATTGCGCCAAGTGCCATACCGGCAATAACCAATGCTATTACCACAAAAGCCGAAATATAAATCATCATGGTTCAATGCTCTTCTTAGCAGGGGCATCCGCGCCGTCAAAAAATGGAGAAAAAGCGCGGCTATAGCGCTCCTCAAATCCGGAACTGGTTTTAACCAATAAAAAAATTGCCAAATTTTCCCGCTCCGCCAATGCTAGTGCCGCTGCTTCACCCATCACATTAAGTGCTGTAGCAAGGCCATCCGCCTCTGCGCAGGTATCGGCAATAACAGTGACTGAAGCTAACTTATGCTCCAGCGGGCGGCCGGTGCGAGGATCAATGGTATGAGCATAACGCTTGCCGTCATACTCATAGTAGTTGCGGTAGTCGCCGGAAGTTGCCACCGCTTTGCCGCTGACATGAATAGCGCGCTGCACTACCCTACCGGCTGCATTGGGGCTCTCTATACCGATACTCCAGCGTTCACCCTTCGGATTGGTGCCCAGAGTGCGCAACTCGCCGCCAATTTCAACCATATAATTTTCAATGCCATGGCTTTGCAGCAATTCCGCTACTCGGTCGACACCGTGACCCTTGGCAATGGCCGATAAATCAATCGCCACCGGACGGGATTTTTCCAACCGTGGAGGGTTATCACGCACACTGAGCGCATCGGAACCCAACACCTGCGTTAGCTTATTGATGGCCTCCTCAGAGGGCACCTTGTCCGCTTGAGGCTCGGGGCCAAAACCCCACAAATCCACTAGCGGCCCAACAGTTACGTCGAAGGCACCCTGGCTTTGCCGATAAATAGCCAGCGACAAGCCTACCACCTGTGCAAGATGCTCGGATACCTCAACCTCTTCACCCACAGGCGCACGATTAAAGCGCATGAGCTCAGAATCAGGAATATAAGTGGACATTCCCTGATTTACTGTTTTTAGTTCGCGGTCAATTAACTGCTGCAATTGTGCACGATGCAACTGGGCGGGCACATCAACCACGGTAATATGATAGCGCGTGCCCATCGTCGAGCCACTCAACTTCCAGTTATTTGTCGCCGGCGTACAACCGCCGAGTAGTACAACTAACAACACCAAGCTCAGGGGGAAGTAAATTTTACGCTGCATAAGCAAAAACAGAGCCAAAATTAAAGGCCCTGTTTTAACGTATGCTTCACGGGTTACAATTGACAAATTAGCCACCGAAATCGTCGAGCAGGATATTGTCGTCCTCCACGCCCAGGTCTTTCAGCATCTTAATGACTGCGGCATTCATCATCGGTGGGCCACACATGTAGTATTCGCAATCTTCCGGTGCCCTATGCTCTTTGAGGTAGTTTTCATACACCACATTGTGAATAAAGCCAGTATAACCCTCCCAGTTGTCTTCTGGCTGCGGGTCCGACAATGCAACATGCCATTTGAAGTTATCAAACGCGCTCTGCAAACCGTTGTAATCTTCTTCGTAAAACATTTCACGCAGGGAGCGGGCGCCATACCAAAAGCTAATCTTGCGCTGGGAATTGAGCCGTTTTAGCTGATCGAAAATATGCGAACGCATCGGCGCCATACCAGCACCACCACCGATAAAGATCATTTCCGCATCGGTATCCTTGGCAAAAAATTCACCAAAAGGACCATAGACGCGCATTTTATCGCCTGGCTTGAGGTTAAACACATAAGAGGACATCTGGCCCGGCGGTATCCCCTCGGTACGGGGCGGCGGTGTGGCAATACGAATATTGAATTTCACAACACCTTTTTCTTCTGGATAATTGGCCATCGAATAAGCGCGCACTACTGGTTCATCCACTTTGGATTCGAGATTAAAAAATCCAAAGTGTTCCCAGTCTCCGCGATACTCTTTTTGAACCTCGAAATCTGAAAATTTTATATGATGCTTGGGCGCTTCTAGCTGAACATAACCACCAGCACGAAAATCGACGCTTTCCCCTTCCGGAAGACGCAGCGTTAACTCCTTAATAAAAGTGGCGACATTGGGGTTTGACTCTACGGTACACTCCCACTGCTTTACCCCAAACACTTCTTCAGGTACTTCGATCTCCATATCCTGCTTAACCGCCACTTGGCACGAAAGGCGCTTGCCCTGCTTGGCTTCACGGGGGGTAAAGTGAGCAGCTTCGGTGGGCAGCATCTCGCCGCCGCCAGCATTGATGGTACAAACACACTGCGCACAACTGCCACCACCGCCACAAGCGGAGGCCAAAAACAGGTTATTGGCTGCCAGAGTTTGCAACAATTTGCCACCGGCGGGCACAGTAATGGTCTTTTCACCATTGACTAAAATACTGACATCACCAAGATTGACCAACCGCGAACGGGCACCCAGGATCACCCCCACCAGTGCAATCACAATGATGGTGAACATGGCCACGCCGAAATAAAGATCTGTGAGTTCCATACTACTCGACTTCCCCGTTTAGATATCGATGCCGATAAAAGACATAAAACCCAGCGACATCAGGCCGACGGTAATAAAGGTGATCCCCAGACCTTTCAGACCCTCGGGAACATCGCTGTACTTCATCCGCTCGCGAATACCGGCCAATGCTGCGATCGCCAGCGCCCAGCCAAGGCCGGCACCCAGGCCATAGGCAACACTTTCACCAAAATTGTACTCCCGCTCCACCATAAACAGAGAACCTCCCATAATGGCGCAGTTTACGGTGATCAAAGGCAGAAATACGCCCAGAGCGTTGTAGAGTGCCGGTACATATCTATCCAGAAACATTTCCAAAATCTGCACCAGTGCCGCAATAACACCGATAAACGACAGCAGACCCAAAAAGCTCAGATCCACATTTGGATAACCGGCCCAAGCCAGCGCTCCATCTTTCAATAAATAGTTGTAGATCAGACTGTTGATCGGCACGGTGATGGTGAGCATCACCACAACGGCAATACCGAGGCCAATTGCCGTTTCCACTTTTTTCGAAACGGCGAGAAACGTACACATCCCGAGGAAGAACGCCAGCGCCATATTTTCAATAAAAATAGCGCGTACAATCAGCGAAATATAATGTTCCATTTAGGCAACCTCCTCCGCTGGATGTACTCTGGAGTTAGGGGCAATTTTAAACACCTCCTCCTCTACCTGATTCGGCTTCCAGCTGCGAATTGCCCAAATAATCAGGGCGATTAAGAAAAAAGCACTCGGTGCCAGCAACAATAAACCGTTTGGGTTATACCAACCACCATTGTTGATCGTGGGCAGAATTGTATAGCCCAGCAAGGTACCTGAGCCGAACAACTCGCGAATAACCGCCAGACAAATCAAAATAAAACTATAACCCAGCCCATTACCTATACCATCAAAGAAGCTATCCACCGGACCGTGCTTCATGGCAAAAGCTTCGGCGCGCCCCATCACAATACAGTTGGTAATAATCAGACCAACAAATACTGTCAACTGCTTGGAAACCCCGTAGGCCAGGGCTTTTAATATCTGGTCCACCAAAATCACCAGCGAAGCAATCACCGTCATTTGCACAATAATGCGAATGCTGTTGGGGATCTGATTGCGGATCAATGAAATGCTCAGATTAGAAAATGCCGTTACCGCCGTCAGCGCCAGACACATAACCAACGCAGCCGACAGTGTAGTGGTGACCGCCAGTGCAGAACACACACCGAGAATCTGCAACGCAATGGGGTTATTGTTAATCACCGGCCCCAGCAGAGTGTCTTTTAATTTCATACTCACGCTCATGCCTCCCCGGCCTTAAGGTTTTTAAGAAAAGGACCAAAGCCCTCGCTGCCCAACCAGAAGTGCAGCAGATTATCAACGCCGTTACTGGTCAGGGTCGCACCGGAGAGCGCATCCACCTCATATTTCGCCTCGGGGCTAGCCGGATTGACACCACCCTTAACGAGCTTAACCGCTACATTGCCCTTGGCATCATAGATTTTCTTGCCGACCCACTGTGCCTTCCACTTGGGATTATCCACTTCTCCGCCGAGCCCAGCGGTTTCCTTTTGCTGATAAAAGCCGAGCCCAATAACCGTGTTGAGGTCACGCTTTAATGCCAAAAAGCCGTACAGGGTACCCCAGAGGCCATAGCCACGTACCGGCAGGATCACCTTCTCCAAGGTGCCATTTTTTTCTACCAAATACACTTCGGAGATATTTTCCCGGCGAATAATTTTGGCGATATCCTCGTTGGAGGTTAGCCGTTCGCTTGCAGAGGAAATTTTGGCCGCCGCACGACCACTACCACCGAGAGGTTTCTCATCGGTAAACTTGCCAGTTCTGAGGTCGACATAGCGGGTAGTCACTGCAGAAAACGTCTGTTCAATGGTTGCTTTGCTGGCTTTGGGGTCTGTAACTAGACCACCAATCATCAACACATTGCGTTTTATATCCAGCTCTACATTGGCCTGCTGAGTTGGCCTTAACAGTACCGCCGCAGTGGAGATCACAACCGAACACACCAAGCACAGTACCAGGGCAACTAGCAGCGTACCCTTTACCGAATCTTTATTGACCACGTGCCAACCTCCGTTTGATATGAGACTGCACCACAAAGTGATCAAACAGCGGCGCGAACAGATTAGCGAACAAGATAGCCAACATCATGCCTTCCGGATAAGCAGGGTTCACCACTCGAATCAACACACACATAGCACCAATCAAAATACCGTACCACCAGCGACCAGTATCAGTCATAGCAGCGGACACCGGGTCTGTGACCATAAAGATCAAGCCAAATGCAAAACCGCCCACAACCAAATGCCAATACCAGGGCACATTAAACAAGGGGTTTTCAGAACCGACAAAATTAAACAGAGTGGCTGTCGCCATCATTCCCAACAAGGTGCCAGCGACAATGCGCCAGCTGGCGATCTTCATAGTAATCAGAATGATACCGGCAATCAGCATGGCCAAAGTCGAGGTTTCACCAACAGAACCATGCATCTTGCCGATAAAGGCATCCATCCAGGTCAGCTGACCTCCGGGCACACCAATCATACCGTTTTGAACACCTTCAGTGGCCAACACAGACAGTGCAGTAGCACCGGTGTAGCCATCCACTGCTGTCCATACGGCATCGCCGGACATGGCCGCAGGGTAGGCAAAAAATAAGAAGGCGCGGCCTGCAAGTGCCGGATTCAGGAAATTCTTACCGGTACCACCGAATACCTCTTTGCCGATTACAACACCAAAGCTGATGCCCAGTGCCACCATCCACAGAGGTACATCTGGCGGACAGGTCAGAGCAAACAGAATAGAGGTAACAAAGAATCCCTCATTGATCTCGTGGCCGCGAATGGAAGCAAACAACACTTCCCAGAGACCACCGACAATAAAGGTGACCGCGTAAATCGGAAGGAAGTACATAGCGCCGTGGACTAAGTTGTCCCAAAGGCTATCGGCGTTATAACTGGTCAAGGCTCCAATGACACTGTGGCGCCAGCCACCGGCTTCGCTCATGCCAAGATTAGCCATGATGCTGTTGGCCTGAAAACCCAGGTTCCACATTCCGAACACCATCGGAATCATGGCGCAGGCCCAAACCGTGATCATAATGCGTTTCAGGTCGATACCATCTCGCACATGCGCCGTGGCCTTAGTGCGATCGGCAGGCTGAAACAGCCCAGTATCTATCGCTTCATATAATGCATAAAATTTTTCATACTTACCGCCTTTGTGAAAGTGCGGCTCAATGGAGTCGAGGAATTTGCGCAGCATCCTTAACCCTCCTTTTCAATGCGTGTCAGGTTGTCCCGAAGAATCGGGCCAAAATCGTACTTGCCCGGACACACATAGGTGCACAGCGCCAGATCTTCTTCATCTAATTCCAGCGCACCCAGCTGCTGGGCCATTTGAGTATCGCCAACGATCAGCGCACGCAGCAACTGTGTGGGCAACAGGTCCAAAGGCACTACACGCTCATACGTACCAATGGGCAACAGCGCGCGCTCGGAACCATTGGTACTGGTAGTGAAATTAAACAATTTGTTTTTAAACATGCGGGAAATATAAATCGGCAAAATCGAAAAGCGATTGGCGCCGGGGGTAAAGTAATGTAGGAAAGGCCGCTCGCGCCCCTCTTGCAGCACCGTTACCTGATTGTGATAGCGCCCCAGATAGGCGCCAGGTCCAGTCGCGGTGGTGCCGCCAAATATTGAGCCGGAAATAATACGATTATCTTCTCCATCTAGCTCGCCGGCAGTCAGCGCGATCAAATCGGCGCCGAGACGTGTTCGCAGCAGGCGTGGCCGACGCACCTGCGGCCCTGCCAGAGCGACTATTCGGTCGGTGTACAGCTGCCCGGTAGCGAACAATTTGCCCACGGCTATCACGTCCTGATAACCAATGGTGAGGACGTTGCGACCCGGCTTAACCGGGTGGAGGTAGTGAATATGCGTACCCGATAAACCCGCCGGGTGTGGGCCAGCAAAAGTTTCCTGCTGCACAAAACTGGATGCCGGTACCGGTATATCGGCTCCTGGGGCTGAACAGACAAAAGTTTTATCCGCCAGTTTAGATAAAATTTCAACCCCCTGAACAAAGGCTTCGCGCTGTTTCGCAATAATCACTGCTGGGTCGGCGGCCAGAGGATTGGTATCCATAGCATTAATAAACAAGGCAGAAGCTTGGATACTCGGGGACGGTACCTTACTGTAGGGACGCGTGCGCAGTGCCGTCCACATACCAGACTCAAGCAAGTTCAGGCGCACCTGCTCTGCAGTGAGCTTACCCAGTTGATCTTTGCTGTAGCTGGCAAACTGCTCTGCGGCATCACCTTCTACTTCGATGACCACTGACTGCAGTACCCGGCGGGCACCGCGGTTGATTGCCATTATGCGACCGGCGGCTGGCGCCGTGTAGGCCACCCCTTCGTTTCTCGAATCGGTGAACAGCCGCTGTCCGAGCTTGACGCGATCCCCTTGTGCAACTGCCATACTCGGCTTCATCCCGTGATAATCGGGGCCAAGAACTGCAACAGTTCGGACAACAGAGCCATCATGGATAACCTGCTCGGGGGCGCCGGATATGGGTAGGTCCAATCCCCGACGGATCTTTCTCATACGCCTATGCCTAATTTTTTAAGTTAAAAACGTTAAATAAAACAATTATTCAGGCTCGAACCCAAACCAATCGCCCACTGCGAAACCTTTACCGCTTGCTTTAATACCGGAAAGGAGAAACTGATTGACACTCTTGCGCACCTTAAAAGCACCTCAGCACAAGATTGAGGCGCTTTGCTACGGGTGCCCGGATGCCCCACAAAATCGCGCGCATTATAAAGATGAGACGCAGATTTTTCCAGTGGGAAAAAACATCGCACAGAGCTTTTAGGGAGGGATATTACCGAAAAAAACAGCAATTTAAGGCAACGGAGAAGAAAAATCTTCCCCTTCAGAGCCAGCCTCCTACTTAGTCTTCCTTGGGATATAGCGCGTAACGCACACCGGCCATATCTTCTAGACAACGCACCACCTGGCAACTATAGCCGAATTCATTGTCATACCAGCAATAGAGAACCGCATTGTGGCCCTCTACAATGGTGGCATTGGAATCAAACACACAAGCAAGGCGCGAGCCCACAAAGTCACTGGAGACCACCTCAGGCGAATTGGTAAAATCTATCTGCTGGCGTAGCGGTGAATGCAAGGCCACATCACGCACATAGTCATTGAGAGCCTGCTTGGTAGTCTCCTGGCCCAGGCGCAGATTCAAAATCGCCATCGAAACATTGGGAATCGGCACCCGGATGGCATTGCCCGTCAGCTTGCCTTTCAATTCCGGTAATGCCTTGGACACTGCCTTGGCCGCTCCGGTTTCAGTCAGCACCATATTTAATGCCGCAGAACGACCACGACGCTCACCCTTGTGGTAATTGTCTATCAAGTTCTGATCGTTGGTGTATGCATGCACGGTTTCCACATGACCGTGGTCAACGCCATACTTATCCATCATCGTCTTCAACACCGGCACAATGGCATTCGTGGTGCAAGAAGCGGCCGATAATAGCTTGTCCTCAGGCTTGATATCACCATTGTTGATACCGTAAACAATATTCTTGATATCCCCCTTGGCAGGTGCCGTAAGCAACACTTTGGCAGCACCCTTGGCCTCCAAGTGCTGACTTAAGCCCGCTTCGTCACGCCACACGCCAGTGCTATCGACAATCAGCGCATTGTCAATCCCGTGTTCGGTATAATCCACCTCTTGTGGCGAATTGGCGTAGATCACCTTGATCTCATTACCATTGCAAATCAGCGAGCTGGTTTCTTCATCAACACGAATCGTGCCCTTAAACTGGCCGTGCACCGAATCGCGGCGCAACAGCGACGCCCGCTTGACCAAATCGTTTGCAGCCGCACCTTTACGCAACACTATGGCACGCAAACGCAGTACATCTCCACTGCCAGCCTTGTCCACAAGCAGACGTGCCACCAATCGGCCAATACGACCAAAACCATAGATCACCACATCCTGCGACTGCGGCAACGGTTTGCCGGCACCAGCAGCATCTGCCAGTTCTCGGCGTACAAACGCTTCCACATCAGAACCACTCTGGTCACGCATGTACTTATTGGTCAGAGTACCCAAATCGATATGCACCGGCCCCAGCTCCAGCTTACAAATGGCTTCGAGTACCGGGAAGGTCTCAAATTCAGACAGCTCGCTCTCTTCCACTTGGCGTACAAAGCGATGCGTCTTCATAATGCTAAGCACAGAGCGATTGACTAGATTGCGACCATACAGGTAGATACCCACATTGCTCTCGCGATTGAGCTGGCCAATCATTGGAATCATCGATTCCGCCAACGCCTCACGCGCCTTCCAATCTTTGAAAAAATCTGCGGGCTTTGGTCTTTTTTGGGTCACAATCAAGCACCTCTACAAAATAGCATCATGTTAAAGTAGAAAAGGAACACGCCGTAACAGGCAAAAAATTAGGGCTACGCTCACTTGGGCGGACATTATCGACATAACCCGATGGCTGCGCAACTCAATAGAACGCCAGCGCAAGCTTGTAGCTATACTACATTTTTTAATCTTATACTCAGAACCTGCAAGCTGAATCAGCTCAAGTTTACTCGTTGGCTAACTCTCTTGAGAGAATTAGCCAACGAGTAAACGACAGGCTGTTAATAGGGCAAGTATTTTAGGCTTGCTTCATAGAGGAAAAGCTTAGGACTCACAAGTTTTTATCATTAAGCACCTTAATGGCTTACTTATCATTTGAACTTACAGAAAAACCTTCACTAAGGCTCATGTGAAACTTCGTATAAAAAAGCTATAAACAGCGGACGGACAAAACAGCCAACTACTAAAAATTAGGACATATACCCGTAGCGCTTGAAAATTAAAAGTTAAAAAAAGGCATAGTTCCTTGAGGTTGGAGAAATTTTTCGTTATGGTCGGCCCTATGAAAAATTTTCTGACAGATGACCAAATCCAGGAACTGCGCGAGGCTCACAGAGCAGAGCGTAATCGCCGTGCAGCCTACAAAATCAACGCGGTTATTCTGCTTGGCACAGGTTGGAAGTTAAAGGCAGCTCGTGAAGCGTTAAGCTCTTATGTAGATAAATATCGATCAGGTAGCATTGCTGAATTGATCAAGACCAACCAAGGCCACAGCAACCATTTAAATGGCTCACAACGGGCCAAGCTCTGCGAGAAACCAGAAAACAAGCTTTACCTAATGGTGCATGCCGTTATTAAATATGTTCGAGAGACTTTTGGATTCGAGCATGCACTCAGCAACATGCAAGATCTTCTACATCGATTAAGCTACGGGTTACAAAAACCCAAACTTCGAACACTTTGAATATAGATGGATGTCATTAATGACTAGATGTATGATGAGAATTTTAATTGTCGGTGTCGTATTTTTTAGTAAAGTTTGCTTTTCAGAAGAATTTCCACCTTTTTCAATCTCCCATACAGAAGTTAGAAGCATCAAATCGCTCTCCAATGGAAAAGAGTACGAACTTTACATAAGGCTCCCCTCAGCTTATAAGAAAGTTAAGAATAAATACCCTCTCATAGTTTTGAATGACGCCAATTATTCTTTTCCAATTGTTACCAGCATGGTTAATCGAATGGCTGGAACAGACATAAAAGACTCAATTATTGTTGGAATATCCTACTCTAAAGGCGATAATGGTGGAGTTAGTCGCACAAGGGACTATACACCCACAAACTCTCCTAATGAACCCAATGGCCACTCAAAAGAATCCAGAAGACAATCTGGCCATTCAGAAAAATACACTAAGTTTATTGAAACAGAATTATTACCATTTTTTGTTGATAAGTATCGAATAGATACGTCAAAAAAGATATTCGTAGGCCACTCCTTCGGAGGCTTATTGGGAGTATATATATTAGTTACTCAACCGAAACTATTTGATTACTATATCATTGGAAGTCCCTCTTTTTGGTATGACAAAAAAGTTATATTTAATTTGGAAGAGAAATATTCAAAAGCTCATAAGAAGATGCCTGCAAATGTAATCATGATTATTGGTGAACTAGAAGATAAAGGTAAAAATAAGATGGTAACCAACATGATTAAATTTAAAGAGCAGCTGCTATCCCGTGAATATGAAGAGCTGAATATCGTAACAAAAGTTCTTAACAATGAAACTCATTTAAGTGCTTTTCCCACGCTAATTTCTAATGGGCTTCGCTGGGCTATCCCGGAAACAAAAAAGTGATGCTCTTGCGTTAGGAATGTGCACGAAATAACTTCCGAAGTTGAAGAGATTACGATTTTAAAGCGAAACCAGTAAACGAGTAAAAACCGGAAGTTATTTCGTGCGCGCCCCTAAACTGATATATGTCTATATCAACTATTACCTGTCTATATATAAGGAAAAAAATAGACTTATAGCGCAAAAATTGTTTTAATGGCACCGAAATTTAGTTTCCGGATCTGCCTAAAAATTGATGAGAGTATGTAAGCATATTCTGCTAGGTCATGAGCTGTAAGTTAAAGGCAGTTAAATGAGAGTTATTACTTGATGGCGAAACGTATGAGATACCTACATAGAGAAATACCGGTCATGGCCATCGCGAATTTGGCCAAAACCAGCTGGCAAGGCCGCACGTACCGCTTAACCTTATATACCCAAAGCGATTGAAATTTAGGTGTTAACAATTCTATAAAGTAAAGGTATTACTAAACGCAGGAAATTTGAGCCCTCAATGATTATTTTTATCCAATAGTGGACGGAGACTGTAAAAAAATAAAATTGGAAAATAAGCAGGCAGAAATGGCTTGTGATGGTCAGCTTACTCTAATCTCAAGACACTTAATATATCTAGGAATACCTATGTCAATTAAATTCAAAACTCTGTTTGAGACTTTTTACATAAAAAACTTGAAAATTTCCAACAGGCTGGTGGTTGCGCCTATGACCCGCGTGAGCGCCAATGCAGATGGCAGTGCTGGGCCATTGATGAAGGAATACTATCAGGAATTCGCAAAAGGCGGATTTGGCTTGATGATAACCGAAGGATTGTACACGGATCAACATTATAGCCAGGGCTACAGAAACCAACCGGGGATAGCTACTACAGATCAGGCGGAGACCTGGAGAGAAATAATAGAGGGAGTACACAAGAATGGTGCTTTCATAATCGCTCAGTTGATGCACGCGGGTGCGCTTTCCCAGTACAACTCATTTGCAAATAAAACTATTGGCCCATCAGCAGTCTCTCCCATCGGGGCTCAAATGTCGCTCTACGAGGGTGAGGGGCTATACCCTACTCCAGCGGCAATGAATGAAAAGGATATTGCAAGGGCAATTTCGGGATTTGTTAATGCTGCAAAGCACGCCAAGGAAGTAGGCTTTGATGGGGTGGAGATCCATGGAGCCAATGGTTACCTATTAGATCAGTTCCTGACCTCCTACACAAACACTCGTGACGATAGTTATGGGGGCAGTTTAACTAATCGAGTCAGAATATATCAGGAAATTATCGAAGCAGTTCGGGATGCTGTTGGCGAGCAGTTCATTGTTGGTATTCGATTTTCTCAGAAGAAAGTTAACGATACCGAATATGTTTGGGAGGGTGGGGAATCTGCCGCAGAATATATTTTTAGCTTGGTTCATGAATGCCACGCTGACTACATCCATACCACAGAGCCAATGATAAATAAGCCCGCTTTCAAAGAAAGTGTATCTTTAGCCGCCTTGGCAAAAAAATACAGTTGCTTGCCGGTAATCGCCAATGGTGGTGTCAATGATCCTGATCTGGCCCAGATTATGATCAGCAGTGGACAGGCAGATATGATAGCGTTAGGCAAGATGGCTCTTGCAAATCAAGATTATCCAAACTTGATCAAATTAGGAAAACCTATCAAGCCATTCAGCTTCGAGATGTTAACCCCAAGGGCCAACCTGAAGTGTGCAAAAAATTATTTTGCATCGAACCAAAGCCGATGATGAAAAGCTCACAGCAATTTTAAATTTTGACTTATATTTTATAGAAATCTAGAGATGTGTTCAAATGGCTAAAAATATAATGAAAACAACTATAGCGCTACTCAAGCTATATGCAAATATATTACACGCAACCACGGCTGACAACGATAAAAGAACTTGACTATCAGGATAAGATTAAGGGTGAGCCCGAGGCACAAGTTTACTTCGCGCACCCTTATCATTTCTGAGAATATAGTCTAAATGAGAAAAATAATGGTCTACTGTATAGGTCTTGACTAAAAAACATGGATTCAAAAAAAGATTGGCACGATGATATGCGATTTAAACAAGCTTTCAAGAACAACACTAAGCTTTGAGACGCCATCAAGCTTGATACAGAATTACTTGGCGCCTTATGTTGTATAAGCGATATGAATTTTAGAGTTGACACCTCAAGCTAAGGTCATTTCGAAAGATACCCCATAGATATAAGTATCTGTATAAAAAACCATCCTGGAGTGGCTCAGTTAAATAGGCTCTTTTGAAAAATGAGTGGGTAGTAGTGTATATTTACTCGCCTGATAACCCCTGTTTTGACTTACCCGAAGCCCCTTATGGAAGACCTTTTTCAGACTGCACTTGGCATAACTTCTCCTTGGTATATTGAGTCTCTTAAGTTCAACGTAGAGCAGTCTCGTTTGGATATTTTTATAGACTTTCAACGAGGAGCTACTTTC
>JAHZJJ010000013.1 GCA_022600975.1 Gammaproteobacteria bacterium
AGATCAAGTGGGGATTTTGAGCAGTATTGGGAATATCACAAGCAGCGAGAATTAGAGCGTAATCATCTCGTCAAATATCAAGGCCAAAAATTACCCAAAGTTGCTTAAAAATTCGTCGTTAGAAAAGAGCCGCACCCATCTAAAATAATATGTAGCCGACTCGACAGAGGATACTGCTATTCAAAGTTTCCAACAAGGTAACAGTAGACTCTGCATCAACTGTTTCCGATTCTATACCCGTGTCGCTTTAAATTTAGGCTTAGGAAATGGTTGAAAAGCCTTAAAATCTCGTATCAGTAGAATTTACAGAACCTAAATATCAAGCACTATGGGTATATTTTGACTTTCGACTTATTAAGTCATCCTGCATCGATTACTATTGGTGATTCAGCCTCTGTTGAGCAGTCATTGCTCCAATGGGGAGTAGGGCAATTATAAAGTTTTATTTTTGTTTACTTTATGCTTTCAGGGTTGGTCATTATTCTAGGAATAATGAAAAAATTTAATCTGATGTATAAATTAGGAAATATTATTTATCCCTACTTCAATCTAATAGGTGTATCAAAAAATTGTGCACCCATTACGTTCGTCGAAATGACGCTGGGGCTCGTATACGGTGGTTCTTTGCTACTGAAGGAGGTGGAAAAAGGAGGTCTCAATGAAGGAGATATGCACCTATCCGTAGCCTCGATGAATCTTTTCCATTCAATTATAGAGGATACAATCGTTATATTTATGATGGGTGGAGCCATTTTTTGGATATTTGTTGTTCGATTTATTTATACGGTAATAATCATGAGGTTGATTACTTTTGGCTTGGCCATTAATAGTAGATTTTTTGGAAAGTTATAAGCAAATAATTTTTGCAATTAGGGGAGTGGCAACCTAGAATCCGCCAGGAACGCCTTTAAGAATGCAGAAATACGCTATTGATGGGCTCTGACGAGCGCATTGTTGCTATATTCTGTGTTGTTACCTCCCCTAAGGATAGCATAATGTGTGGAATTACTTTTATTTATCACAGTAATAAACTAAAAAACGCAAGAGAAATAGCTTTAGAAATGTCAAAAATAATTCGACATCGTGGACCTGACGACTCTTCAATAATATCCAC
Source organism: Gammaproteobacteria bacterium (assembly GCA_022600975.1). Classification (GTDB taxonomy): domain Bacteria; phylum Pseudomonadota; class Gammaproteobacteria; order Pseudomonadales; family Cellvibrionaceae; genus Microbulbifer. The sequence goes on from JAHZJJ010000013.1 coordinate 1,115, forward strand.
ATCATCTGTAACTATGACTCAAGAGAGGTTGTCTATTGTAGGGGTAAAAAATGGTAGGCAACCAATTCAAAGTAGCAATGGAAATGTCCTGCTTGTAGCAAATGGTGAGATATATAATCATAAGGCCTTGAGGCAAAAGTACATAAATTCATACAATTTCAAAACAAAATCAGACTGTGAAGTGATTATCCCTCTTTTTCTAGATTATGGAGAAAATATTTTTGAAAAGTTAAGTGGTATGTATGCATTTGCTATATACGATGAACAAAAAGATTCGTATCTCATTGCACGAGACCCTATAGGAATAATACCTTTATATTACGGATTTGATAAATATGGAGTTCTCTACGTTGCATCAGAAATGAAGGCATTACAGGCTTCATGTGAAGTTATTTTTGATTTTCCTCCAGGGCATTATATCTTTAGTAAAGAAAGTCTCCAACCAAAAAAATATTTTAAACGTAATTGGTATTATTATGAACATGTAAAGGGTAATCCAGTGGATATACCTGATATCCGATACTCACTTGAAAAAGCAATTAAAAAGCAAATGGATTGTGAGGTTTCATTTGGGGTATTACTTTCTGGTGGATTGGATTCCTCCATAATTTCTGCTGTATCTCAAAAGGTACGTTTACAGCAAGGAAGTGAACCATTACATTCATTTTCTGTAGGGATTAAAGGCTCCCCTGATTTACAAGCAGCAAAGGAAGTAGCAGATTATATAGGTACCATACATCATGAGATTAACTTCAATGTGCAAGAGGGTATTGATGCTATTCGTGATGTTATTTTTCATTTAGAAACCTATGATATCACTACTATTCGCGCTGCTACACCAATGTATCTAATGGCTAGAAAAATAAAAGCTATGGGCATAAAAATGGTTCTTTCTGGGGAAGGAAGTGATGAAATTTTTGGTGGATATCTTTATTTTCATAAAGCACCGAATGCTAAGGAATTCCATGAAGAAACTGTAAGGAAGATAGAGAACCTTCATAAATTTGATTGTTTGCGATCTAATAAATCCATGGCTGCTTGGGGGATAGAATGTCGAGTACCATTCTTAGATAAAGAGTTTATAGATGATGCAATGTCAATTGATCCTCAAGCTAAGCTTTGTGGAGGCGGTACTATTGAAAAAAGAATTCTTCGTGAGGCTTTTAAAGATATGCTACCTAATAAAATTGTTTGGCGGCAGAAAGAACAGTTTTCTGATGGTGTAGGGTACTCCTGGATTGAGGGCGTTAAAGATTTCATGGAGGATAAGATAAGCGATTTGGAAATAAAGAATACTCATTCTAGATTCCCTATAAATACCCCTTTAACGAAAGAAGGTTATTTTTATCGTGTTATTTTTGAATCGAACTTTAAAAGTATATCTGCAGCACTATGTGTTCCTCATGGCAAAACTATCGCTTGCTCAACACCAAATGCTATCTCGTGGGATAGATCATTTAAATATTCTATGGATCCATCCGGTAGATCGATAAAAAATGTTCACGTAGAAAATTTAATACAAAACAAAGAGGCTGTATAAAATGTATAATCAAGGAATGCACATGAACGCCGATAATGGCTCATTAACAGATAACTTGTGAGTCTCGAGTTTTCTCTATGAAGAAAGCCTAAGAATACTTGCTCTATCAAAGTCCTGTCGTTGCGCTAAGAATTTCGCGAGGATTGAGTTTTTCCCCGTAACCAGCAAAAAATCAGGGAGGCTATTTCTCAAAGCCATACTGACAACCAGCTCAGAAGGTGCCAATCCAGGCCGAATGGTTCTCAACCAAGAACCGAAGGTGGCCCATACCTTTTTCGTGTGGCAGGCAGATAAATAATGCAATAGCCCTTGAGCTACTAAACCCGCGAGAACAAATATACCCATAATGTTTGAAATTTAGGCCTTAGCAAGCCTACTTGGTGAAGGTTTGGATGATTTTAAGCTCGTCTCATACACCTAAATCTCAAGCGCCATGGGTATATTATCCAAATACTTTATTTGCAGGCTATCAAAAAAAGTACCAATATCCGGCGAAAAACAAATAGCTATTTAGGTTTATCAGCTCTGCAAGCTTCGCTTCGCGGCAAAGCGCTGGCATTCCCGCAACAAAACACAGGGACGCCAGCGCTTTTAATACTGCTTGAGGGGAAATAGTACTAAGCTTCGCTCTGCCCTTCAGTGCAAAGCTTTTGAATCGTCACCCGGATGCTCAGGGGCTTGGTTATCAGAAGGGGTTTGGTCCGTTTGGTTGTGTGCTAAGGCCCAGATTTCGCTCATCGCTTCTAAAAACTCCTCACATCGTAGTAATCGGCCAGCTTCGCATTCGGAAATTTGCAGTTGTATAACACCATTGTCGATGGATACCGGTTCGATGGTAAAAAGCCCAGCCAGGTGGACACGTTGAAATAATTGGCAAGGGATAGTTGTCATTTTATAGGCTCCTTGGAAAGCCTGTGGTGAAAGATTTTAGACAAACGAATACTGCCGATCTGTTTCTCTCGCCACAGGCGTGATCTGTATCAGTAAAATACACAGTGTTGGTTTGCAGTTTGAACAATGGGGGCGGGGGTGCGCGGCCGAAGTAAAGGGCCACACCCGTTTTCGTGGTACGCCACAACGCACTCCTACGCCAGGGGCGAGAGTGGTAGAAATTGCTCGGCTTTAAAAACAGCTTTATTGAAGGCGAGCGTGTAAATGGCGTATCATCCAAGACAGCCTCGCTAGATAATAGAGTATCTTTTGGGGTTAGCCATCTCTCGGTGCTGGTACATCGAGGGGTGGCGTTATCTTAAGTTCACACGGTCATGCTGTGGCTCTTTTTCATGGTTAGTTTTCCGCGAGGGTTTTCATTGTTTGGAGGCCTCGCGGGTTACACACTAGGTTAAGTGTATTTGTTGTACTTTTGCTGTACTTTGGTTGTGCATCTATTTGCCTTTTATTCTGCTTGCGCCGATTTTAAGCTGAGCGCTAGGGCATCACCCGCTACCGTAATGGGTTTTTTTGAAAAGTGCAAATAAAGTCGAAGGTTTAGGCGCCTAATAAAATAATACCGGAATTAAAACGTTTTAGCTCTGGGCAATGGGTGGGCCAAGCTTTACAACGGCTGAGTAAGGTGGCGATAGTTTTTAACACGGTTGTCTGCGGTTGCTAGGTTGCTAGGTTGAAATATTACTGCTTTCGCACTTTGTGAGCCATCTACAATTGGGGCACGGTTAACTTGGAAATGCGATTGGGGCTATAGGGCACCTTGATTTGATAGTTGGTATTGGTCGGCTGTTGATAAAGGGTGCCTTCGGTGTCTATTGCCAGTGTAAGCCGATGACCGGCCGGTAAATCGTAACTGGTGGTGAAAAAAGCTACGGTAATTTTTTGTTCTTGGCCCACTGTGGCGTTATGTACAGTGACGGGTGTATGGCTGATCAGGCGCCCAAAACCGAGTGGGTTGGTGTCGTACAGGTGTAGTTGCAGTTGTACCTCGGGCGCACTGGGTTGTATCCACATTTCCAGGGTTGGCGTACCGCGAATTTTTAATTTCCTTCGCTGTATTGGTGAATAATATTCAATGGCGTGGTAGCCGTTAATGCCGTTCATGTTGGTGTATACAGGGATACCGAAACCTTCTAAGGCATCGGAAACGATTGGTATGCCGGTGCCGGCTTTGGTGTCTGCGCCAGCGTAGAATTTGTTGTTCCTATTTGGCCCGGAATAGGGCCTGCTATTCATCTTGGCATTGTTAAAATAGCTCAAGCGTGGATGCAGGTACCAAGTGCTATTGTTTTGGGTAACCGGGAAATCTGTGAATTCTTCCCGCTGGTTGCCAATGCGTACAGTCATGCTGACTTTGGGTTCGCGGTCAACGCCGTTGTCTTCGCCTTTGAGATAGTGATCAAACCAACGAAAGCTGGTGTCCCAGATATAGCCGTTGTTACCGCCGAGAATCTCGGTGATGGCGTGGGTGCCAGAATTGAGTAATAGCTTTTTAGGCCCCTCTAGCAGAGTGTAGAGTTCAGTTATACTGTTGGGTTTAAATAGATAGTCGGCAAAGTTGTTAGACATTAAAATGGCGGTGCCATTGGCGTTGAGCTTGTCGACAAAGCTGAGTGGTGAGCGCTCGGCAGCAAACTCAAGTACTTCATCAATATTTTGCCCAGCGCGCAGATCATTCCAAATTTTTCTGACCGCGGGCTCCAGCCTGGGGGCGCTTATCACCAGTAATGAGCCCCAAACCAAATTGACTGTTTCATTAGGGTATAGTGCTTCGACCAAATTGGACCAGCCCGATAAAGTGGCCACGGCATCGATGCGCGGATCATTCGCCGCACCCAACAAAGAGATTCCAGCACCGTAGGAGATGCCGGCCAAACCTATTTTGCCCACCGGATAATTAGCCTCTAGCCAATCTATTAGTACACTGATATCCCTAATACTGTTGCCTCCGGCCACATCTACCAAGCCGCTGGAGCGACCAAAGCCGCGGGTAGTTTGGCTCATGACCAAATAGCCGTTTTGGGCTAGCGTTTGTGCCTGTAAAATGTATTGTTTTTTGTTGAGCACCCAGCTGTTGGTGAAAAGTACCGTTGGATAGCCAGTGGTGGGCGGCGGACTGTCCGGTACAATTAAATCGGCATTGAGCTTGGTGCCATCGAAGCTAATAATATTCAGGTCGATAATAGGAAGTAGTGTGGCCGAGCTTTGGGCGGACAATACTAGGCTTAAAAGTAGAGCGTGCAATGATAATATTTTCATATAGCTTCTCAATTAATTTATGAGCTTATGGTTGCGAGAATGTTATTGCAAAGGTCACCGAGGGAAGGAAAAAAATAATAGGAAATAAAGGTTGGCAGCACTGGCGTTAGAGTGGAATAAAGGCACTCATTATGTGATTTGACACTTGATAGTATTGTCATTCTGTCAGCCATACTGATGACTCCAATTAAGGCTGTACAATTCATTAATCGATTTTAAATTCCCTTAAGCTGCAACTGCCTCTATTACACTGAGAAAAGGAAAATTAATTTCGATCTACTGCGGTGAAAAATGTATACTAATTCCTATTTTTTTTACTGGTTTTAGTTTTGGCCACAGATATGGCGGGCATATCAGAGCCGCGAGTGAAGTATAATTTTAGTATTATAGTTCGTAATGTAAGTGTGGGCGAAATTACGTAGTAATTTGCTGCCAAGCAGCGCAGCGTGCAAGTTAAGTAATATAGGTAGTGCTATTTATATGCGTTCTTTTAATCCACGAAGGTTTGAATTTAATTTTTATGTCTAATTTTCAAGCTTCAACTATTGTTGAGTCGCGCGTAACACATCAGCCGCAGTTACTTTATAGCGCCAGTGCCATGGGCGAACTGGATCGACGGGTTGCTGTTGCACAACACATTTCCTCTCTCACTTTGATGAAGCGTGCCGGGCGTGCCGCTTTTGATGCGTTGCTTCGGCGTTGGCCAAAAGTACAGCGGGTGCAAGTTTTTTGTGGCGGTGGCAACAATGGTGGCGATGGTTATATCGTTGCTGGGCTCTGCGCCGGGCGCCAACTGCCAGTAACGGTGTACAGCTGTGTGGCTGTAGAGCATTTAAAGGGTGATGCGCTTGAAGCTTATCATTTTGCCAAGCGGGAAGGTGCGCGTATCGTTACCGAGCTTAAATCACTTGAAGCGATTGATGAACACACCGTGTGCGTGGATGCGTTATTGGGTACAGGCTTTCACGGTACTCTGCGCCGGAGCAGTGTCGCCGCGATAGTCCATATTAACAACAGCGCGGCGCCGGTTATGGCTATAGATTTGCCGTCGGGGCTGAATGCGGATACTGGCCATGCCGCCCAAGCTGTTCAGGCGGATATGACGGTAACGTTTATTGGTCGTAAGTTTGGCCTTCATACGGGTCGCGGGCCAGCACTGGCCGGAGAAGTGGTGTTTGCTGGGCTCGATGCGCCACAATCGGTATACACAGACGTAATGCCACTGGCTAAAGCGTATGGCGGGCACAATATTGAGCGTTTGCCTGCGCGCAGTGCGGATAGCTACAAAAACCAGTTTGGCAGGGTTCTGGTAGTGGGGGGAGACCATGGTTTTGGCGGTGCTGTGTTAATGGCTGCGGAGGCCGCAGCCCGTGCTGGTGCGGGATTGATTGAGTTGGCGAGCCGCCCCGAGCATGTGCCGGCGGCGTTGATGCGGCGCCCGGAAATAATGGCGCATGCAGTAATTTCGGGCCAGGAATTGGAGCCGCTGCTGCAGGGGCCGGATGTGATTGCGGTTGGCCCAGGGTTGGGTAGCGCGCCCTGGGGTGAGCAATTGCTGGCACGCGTCGGCCGCGCGGCGCTACCGCTGGTTATGGATGCAGATGCATTGAATATCCTCGCTGCTGGTCGCGTGCTCGCCGGGGTGCGCCGAAGCGATTGGGTGCTGACACCGCATGTTGGCGAAGCAGCGCGGCTTTTGGCTTGTGACACGGCGGCAATTAGCCATGATCGGCGTGCGGCGGCACAAGCGATGCAACAAAAATATGGTGGTGTAGTGATTTTAAAAGGCGCTGGCACGCTGATTGCCCACGAGGATGGTATCGATGTGATTAATTGCGGTAATCCTGGTATGGCTTCCGGCGGTATGGGAGATTTACTCACCGGAATTATCGCGGCGCTGATTGGCCAAAAGATGGATATACTGGCGGCCGCGCGGCTGGCGGTATGGTTGCACGGTGAGGCGGGCAATCGCGCTGCAGTCGATGGTCAACGTGGTTTATTGGCCAGTGATTTGCTGCCGTGGATTCGCAGGTTGGTGGATTAATGACACAAGTGCAGCAAGATTGGTTACAACATCTGGCCGATGAAGCCGCCACCGTTGAAGCGGGCCGGCAATTGGGCTTGGCCTGCCTCGCCAATGGCTTACAGCGCGGGTTGTTGGTATTCCTGCACGGCCAGCTCGGCGCTGGTAAAACCACTTTGAGCGGTGGTGTTTTGCGCGCTTTTGGCCATCGCGGAGGGGTGAAAAGCCCCACTTACACGCTGGTGGAGCCCTATGATTTCAGCAACTTTCAAGTGTATCACTTTGATCTCTATCGCCTTGGAGATGCCGAAGAGCTTGAGTACATGGGGTTGCGAGATTATTTGCACCCCCATAGTTTAAGTTTGGTGGAGTGGCCACAGCGGGGGCGGGGCGCGCTGCCCGCTGAAGATTTACAGTTGTGGCTGGAATTAGACCCAAAAAGTGAGGGCCG
>JAHZJJ010000014.1 GCA_022600975.1 Gammaproteobacteria bacterium
ATTTACCCTAAACTGCACACCTCTGCTTGCAGCGGCAAATGTAAACTATCAATTTACTACTGCAGATATTGCATTTCTTAAACGTTTTACTCTTGCAGCATTGCCGCCACTGCCCACAGCGGCCGATAATGCGATGGCTGATAATCCCCGCGCAGCAGCGCTTGGTCAACAGCTATTTTTCGACACTCGCCTGAGTGCCAATGGAGAAGTGGCCTGTGCCAGTTGCCATCAGCCAAGCAAATATTTTACCGATGGGCTCCCCCGCTCCCAGGCATTGGGTACAACCAAGCGCAACGCCCCCACTATTCTCGGTGCCAGCCGCAGCCCCTGGATGTTTTGGGATGGGCGTAAAGACAGCCTTTGGTCTCAGGCGTTGGAGCCGTTACAAGATGCCAACGAACACGGCCTAAACCGCCTTGATTTAGCACTTAGCCTCCACCGTCACTATCTGCACGAGTTCAAACAGATATTTTCCAATAACAATAACTGGGCGCTGCTACAAACGGTTATCAATGGCACCCTAAAAGCAAACAAATTAACCCCGCAGCAGCAAGCCGCCGTCGATAGAATCATTAGCCAGGCTGGCAAAGCAATTATGGCCTACGAACGCAAACTAAAGCTGCTGCCCGCACGCTTTGACCGTTTTGTCGAACAATTGCTGCAAGACAGCACAAACTATCAGCAGCTATCCAGTTTAATGAACGCAGATGAAGTTGCCGGGATGCGCTTGTTTATGGGCTCCGCAAACTGCGCTAGCTGCCATAACGGGCCACTGTTTACCAATTATGAATTCCACAATATTGGCGCGCCGGAACCCAACATTGAGCAAGTGGATTTAGGGCGCTATGACGGTATCAAAGCATTGCTGAATGACACCTTTACTTGCCTTTCTGAGCACAGTGATGCCGGAGAAAATGACTGTCAAGAGATGCGTTTTTTAAAGAAACAGGGACGGGAGCTGATTGGTGCCTTCAAGACCCCAACACTGCGTAATGTCGCCCATACTGGGCCCTATATGCAGGCGGGGCAATTCGCCACACTGAAGCAGGTCCTGGCCCACTACAATAACCCGGTACCGCCCTACTTCGATCCGCAACAGCACCCGAGCCGCCCCCACTTCGACATAATGCCGCTAAAGTTGGATGAAATGCAGTTGCGGCAACTCATCGCCTTTTTACACACCTTATCATCGCCAATTCCCGTCGACGACCCACTGTGGAAAGCGCCCTGAGTAAAAACAGCCAACCCAGACCAATTTAATCAAATCAACTTTTCGCCATTTTTTCATCAAAGAAATCAATAGCACCAGAGGCAGCACTGCCAAAACAGCGCTTGCCCCCAAAGCTATCGACTATCGCAAGAATCAGCCCTCAACAATCTCCGGTACTTTCTCAGAAACCTCGGTAGCTTCTAGATCCCCAAGCAACTCCTTACGCAGCTGGGCTTCAATCTCTTTGGCAACCTCCGGGGACTCAATCAGGTATTTCGCTGCGTTGGCTTTACCCTGACCGATTTTATCGCCTTTATAGCTGTACCAGGCTCCGGCCTTGTCTACCAAACCCAGTTTGACACCGTAATCAATCACTTCACCAAGACGATTAATACCCTGACCATACAGAATCTGAAATTCAGTCTGTTTAAATGGCGGCGCAACCTTATTCTTGACAACTTTCACCCGGGTTTCATTACCAACAATTTCATCACCTTCTTTTACCGAACCAATACGACGGATATCCAGACGCACAGAAGAGTAAAACTTGAGTGCATTACCACCGGTAGTGGTTTCTGGGGAGCCAAACATAACCCCGATCTTCATCCGAATCTGATTAATAAACACACAAAGCGTATTGGTGTTTTTAATGTTACCGGTCAGTTTGCGCAGCGCCTGAGACATCAGCCGCGCCTGTAGCCCCACATGGGTATCACCCATTTCTCCTTCGATTTCCGCCCGCGGCACCAGCGCTGCTACCGAATCGACAATCAGCACATCCACCGCACCGGAGCGCACCAGCATGTCGGCCACCTCTAGCGCCTGCTCACCGGTATCGGGTTGGGAGATAATCAGCTCATCTACATTGACACCCAGCTTTTCTGCATAAATTGGATCGAGCGCGTGCTCCGCATCGACAAAAGCACAGATACCCCCCTTGCGTTGGGCCTCGGCAATAACCTGCAGTGTCAGCGTGGTTTTACCGGAAGATTCGGGGCCATAAATTTCCACTATGCGCCCCCGCGGCAGGCCACCGATACCCAGCGCCACATCCAGCCCGAGAGAACCGGTAGAGATCGCCGGGATGCGCACCCGCTCTTTATCGCCCATGCGCATGACTGTTCCCTTGCCGAACTGGCGCTCTATCTGTGTCAGCGCTGCTTGCAATGCCTTATCTTTATTGCTATCCGTAACCTTGCCCATGAGCCCACCGCCATTTGTAGTAAGTTGCTAAAGTGATCAAGCTTAGAGAAAAACAACTGTACAGGCAACCAGTTAATGGGCAATTTTTCAAGCCTGCTGCAGCGAGCCCCAGGCTTCTATCAATACCAGTGTGCCACGCAGCGCCTCAATCACCGCCTGCCTTTGAATAGCGGCACGATCGCCGCCAAAATGCCTACAATGGGCATCTATCTGCGGTGGCTGTTGGCCGACACTTTGCGCCCAGGCAAACCATACCGTGCCCACCGGTTTATCCTCGCTGCCGCCCGTCGGGCCGGCAATCCCACTCACCGCAACGCTCAAATTAACCTGCATTTTACTCAACACCCCAGAAGCCATCTGGCGCACCACCGGTTCGCTCACAGCGCCAAACTGTGCGAGCACCTGTGGCTGCACCCCCAGCCAATCGCACTTTATATGATCGGCATAACTCACCACGGCTCCATCGAACCAATTTGAAGCCCCAGGCATGGCAACCAAAGCGGCCGCAACGCCCCCCCCAGTGCAAGATTCTGCCGTCGCCATCCGCCAACCAACTTTTTGCAACCGCTCACTCAAAGTGGCCGCGATTTCGGCAATTTCTGAATCTTCCGTCATACAATATTCCTCACGCTATGGTCAAACGCGCAGCCTATACAAGCCTTTTATGTGAAACAATACTGCAATAACAGTTACCCAATAAAAAGATTGTGAATCCAAACCTGAAGCCCACACCAAGGTTGGGGCCACGGCGTCATCAGCAATGCTAACCCTCATACTGATACTACCATTGGACAGTGGCTGGCTATGCATAACCACATCCCCAACGCTAGGGTCACTAATAGTGATCAGTAGCATCATGGTGTTAGATCCTGCACGTCGTGCAAAAAGTTTTAAACAATGCTTTTTTTCCACCGCAAAAATAACAGCGCAGCATAAAACGCCCACGCCAATCAACTCTCCATTTGGTCATGTCATCTATTTACAGGCACACCTTGAAACCGCTAAATTGTAATGGCCTCTAAAAATCAGATTTTGGCCAAACTAAAAACTGGCTGGAAGAATACTTATAAAACACAGAGACAGGGCCTCTGTGAGATTTTTATCGAGATTATTCCTACGTCACGTAAATAATGATTAACCGCCTACTTCGGTGGCAGCGATTCAGCAAATTCTATACCTCGATTTACCCAAGCATCCAAATCAGCCACTATCGCATCCTCTTCCACACAAATCATGCCTTTTAATGGCCGACCGACGTAATCCATAGGCCTGGTATAGCGTTCATTTAATGCAGATTGGCAGTTATCTGCCCCCACCCGTACCATTAACTCTTCCCCGACAACACCGCAGGCCAAGTTGCCATGTAACATAAAAGCTAAACCACCAAATAATTGCTTCTCTGTTAGGCCCTCGTTTTCGCTCAATAATGTACGTACCTTTTTTGCCAACTCCTCATTATAAGCCATCACATTCTCCAATTTTTTTAATATTACCTGAAAGATAGTTCTAAACTTCCATACCTATTTTTCAAAACAGAACTATTGGGTATATCTTTGAAGCCACAGATCCGCAGAACAAGGCGGGTTGAAATATTTATAAAAAAATAATTTTTGCACATATTGGTTGTAGCATAGCTAATAAATGAAAAAATTGCCGCTCAAAACAACAACTAATCAGCCAATATAACAAGTACAGTACACATAAGTAGCCCCCTCGCAAAGCCTGGGGCTTTAAGTTTTTGAGCCGCTCAAAACGGCTTTTATGGGCCTGGCCCTTGAGAATAGTTAATTCAATTCTCTGAGTGGCACATCGTCACGTTGGCCAATAGGCGCCTTTAGCACCTTAACTAAAAATTCAGTAATAACACCCGCGGTAAAACCCCAAATTTCGTAGCCATTATATTTGTACGCCGGCAGGTAAATAGGGTGCTGATCGATAATAATACGATCCGTGCGAATACGCGGATCGGAAAGAAAAAAAGACAAGGGTACGCGAAAAATTGCATCCAGCTCACCGCGGTTTGGCGTTAAACTCACATCGGCTCGAATAACCCCCAGCCAAGGTGTAACCGGCACTTCCCAACGGGTTGTGCGCAACCATAGTGGACCCATTACTTTCACTGCGGTTGCCGGCAGATCTATCTCTTCGTGGGCTTCACGCAGTGCGGTAAACTCTAACGACGAGTCGCCAGGATCCCAGCGCCCACCGGGCAGAGAAACTTCGCCGGAGTGGGTAGACAAACCCTGTGAGCGCAGTGTGAGCACAATGTGCGGATCTGACTCATCGGTTAACGCTAGCAGTACCGCGGCATGGCCCTGCAAATTGGGGCCTCTGGGAACTTTCTGCTGCAGGTTTCCCCGCAGTTTAGAAAAGTTATTTTTTATTAATTCCAACATGGGTTAAACATTTTCACTGATGCAAACTTTGCACAATTCTAAAATTGGGTTTCGTTGAGAGTTCTTTGCTCGCCCAGTTTGAAACCATCGGATTCTGCACACAACACCTCGCACCTCTATTACTGACCGCGTATCGCAGTGCCTTTTACTCGCTCACGCAAAGATTGCACCAGCGCGTAGTAGACCGGCACCAACAGGGTAGCCAGTACACTCGCTGCAATCATACCGCCAAATACCGTCAGCCCCAACGAAAAGCGGCTAGCTGCACCGGCACCGGAAGCGACGAGCAGAGGGATCACCCCCAAAACAAAAGACAATGCTGTCATCACCACCGCACGAAAGCGCAGCTTTGTAGCACTGAGTGCTGCCTCGGCAATCGACTTGCCGTTATCGCGCTCAACACAAGCAAACTCAACAATTAAAATGGCGCTTTTGGCGGCCATGCCAATCAACAACACTAGGCCTATCTGGGTGTACAAATTATTCTCTGAGCCCACAAGCCACACTGCAAATAGCGCCCCACCTAATGCAATGGGTACACACAGAATAACGGCAAACGGGATACTCCAGCTTTCATACTGCGCCACCAGAAATAAATAAACAAACACCACAGCCAGACCAAATAAAATTGGGGCCATATTGCCCGAACTAATTTCCTGCAAACTGGAGCCCGTCCACTCACTGCCGTAACCCTCGGGCAATTGCGCGGACAATTCATTCATGGCCTGTATGGCCTGACCACTGGAATAGCCTGGAGCCGGTGAGCCATTAATTATCACACTGTTGTAGAGGTTATAGCGGTTAATCGCCTGAGGTGCCACCATCGGTGTCAGCTTAGTTACCGATGTGATCGGCACCAAGCCGCCGCTATCTGCCCGCATAAAAAAACCGGCCAAGTCTCCCTCATCATCACGATACTGAGCATCGGCCTGCACCATCACCCGAAATACTTTGCCGTACAGGTTAAAGTCATTAATGTAGATTCCCCCCAGCAACGCCTGTAAAGTGGTGTAAACATCCGTCAGGGCAATACCCAGGGTATGTGCCTTATCTTTATTCACGGTCAACTGCAGTTGCGGAGTACTGGCCTGAAAACTGGTAAACGCCTGGCCAATCTCTGGACGCTGATTAGCAGAACCAAGCAACCCATACAAAACTTGAGCCAGCTCTATGGCACTGCGCCCCTGTAAATCTTCAAGCACAAATTCAAACCCACCCACCGTACCCACCCCCGGCAACGGCGGCACCGAAAAAGCCTGTACTTCAGCACTGGGCAATAGATTCAACTGCTGTTGCACCCGCTGCATAATCGCCGCCTGATGCTCTGATTTCTTTGTGCGCTCATCCCACGGCTTTAATACTGCAATGACCAACCCGGCATTGGATGCAACACTGCCCCCCAGCAAATTGTATCCGGGCACACTGACCACATGGGCCATGCCGGGATCTTTCCGCAGTAAACTAGTTACCTTTTCTACGACAGGCCCAGTTCGCTCCAGCGAAGCCCCATCGGGCAATTGCACAGTGAGTAGAAACGAACCCTGATCTTCATCGGGAATAAATTCCGTGGGCACGGTAACAAACAACCAATAGCAGGCTCCCAGTAAGCCAATCACTGAAGCAATACCCAGCAATGGGCGATCCACCAAAAAGCGCACCCCGCGCATATAAAATTGGGTTATACGATGCAGCGTTTTATTAAACCAGCCGAATACACCCGACTCACTGAGGCCCGCAACTGCACCATCAATGGGCGGTTTTAACACAGTTGCGCACAACGCCGGGCTCAAAGTGAGGGCATTGATGGAGGAAATCATCACCGCAACACTAATGGTGATGGCAAACTGCTGGTACATTTTTCCAGTGAGCCCCGGCATCAACATCACTGGGACAAAAACCGCCAGCAAAACCAAGGTTGTCGCAATAACCGGACCCGTAATCTGGCGCATGGACTCCAATACCGCTTCTTTCTGCGCAAGCCCTGTGCCCATCAGCCTCTGGGTATTTTCCACTACGATGATTGCGTCATCGACAACAATGCCAATAGCGAGAATAAGCGCAAACAGCGTGACTGTATTGATGGTCATACCAAAGGCAAACATCAGCGCAAAAGTGCCGATCAGCGAAACCGGAATGGCAATCGCGGGAATTAACGTAGAGCGCCAATCCTGCAGAAAAACAAACACCACCAAAATAACCAGCAGCAGCGCAATGAATAAAGTTGACACTACCTCTTTAATCGAAGATTCTACAAACAGCGTGGTATCATAGAGTACCCCAGCCTCGAGCCCGGGGGGAAAACGCTGAGACAAATCCGCTATTTTTTGTCGCACACCCTCCGCTACTTCCAACGCATTGGCATCCGGTAATTGATAAACCGCCATCACCGCTGCCGGGCGGTTGTCCAATTGCCCATAGGCAGCATAGGATTCGCTACCCAATTCCACCCTAGCCACATCTTTAACCCGCACCATGCCGCCATTAGGTTTGGCTCTAATGCTAATCTCTTCAAATTCCGCAGCATTGATCAGGCGCCCCTGAGCAATAATGTTATATTGAAACTGTTGCTGCTTACTGATTGGTGCCGCACCCAACTGCCCTGCAGCCACTTGTAGGTTTTGCGCCTGAACCGCAGCAATAACATCCTGAACAGTAACATCCAATGCCGCCATACGATCCGGATTCAACCAAATGCGCATAGAATAATTGCCCGCCCCAAAAATACTCACACTACTGATACCGGGCACCCGTGCTAACTCGTCTTTTAAATAGACCTCTGCATAATTGGACAAAAATAGTCCATCAAATTCTTCTTCATTAGAGAATAAATTCACCACCAGCAACATAGTACTGGTTTGCTTACGCACAATAACGCCATCACGTTTGACTTCTTCAGGCAGGCTGGCCATAGCTTGCTGAACCCGGTTCTGCACATTCACCTGAGCAATATCGCCATCAATGCCAGTATTAAAGGTAACCGTTAAACTGTATGAGCCATCATTGCCGCTGGTAGACGACATATAAGCCATACCCTCCACCCCATTCACCTGTGCCTCTATGGGCACCGCCACACTATCGCGCATCACCGCCGCGCTGGCACCGGCATAGTTGGTGGAAACATTAATCGTGGCAGGGGTAATTTCCGGGAACTGGGCAATCGGCAACATCGGTAGTGCCAGTAAGCCCGCAAGGGTAATTAAAATGGAAATCACATAGGCAAAGCGCGGTCGCCGGATACAAAAGGCACTGATCACTGGCGAGCCTCACTGGCTGTCATAAACATCTGGCTCCCCGCAGGTGTCACCAGCGGTTGATTTTTGCTCCAACATCCCCTGACCACCGCCGCCAGCCCCGTGGGATTTTCCTGCCGGGCTCTGCGGGGTTACAGCTTTCCCTTCCACTACCCGTTGCAAGCCATTTACAATCACCCGCTCACCGGCTTTCAAACCCTTCTCAACCGCCCACAATGCACCATCGCGCTGACCTAGCTCCAGGTAACGCTTTAATGCGATATTATTTTTATCAACCACATAAACGTAGCGGCCTTGCATATCTTCAAGTACCGCCATTTGCGGCACCAGCGGTTTAATTGCATCTTCACCGCCGAACACACAAATCGATACTCGGGCAAATTGCCCCTGAACTAACAATTGACTGGGGTTGGCAAACCTTGCACGCACTGCTATGGAGCCGGTATTGGGGTCTATTTGATTGTCGACAAAAACAATTTTGCCGCGGTGCTGGTAATATTTGCCATTCGGCAGCTTAATCCGAATATCCAGCCGCTGTGGCTTTTGAGCCTGTGCACCGCGGCGCTCAATTTCTAGCTGCACAGACAAAAACTGTTCTTCAGGCACTTCAAACTGCACGTAAATCGGGTCCAGACTCACAATACTGGTAAGCGGGTTAGACTGGGAGCCAACCAAGGTGCCCTCGGTAAAATTACTGCGCCCAATACGGCCACTGAGTGGCGAGTGAATCTCGGTATAGGAAAGGTTCAGCTCCGCACCCTCAACAGCGGCTTCAGCCACTTGTCGATCCGCCTCGGCTTCTTCAAACTTACCGGTAAGCTCATCCATCGAAGATTGACTGATCGCCCCAGTTTTAATCAACTGTAAACCGCGATAATAATTTCTTTCGGCAACTTGCAGTGCAGCTTGTGCCCGTGATCTAGCCGCGCGCTGGTTCGCTAATTCGACAATAAAGGGATTGGGGTCAATTTTGTAAAGCAACTGACCTTTTTTCACCGTATCTCCCTCGCGAAAATGCCGTTGCATAATGTACCCCTCTACACGAGGGCGCACAAAAAGTTCGTCCGTGGCCTCCACCCGACCAACATAATCATAGCGAGGAATGACCGCCTGCTCCCGCACACTCAAAACTTCAACCGCTGGCGCCGGTGGTTGTGCTCCCTTCTTATCTGAACAGGCACAGAGGAATAGCAGAATAAAAAGCGCAATTACTTCGCCAGGGATAAGACAATAACGACATAACATAGGCAGTCGACTTCTGCTTGGCCATTGCGGCCTATACAACCAGTATAGACAGTCGCAGATATGGCATAAGCCTGCCAGTGAAAGCCTCACAGCAAAACTTACGGTTAACCGGGCACCAACGGTGCCTGTCGCAACCTTTCCACCAGGCAAGCCACCACCTATATTCATGCAGATTTAGCCTGTGAGTGCCATGAACTGTCGATAAGTTGGTACACTTTCTTGGTTCAATGGCCCTTGGCGAATCAGGTGAACAGTTTTGAGGCCAGAAATGGTAGCTTAAACTGGGCCAAATGCTTTAAAGCCCATCATTCTAGAAGCCGCAGTTGCGCGCGTAAACGTTGTATAAGTTATTGGTGTGTATGGCGCAGTTTAAAAATTCGTGGTCACCTTATGGGTGATGAGAACTTTTTAAAATTTGCTAGGGGCATCAAGAATTTGTGCAGACTTACGTGATTTAACTGCGGTTTCTAGGATCATCAGCTTGGTCACTTGTTTTATAAAGCGGTGGTCCTGCTCAAAGACAGTCGTTGAATAGTTTATTTGGATAAAATTTTTGCAATAAAAGTTACACCAACCTCCCCGCTTTGACAGTGCGGGGAGGTTGGTGTTTTTATACTGTTCGAGGAAATTGGCTAGTTGCGCCCCACCCTTCAGTGCATCGGGTCTGAATCATCGCTCGGAGGATTAGGAGGTTGGCCATCCCCAGGAGACTCATCCTTTTGTTGGCCCTCTTGCAACCCAACTTCATTCATTGCGAGCGGGGCTTGCTCATTGATGGTCAGCTCACCACCATCTCGGGCCACGATGTATAGCCTTACCTCTTTATCACCCATCCATACCGGCGTGACGGTGAAAATTCTACCCAAGTGAACAGATTGCAACAATTTACACGTTACTTCTAACATTTTTATATGCTCCTTTAAAAAGCCTGTGACGCGAAATTTCAAAACGCGTGCACGCTTACAATACACACTCGCCACAGGCGTAATCCATCTGGATCAATTGTAAGGTTAATTTACTGAATGTTGGAATAACGGGGGCAGGCGGGCCGCGGCTGAAGTAGAGAACCACACCTATTTTCGCGCTACACCACAACGTACTCCGGCACCAAAGGTGAGAGCGGATGAAATTGCTCAGCGCAACAAACAACTTTATTGAAGGCGAGCGTGTGATTAGC
>JAHZJJ010000127.1 GCA_022600975.1 Gammaproteobacteria bacterium
AGCGAGAAAAAGACCGGTTTGAGCCATTTTTTATGATGATCCGAGGCGAATAGTGGTTCTATTTAACGAGAATCAGCATAAAAAATGGCCAAATCCGGCTTTTTCGCAGTAGGCCAGTGTTAAGTCCGACAGGCTCCTAGGGCCTTAAATAATTGCGTAAAGGAGATTCCTATGAAGCGTGCAGTGCAATTGAGCTGCTTATTGCCGGCTGTATTGATGATTGCCTGTTCTCAGCAAGAGGGCAACCATGAGGCCAAACAAGAAGAGAAAACACCACAAGAAGTAAATTTTCAAAAGCAATTGCAGCAGCAATTCATCACCGCCAAGCGTGGTGATGTCATCATGATTCCTGCCGGTCACTATCAACTTAACCGCGGCTTATCGCTCACTGTGGATGGGGTCACTATCCGCGGGGCGGGAATGGACAAGACAATTCTTTCGTTTAAAGAGCAGATTCAAGGTGCCGAAGGCTTATTAGTGAGCGCCAGCGATTTCACCATCGAAGATTTGGCCATTGAGGATACCATCGGTGATGGACTAAAAGTTAGCGATGGCAAAAACATTATTATCCGCAATCTTCGCGTTGAATGGACCAATGGTGCTGCAACTGAAAATGGTGCTTACGGTATTTACCCGGTGCAAACTGAAAATGTTTTGCTCGAGGGCAATGTTGCCATAGGTGCATCGGATGCTGGTATTTATGTGGGCCAGTCAAAAAATATTATTGTGCGCAACAATCGCGCCGAATTTAATGTGGCCGGGATTGAAATTGAAAATTCTATCGGTGCGGATGTGTATGGCAATGTGGCCACCAATAATACCGGTGGTATTTTGGTGTTCAATATGCCCAACCTGCCCCAGCCGGGCCATAGTACGCGGGTCTACAACAATAAAGTGTTTAAAAACAATGTGGAGAATTTTGGTCACGAGGGCACTCCGGTGGCTGCAGTGCCTGCGGGCTCTGGGGTGCTAGTCAACTCCAATGATCGGGTGGAAATATTCGACAATGATATTGCCGATAACAACACTGCCAATGTGATCATCAGTAGTTTTTACACCGCCGGTTATTACAATGATAAATCGACCGACGAGGATTTTGACCCCTTTCCAGAGGGAATTTATATTTACAATAACCGTTTTTCCGGCGGTGGCACTGCGCCAGATCACCTGCAACTCAAAGCGCTCAAAGTGGCTATGTTTGGTTTTAATGGCCAGCTTCCCGATATTCTCTGGGATGGTGTGGTGGATCAGGAGAAGTTCGTAGACGGCCAATTGCCCGAACCTTTGCGGCTCTGCGTCAACAATGGTGATACAGGTATTATTAATGTTGATGCCGCCAACAACTATAAAAATATTACTACGGATATCTCCGCTCACCACTGCCATTTACCAAAGTTACCTCAGGTAGTATTGGAGCTGGATCGCCCTGATGCCGACAGCACTATTTCGGCCGAGATAACTGATGCATAAGAAGATTCTAATCGGGTTATTGCTTTTGATTCAGTTTGTGGCTGGCTGCGACCCACTCCGCCAACAGGTTATTTTACACCAGCCCAACGCAGTGCCCAAGGCGCTCAGTGAGTGGCATTTGTTAACGGTGAAGAAGGATGCGCTAACGCTAAATGCGGGGGTTGTACCCTACGATTTGAACAGCGCCCTGTTTACAGACTATGCCCACAAATTGCGCACCTTGTGGTTACCCGATAACAGCAGTGTGCGCTATGGCGAGGAGGCTTTTGACTATCCTCTGGGCACTATTTTGAGTAAGACTTTCTATTATCCGAAAGATGCTGACGGTACGCTGCTGCGCACAGCAGATTACAGCCGAGATTTTAGCGGTCAGGATTTAAATTTGAATCGGGTAACGCTGGTGGAAACCCGCTTGTTGGTAAAGCGAAGCGATAGTTGGCAGCCGCTGGTCTATGTATGGAACCAAGCACAAACCGAGGCAGTATTGGAAATTGCCGGTGATGCACAAAGCCTACAAATGGTAGATATAAAGGGTGCGCGCAATGCATTTACTTATATTGTACCCAATACCAACCAATGTGCCGCTTGCCATATGGATGACCAGCAACAAAAGATCCTGCGCCCGCTGGGCCCCAAAGCGCGCTATCTCAACAAAAACTATCGCTACCAGCACGGTAGTGAAAACCAGCTGGCTTATTGGCAGCGGTTGGGGTGGCTGCACGGCTTGCCGCAAGCGTCTACTATACCTCGGGCGGCAGAGTACAATAACGTCGATCTAACGTTGGAGGCGCGAGCGCGGGCTTATCTCGATATAAATTGTGGCCATTGCCACAACCCAACGGGCTCGGCAGATACTTCTGGTTTGATGTTGCATCGCGGAGAATCAAACAGGCGCCGCCTCGGTCTGTGCAAACCGCCGATTGCGGCGGGTATGGGAACGGGCAATCGTCTATTTTCGATCGCTCCCGGTAGCCCTGAAGAATCTATTGTTACTTTCCGTATGGAATCCACCGACCCGGGGGCGATGATGCCAGAATTAGGGCGCAGCCTGATCCATGATGAGGGGGTAACCTTGTTGCGAGAGTGGATAGCATCTATGCCCGGAGACTGCTCTTAACCTATAGCCCATGGTGGTGACGGCGAGCTTTTTTGAAGTATCCTTGGGTAATATTTGGGCCCCAAGAGAGCAAAAGAGCAGGTTATTGATGTTCGCGCTAATCAAAAAGTAAAAACAAATGCCAAATATGGCTTGACTCCGCAATGTCTCACCCCTAGAATGCGCAGCCTCTGAAGCGGTTAAGGAAATGGCCGCAAGGAACCGAAGAAGTACCAGGTTTCGGTTTTCAGAGTTGTTGCGGGGTGGAGCAGTCTGGTAGCTCGTCGGGCTCATAACCCGAAGGTCGTTGGTTCAAATCCGGCCCCCGCTACCAAATTCAGCATTTAGTGTATAAATGCGCGGTTGAAGCCCCTGTTAGGGGCTTTTTCGTATCTGCAGAAAATTTGCAGTTTCATGTTCGAATGGGCCGGAAGTAGGCGCTGCGGTTTCTTATTCGGATCGTAGGGTAGACTTTAGTGCCCATTTTTTGTTTGTGGTGATATGGCAGGCAAAAGCGAAGTTTTAAAAGCATTACTGGCACCAGTGGTAAAATCACTGGGCTGTGAGCTGTGGGGCCTCGATTGGCAGTCTCACGGCCGCAATGGGCTGTTGCGTATTTATATAGATGCCGAAGCTGGCGTCGCAGTCGAAGACTGTGCAAAAGTAAGCCGTCAGATCAGCGCAGTATTGGATGTGGAAGACCCCATCAGCGGTCACTACACCCTAGAAGTTTCGTCACCGGGACTAGATCGACCATTGTATGAGCTGGAGCAATATCGCCTCTACATTGGTGCTCAGATTGAGGTACGCTTACGTATGCCCTTAGAGGGTCAGCGCAAGTGGCGCGGTCTGTTGGCCGGTGTCGAAGGCGAGGAAATTGTATTGCGTGTCGATAGTGAAAATGAATATCTATTGCCGATCGACAGTATTGAAAAAGGTAATATTATTCCGCAATTTGGCAAGTCGTCGGGCTAATATACTGTGACTATTCTGGCTGAAGTGTAACCATAGCTTTTAAAGAGGCAGCTGCATGAATAAAGAGATCTTGCTGGTAGCTGAAGCGGTTTCCAACGAGAAAGGCGTTGATCGGGAAGTTATTTTCCAGGCGATTGAGGTGGCCCTTGCCACAGCTACAAAGAAACGCTATGACGAAGAGTCTGTCATTACCGTTAGCATTGATCGCAGCAGCGGCGACTATGAAACCGTGCGCAGCTGGGAGGTTGTGGCCGATGATGTGCTAGCCGAGCTGGGTACGCAGTTCACTCTGGAAGAGGCCCATGAAAAAAATGCTTCTCTGGTTGCTGGAGACACCTATAGCGAAGTAGTGGAGAATGTCGGTTTTGGCCGCATCGCCGCCCAAGCGGCCAAGCAGGTTATCGTGCAGAAAGTACGCGAAGCCGAGCGAGCCAAGGTGGTGAGTGAATATCTTGACCGTATCGGCGAATTAATTAGCGGTACGGTAAAAAAAGTTACTCGAGATTTTATTATTGTTGACCTGGGGAATAATGCCGAAGCACGTCTGCCCCGGGATCAATTGGTCGGCCGCGAAATTTTTCGCCTCGGTGATCGGGTTCGGGCAATTCTCAAAGAAATTCAACCGGAAGTACGCGGCCCACAATTGGTGTTGAGTCGCTCCTGCCCAGAAATGCTGATTGAGTTATTCCGCATTGAAGTGCCGGAGATTGCCGAACAAATAATTGAAATTCGCGGTGCGGCACGCGACCCTGGACTACGGGCGAAAATTGCAGTAAACACCAACGATGGCCGGATTGACCCGGTGGGTGCCTGTGTAGGCATGCGTGGTGCACGTGTTCAGGCCGTTTCTAATGAGCTCTCTGGAGAGCGCGTAGACATAGCACTATGGAACGATAACCCAGCTCAGTTTGTTATCAATGCAATGGCGCCGGCGGAAATTGAATCTATTGTGCTCGATGAAGATGCGGGTTCCATGGATGTCGCCGTGAGTGAGGATAATCTGGCCATGGCGATTGGTCGCGGTGGCCAGAATGTGCGCCTCGCCTCCGAGTTGACCAAGTGGCAAATCAATGTGATGGACATTGCCGAATGGCGCTCAAAGCAGGATGCAGAAACAGGCAACCTTGTTGAATTATTTACCAACCGCCTGGGGGTTGATGAAGAAGTTGCTGGCGTACTGGTGGATGCAGGTTTCACTACCTTGGATGAAGTGGCCTATGTGCCTCTTGAGGAGATGCTCGGCATTGAAGGTTTTGACCAAGAGATTGCCGAGGAGCTACGTGCTCGCGCCAAAGATACGTTGCTGACACAGGCGTTGGCATCGGAAGAGAAGTTGGAGGCCTCTGAGCCCCAGCAGGATCTGCTCGACATGGAAGGGATGGACCGCCATTTGGCCTATGTATTGGCCAGTCGCGGCATCTCTTCAATGGAAGATCTCGCCGAGCAGGCAGTGGATGACTTGATAGATATTGAAAGCATGAGCCAGGAGCGTGCCGCTGCGTTGATTATGAAGGCCCGGGAACCCTGGTTTGAAAATGACGAAAGTGGCGAAAAGCATTAGTGACCTCCCTGGGTCAGTGACTTTTTAGGAGAGAGAATGGCCGAAGTAACAGTTAGCGAACTCGCAAAATCGGTTGGTGCCACCGAGGAGCGTCTGCTCAAACAGATGCACGAAGCGGGTTTGTCCCACACTACTGCAGATGCAAAAGTGTCGGCAGAGGAGAAGCAGGTCCTGCTCAATTTCCTGAAAAGCAGCCACGGGGCAGAGCAAGCCGCGACGCGCAAGATTGTTTTGAAACGCAAGACCAGCACCACACTAAAAACCGGCTCTGGTTCAGGCCGTAAAACCGTGAATGTAGAAGTACGTAAAAAGCGCACTTATGTAAAGCGGCCGCAAGCTGAAGCTGGCCAGGAAGAGCCAGAATCAACACCGCCAGCCTCTGAATTGGCGCAGATGAAGGCTGAGCAAGAAGCAGCTGAACGTTCGCGTCTTGAAGCAGAAGCGGCGGCAAAAGCGGAAGCGGAGGCAAAAGCTAAAGCAGAGGCAGAAGCTAAGGCGCAGCAAGAGGCCGCTGTCAAAGCGCAGCAAGAAGAAGTTGCCTCCACGACGACAGAGAGCGCAAGTAAATCTGATTCAACTACTGAACCCCCGAGCAAAACTGTACCACCTAAAGCTGCTGCACAGATTCGTTCCAGTTATGTAGATGACGTTGAACTGATGCGTATCGCGGCCATTGAACGCCGCAAGTCGGCAGCCGCACAGGCACAATTAGCGCAACAGGAACAAAAAGAGCAGCAGGAGCAAAAATCGCGCCCTGAAGTTGAGAGTGAAAAGCTTAAAGCCACAAACGCCACTAAGGCGGCGGTTGACATTAAGCCCGCGCTACGCCGCAAGCTTGAGGCTGAAACCACCACGCCAACGGAAGAGGCAGAACCGCGCAAGCGTCGCAGCCGCCGCGGCAAGTCTGGCCCCAAAAAAACCAGCAAGGTTTCTCTGTATGAAGCAGCTCAGGAGCTGCTTGAAACTGATACAGCGGAAAAACGCAGTACCCGTTCACTGTCTCGCCCCACGCTGAAGATTAAGAATACCCATGGTTTTAAGCGCCCAACCGGCAAGCAAGTCTATGAGGTGCAACTGGGCGAGCACATTACCGTGGCAGAGCTGGCAAAGCAGCTCAACGTTAAGGCTGGTGAATTGATTAAGCGGCTGATGAAAACTGGTGAGATGGTCACCATCAACCAGAGCCTTGATCGTGACACCGCCACCGTGTTGATTGAAGACATGGGGCACCTTGCCGTAATGCGTTCAGAAAATGAACTCGAAGAAAAACTGGTGGCTGAAGCTCAGGGCGTCGAAGGCAAGCCAATCGACCGGGCGCCGGTGGTAACCGTTATGGGGCATGTCGACCACGGTAAAACTTCCCTGCTCGATTTTATCCGCGAAGCTAAGGTGGCCTCAGCTGAAGCCGGTGGCATCACCCAACATATTGGTGCCTATCGGGTTAAAACCAGCCAGGGCGAGATCACTTTTCTCGACACCCCGGGGCACGCTGCATTTACCGCCATGCGTGCCCGCGGTGCGCAGGCAACCGATATTGTTATTCTGGTGGTCGCTGCCGATGATGGCGTCATGCCTCAGACTGAAGAGGCGATCAATCACGCCAGAGCAGCATCTGTGCCCATCGTTGTCGCAGTGAACAAATGCGACAAAGAAGCCGCGGACCCAGATCGAGTGAAAAATGAGCTGGCGGCCAAGGATGTTATTCCAGAGGACTGGGGTGGCGATATCCAGTTTATCGAGGTGTCTGCGCATACCGGTCAGGGTATCGACGAGCTGCTGGAAGCCATTTCCCTACAGGCAGAAATACTTGAATTAAAAGCGCAGGTAAATACCCCTGCTCAGGGCGTGGTGATTGAATCCCGCCTCGAAAAAGGCCGCGGTGTCGTCGCCACTTTGTTGGTGCAAAATGGCAACTTGAATCGGGGCGATATTGTGCTGGCAGGTCAGAGTTATGGCCGTGTCCGGGCAATGACTAACGAGCTGGGTCAAAGTGTTACTACTGCCGGGCCATCCACGCCGGTAGAATTGCTGGGTCTCGATAGCACGCCCAATGCCGGCGATGAATTTCTTGTGGTTGCCGATGAACGCAAGGCCCGTGAAGTCGCCGAACAGCGCGCCGAAAAAGAGCGTCGCGAACGCATGCAGCGCCAACAGGCCGCCAAGCTGGAAAATATGTTCGCCGATATGGAAGCGGGCGAAAGGAAAGTGTTGTCAGTCGTGGTCAAGGCCGATGTACGGGGCTCTCTAGAGGCGATCTTATCGGCACTGGCAGAGATCGGCAACGAAGAAGTATCGGTCAATATCGTTTCCAGTGGCGTTGGTGGCATTGCCGAAAACGATGTCAATCTGGCCCTGACCTCCGGTGCAATTATCCTCGGCTTTAACACCCGTGCCGATGTAGCTGCCCGCAAGCTGGCAGAAACTGAAAGTGTGGAAATCCGCTACTACAGTGTAATCTACAACCTGTTAGACGAAGTGAAACAGGCGTTGACGGGGATGCTCGATCCCGAGTTGCGTGAAGATATTATCGGTATTGCCCAAGTCCGCGATGTGTTCCGTTCGCCCAAGTTTGGTGCCATTGCCGGCTGTATGGTGCTTGAGGGCAGTGTGCAGCGCAACAAGCCGATCCGTGTATTGCGGGAAAATGTGGTGATTTACCAGGGCGAACTGGAATCACTGCGACGCTTTAAAGAAGATGTGCAGGATGTGCGCAATGGTATGGAATGCGGTATTGGCGTCAAAGACTATAACGACGTGAAAGCCGGCGATCAAATCGAGGTATACGATATCGTTAAAGTTGCACGCGAGCTATAAATTCCCATCCTAGAGCAGGGGCTTACCGTAGAGTGAATGGATGCCCTGCTCACCTTCCCATTCTTGTATAGGTAGCTAATGGCCAAAGAATTTCATCGTGCTGACCGGGTCGCCACTGCCATGCGTCGCGAGTTGGCACAGCTGATTCAGCAGCAGGTGCGCGACCCTCGCATTGGAATGGTTAACATCAACGATATCGAAGTTAGCCGCGATCTGGCCACTGCCAAGGTATTTGTCACTTTGGTGGGAGAGGAGGATCGCAGCAAAATTGATATTTCCATGGCAACTCTGAATAAAGCTGCCGGCTTTTTGCGCAGCCAGTTGGCTCGCGCGCTGTCAATGCGCAGTGTGCCTCGGATGCATTTTCGCTATGATGAAACCTCGCTGCGCGGTCAGCGCCTTTCAACCTTGATCCAACAAGCGGTGCAATCCGATCAACAGGGTGCTGCGTCGAGCAACGATGATCCTGGACACGGCTAATGGGCCGTAGACCAAAGTGGGGCCGGCCAGTAAACGGCGTATTGCTGCTAAATAAAGCGCCTGGAGTAACCGCCAATGGCGCGTTGCAGCAAGCCAAGCGGCTATTTTTTGCCAATCGCGCCGGCCATACCGGAGCACTGGACCCATTGGCAACCGGAGTACTGCCGGTGTGTTTTGGTGAAGCCACCAAATTTTCTCACTATCTACTGAACGCCGATAAACGTTACCACAGTACCTTTTGTTTGGGCACGACAACCGATAGCGGTGATGTCGACGGCGAAGTTATCGAGCGTAAAGATGCCTCAACGATTACCGCAGCGATGGTGGAAGATGCTATACAGCGGTTTAGAGGGGTCATTCGACAAGTGCCGCCAATGTACTCGGCGCTCAAACATAAGGGACAGCCGCTGTACAAATTAGCACGCCTTGGACAGGAAGTGCCACGCGAGGCCCGCGAGGTTAAAATTTTTCACTATCAGCTGTTGAAATTTACCCCCGGCGTTCAGCCCCGCGCGGCAGTGGAAGTGCACTGCTCCAAAGGCACTTATGTGCGCAGCTTGGCGGAGGTGCTTGGGGAGGCACTCGGTGTCGGTGCTTGTGTTGAACAGCTGCATCGCGTTGATGTTGGCCCCTATAGTGAAACAGCCGCAATAACCCTGGACAAACTAGCCGATGAACGGGGGGATCAAGGTCCGGAAATACTGGATCATCACCTGTTAGCGGTGGACTCTCCCGCTTGTGCACTGGCCAAATTAACCCTTTCTGAAAATACTGGTTACTATCTACGGCAGGGACAATCGGTAATGGACCTACGGGTCTATCGGGTTGGGGCTGAAGGTGATATGGTGCGGCTCTTCCTGGAAAATGGTGATTTTCTGGGCATTGGAGAAATTACTGACGACGGGTGCGTTGCACCTAGACGTTTGGTGAGTGGTCTGTAGATACGTCATAGCGTGACTATGGATCTGGGCGGATGCTGTAGTGGCTATATCCGTCAAGTTGTTGAATGGTGGGCGCCTTTATTTTTGAAGCACTCCTCTCAACGGCATTTAACGATTAGCTGGTCTACAAGTATGCGTGGGCCAGCCGAATTTTTTTGCGCATATTACAATGAAGGTGATTTATTATGGCACTGTCTGCCAATGAAAAAGCAAACATTCTCAAAGAGCATGGTCAAGCTGCTAACGATACCGGTTCTCCCGAAGTTCAGGTTGCGTTGCTGAGCGCCAACATTAACAAGCTGCAGGAGCATTTTTCTGCACACAAACACGACCACCATTCACGTCGTGGTCTAATTCGCATGGTCAATCAACGTCGCAAGCTGCTAGATTACCTTAAGCGCAAAGATCTCGGACGCTACGCACAGTTGATTGCCAAGCTTGGTCTGCGCCGTTGATTTGTATTTATCGATAGGTAAGGGTTGCTGGAATGGGCCAGTGGCCACAAGAAACAGGAAAAATTTTAGTGAATCCTTTAACCAAAACATTTCAGTATGGGCAGCACCAGGTCACCATTGAAACTGGTCGTATTGCACGGCAGGCAACGGGTGCGGCACTGGTCACCATCGGTGAAACGGTGGTGCTGTGTACCGTTGTCGGCGCCAAAGAAGCCAAGCCTGACCAAGATTTCTTTCCGCTATCGGTGCACTATCAGGAAAAAGCTTACGCAGCGGGTAAAATTCCCGGTGGTTTTTTAAAGCGTGAGGCTCGGCCGTCGGAAAAAGAAACCTTAACCTCGCGACTGATTGATCGTCCAATTCGACCGCTGTTCCCAAAGGGCTTTATGAATGAAGTGCAGGTGATGATCACTGTCCTGTCTTCTCATAAAGACACCGACCCGGACATCGCTGCGATGATCGGCACCTCTGCAGCCCTGGCGATTTCTGGTATTCCATTTGCTGGCCCAATTGGTGCCGCACGTGTGGCCTATACCCAGCAGGACGGCTATTTGTTGAACCCAAGCTACAGCGCACTCGCCAGCTCCGAGCTGGATATGGTGGTTGCGGGCACCAAAGACGCTGTATTGATGGTGGAATCTGAAGCCAAAGAGCTGCCAGAGGACATTATGTTGGGTGCAGTGCTTTTTGCCCATCAGGAAATGCAGGCGGTAGTTAAAGTTTGCGCCGAGCTGAAAGCGGAAGTTGGCAAACCAACTTGGGATTGGCAGCCGCCAGCGGTTAACGAGCCACTACAGTCTGCGCTCGCAGAACAATTTGGCAACGGCATCGCTGAGGCCTATCGCATTACCGATAAACAACAGCGTCAGCAGCGCTTGTCTGAGTTGCGCACTGCTGCAGCTGAGTCACTGTGTGGCGACGCAGTGGATGCAGGGCTGGTCAAAACTTACTTTGGCAAGCTGGAGAAGAAAATTGTGCGCACTGCAGTAGTGCGTGGAGAGCCTCGTATCGATGGGCGCGATACCAAGACCGTGCGTCCGCTAAGTATCGAGGTTGGCGTTCTACCCAAGGCCCATGGTTCCGCTTTGTTTACTCGCGGTGAAACCCAAGCTCTGGTGGTATCTACCCTTGGCGGCACCCGCGATGCGCAAATTATCGATGCGTTAGAAGGTGAGCGTAAAGATTACTTTATGCTGCACTACAATTTCCCTCCTTACTCTGTAGGTGAAGCAGGTCGAGTTGGTTTTACAGGCCGTCGCGAAATTGGCCACGGGCGTCTGGCCCGGCGCGCCATTTCCGCCTGCTTACCCAAGCCGGATAGCTTTCCCTACACCCTGCGTGTAGTATCCGAGATCACCGAATCCAATGGCTCCAGTTCTATGGCTTCCGTGTGTGGTTCCAGCTTGGCGTTGATGGACGCGGGTGTACCACTTAAAGCGCCGATTGCTGGCATTGCTATGGGCCTGGTTAAAGAGGACGATGGCTATGCGGTGTTGACGGACATTCTCGGCGATGAAGACCACCTTGGCGATATGGATTTCAAAGTGGCCGGTAGTGCCAGCGGTGTCACTGCCCTGCAGATGGACATCAAGATTGAAGGTATTACCGCAGAGATTATGGAAGCTTCACTAGAGCAGGCGCTACAGGCACGCTTACATATTCTCGCGGAAATGAACAAGGTGATTGCCGAATCTCGCCAGAGCGTGAATGAAAATGCTCCGCGCTATGCAACCCTTAAAATCCATCCGGACAAAATTCGCGATGTGATTGGTAAGGGCGGTGCGACCATTCGTTCCATTACCGAGGAAACTGGCGCATCTATTGATATTGAAGATGACGGCAGCATCAAGGTATTTGGCGAAGATGGCGAAAGCCTAGAAGCGGCCGTTACGCGTATCGAGGAGATTACGGCTGAAGCAGAGATTGGTGCTATCTACGAAGGCAAAGTGGTGCGTATCGTCGATTTCGGAGCATTTGTTAATTTTCTGCCTGGTAAAGATGGTCTGGTACATATTTCGCAGATTGCCGAAGAGCGCGTCAACGCCGTTACTGATTATTTGACTGAAGGGGAAATGGTCAAGGTCAAAGTAATGGATGTGGACCAGCGTGGCCGTATCAAATTGTCGATCAAAGAAGCCAAGCTTGAGGCCAGTGATGCCCAGACAGATGAGCAAGTGGCGGGCAACGAGTAAGCTTTAACCTAGAAGTTGCAGTTGAGCGCGCAAAAGCTGTGTAAGTTATTGGTGTGCATGGCGAATTTTAAAAATTCGTGGTCACCTTATTGGTGATGAGAACTTTTTAAAATTTGCCAGGTGCATCAAGAACTTGTGCAGACTTGCGTGATTCAACTGCGGTTTCTAGGTTTAACAGCTCAGTATAAAAAGCCCGGCCATTTGGTCGGGCTTTTTATTGTGTAGGATACGCCTCGTCAGCAGTTGTATTTCTTTAGCGGAGTAAAAGCGTAAAATCGGTATTTACTTCGCATGTGAGTGTGACTGATCTAAAGAAAAAGGAAAGCTTGGGTATGGCGATTAAATTGATGACAGACCTGGATTTGAGTGGTAAGCGTCTGTTGATTCGGCAGGATCTGAATGTACCGTTAAACAACGGCATAGTATCTTCAGACGCGCGCATTCGCGCAGCCTTGCCGACGATTGAGCAGGCCAGGAAAGCTGGCGCTCAGGTAATCTTGATGTCCCATCTCGGTCGTCCTACTGAGGGTGAATACGACGATGCGTTTTCTCTCGCACCGATTGCCGCACATCTCGGTAAACTACTCAACACAAATGTGCCCTTGATACGGGACTGGCGCGGTGGTATCAAGCTTGGCAATGGCGATGTAGCGCTGCTGGAAAATGTACGTTTTAACGCGGGCGAGAAAGCCTGTGATGCACAGCTTGCAGCCGACTATGCGGCGCTGTGCGATATTTTTATCATGGATGCCTTCGGTACTGCCCATCGCGCTCAGGCCTCAACTTATGGAGTGGCAGAGTACGCTGCGGTGGCTTGCGCTGGCCCACTGTTAGCTGCGGAATTGGAGGCGCTGGGTAAGGCGCTGGCCAGCCCAGCACGGCCGGTGGTGGCGATTGTCGGCGGCTCCAAAGTGTCCACTAAGCTTGCGGTACTCGAAACCCTTTCCAATAAAGTAGATCAGTTGATCGTTGGCGGCGGTATTGCTAATACTTTTCTCGCCGCTGCCGGTATGCCGGTGGGTAAATCTCTATGTGAGCCAAGGCTAATAGAAACCGCCAGCGCCTTGATGCAAAAATGTAATATCCCGCTGCCCTCCGATGTGGTTACCGCTACAGAATTCAGTGAAACTGCCAGTGCAGAGATTAAACGGACTGACGCGGTGACTGAGCAAGATATGATTTTTGATATAGGTCCTGAATCCTCTACACAGTTGGCAAAAATTTTACGCGAAGCCAAAACTATTATCTGGAACGGCCCGGTGGGGGTATTTGAGTTTGATCAGTTTGGCGGTGGCACAAAACAGCTTTCCAAAGCCATTGCCGAGAGCGACGCCTTTTCACTTGCCGGTGGTGGCGATACCCTCGCTGCAGTGGAGAAATATGAGGTTGCCGACAAAATCTCTTATATTTCCACCGGTGGTGGCGCTTTTCTAGAGTATGTGGAAGGTAAACTTTTACCCGCTGTGGCAATGCTCGAGTCTCGCGCCGAAGATTAGCCAATCGCTGCAGGAGTGTTACTTATTGCTGTACCAATGTGCAGCTGATGGGTAACAAAACCTCATTAAGTACACTGCGCAATATTGACGCGCACACAACAAAGGATTTTTTCATGGCTCTTATTAGTTTGAGACAACTGTTGGATCACGCCGCGGAGCACAGTTATGGTGTGCCGGCGTTTAATGCCAACAATCTGGAGCAAATGCGTGCAATTATGCAGGCGGCGGACAAGGTTGATTCACCGGTGATAATGCAGGCATCGGCCGGAGCACGTAAATACGCCGGCGCCTCCTTTTTACGCCATTTAGCACTGGCCGCAATCGAAGAGTTTCCACATATTCCACTGGTTTTACATCAGGACCACGGCACCAGCCCGGCAATCTGTCAGCGCTCTATCCAGTTGGGTTTTAGCTCTGTAATGATGGATGGTTCGCTGGAGGAAGATGGTAAATCACCGGCTTCGTATCAATACAATGTGGCGGTGACACAGCAGGCAGTTGCCATGGCACACGCCTGTGGTGTTTCTGTGGAGGGCGAATTGGGTTGTCTGGGATCCCTGGAAAGTGGTATGGCCGGAGAAGAAGACGGCGTGGGCGCCCAAGGTAAGCTCTCACGGGAACAATTGCTCACCGATCCGGAAGAGGCGGCAGATTTTGTACAGCAAACTCAAGTGGATGCTTTGGCCATTGCCTGTGGTACCAGCCACGGCGCCTACAAATTTACGCGCCCGCCCACTGGTGATATTTTGGCAATTGACCGCATTCGGGAGATTCACGCGCGTATTCCAGATACCCACTTAGTCATGCACGGCTCCTCTTCTGTTCCACAGGAGTGGCTCAAGGTAATCAACGAATTTGGTGGCGAGATACCGGAAACCTACGGCGTGCCACTGGAACAAATTTGCGAGGGCATTAAGCACGGTGTGCGCAAGGTGAATATTGATACTGATTTACGCCTTGCCTCTACAGGTGCTGTGCGTCGTTTCCTAGCCCAAAACCCCTCGGAGTTCGACCCACGTAAATTCCTCAGTGCCACGATACAAGCGATGGAAGAAATTTGTATCAATCGCTATGAAGCTTTTGGCAGTGCTGGCAATGGGAGTAAAATCCGTGCCCAAAGCCTAGAAGCCATGTCCGCTCGTTACCAAAGTGGTGAGTTAAAACCCCATATACGCTAGGTATCATTGCGGTATTCACTTAACCTAAAAAATCCGGCATGAAACTATGGGCTTTTGGCAAGATTTAAAACTGCTCAACCAGGGCCCGGTCATACGCAGGCCCGACTATTCAGCGTTACACGAACACTTGCCGGCGCTCGATTTTACCAATGCGCAGCCACTGCCAGCAGCATTGGAAGAATACCGCAATTATTATCACCTACAATTTCCGCTGGCTGAGCGTACTGGTGTAGGTACTTTTCAGGCAGCGGGATTTAAGCTGGTTGGACAATATTGGTTGGTAGCAAAGCCCAGAGGCACTTTGTTTATCTGTCACGGATATTTTGACCACACTGGTATTTACACTGCGGCAATACGCTTTGGGCTTGAACGCCAGTTCAATGTGGTGATTTACGATTTTCCTGGCCACGGGCTTTCCTGTGGCGAGCCTGCGGCTATCGATACTTTTTTGCAATACCGTCAATCCCTAGAGGTATTGTTACGTATTGGTGAAGGCCAGCTACCCCTTCCCTGGCATGCTCTCGGCCAGAGCACCGGTGGCGCCTTGCTGCTGAATTATTTACAGTTCAGCCACTGGCAACCGTTTGACAAAATTGTCTTATTAGCACCCCTGGTGCGCCCGGCGCGCTGGCAGCTACGTCAATGGCTGTTTTATGTGGGCCGCTTCTGTATGCTAAAGCCCAATCGTGAATTTAATATTAATACCCACGATGCAGAATTTTCCCGCCGTCAGGCGCACCGTGATCCGCTACAGTCAGCAGTAATGTCGATGCGCTGGTTGGGGGCGATGGCAGATTGGTTGAAAGTGTTTCCTACAACTGCAAAAAACTCCAAGGATATTTTGGTGATACAAGGCAGTGACGATACCACAGTTTCATGGCGCCATAATCTACGAGAAATTGGCGATCGTTTCCCCAATAGCAAACGGATAATTATTCGCGGTGCACGCCACCATATGATCAATGAAACAGAGCCCTATCGACAGCGAATATACAAAGCATTAAATGGGTGGCTAAATTGATAATGGCAAACTGATAAAATATGTCAAAAAACCTAATTAGTAATGTATTCAATTTTACTAATGCAGATAGAAAATGCTTTTTACACGGGGCGTTTTACGCCCCGATATTTTTTAAACTTCGGCCAATTCTTTTAAAGCAGGATAATCCGTATACCCTTTGGCACCTTCGGAATAAAAAGTTGCAGAATCTGCTACATTAAGTTCTGCACCAGCCTTTAGCCGCATGGGAAGATCCGGGTTCGCAATGAAGGGCACACCGAAAGCCACCGCTTCTGCTTGCCCAACCTTAACCGCTTCATTGGCTTCATCAACGGTATAGCCCATATTTAAAATCAGGTTGCCGAGATAATGTTCCCGTGCAGGAGTGACTACGTCGAGTTTCTGTTCACCGAGAAAATCACTGCGCATCAGGTGTAAATAGGCCAAATTAAATTCATTGAGTCGTTGAGTTAGCAAGGTAATCAGCCCCACAGGATTGCTATCATTCATGCTCTGAAAACTGTTCAGTGGTGATAAGCGTACACCAACTCGGTCGCTACCCCATACTTCAGTTACGGCTTCAATCACCTCCAATAAAAGGCGTGCACGATTTTCAATTGAGCCACCATAAGGGCCATCACGACGATTCGCCCCATCTCTTAGAAATGCATCAAGTAAATAGCCATTAGCACCGTGCACCTCAACACCGTCGAAACCAGATCGCTTGGCATTTTCGGCGGCTACTTTAAACCCTTCGATAATGGATGGAATTTCACTATCTTTTAGCGCTCGTGGAACAGTGTAAGGCTTTTTCCCCTCTGCGGTATGGATCTCATTATTGGTGATCGCAATTGTACTTGGCGCAACAGGCTCACGGCCATTATTTAATAGCGGATGGCATGCGCGGCCACCATGCCAGATCTGCAGAAAAATTTTGCCGCCTTTGACATGAACAGCATTCGTTACTTTTTTCCATCCTGAAACCTGGGCTTCTGAATAGATCCCTGGTTCGCTTCGAAAAGCCGAGCAACCCTCCATCGCCATGGTTGCCTCAGCAATGACAAGACCTGCGGAAGCGCGCTGAGCATAATACTCTGCCATTAAAGCTGTCGGCACATGGCCTGCACTAGCTCGGCAGCGTGTAAGCGGTGCCATTAAAACTCGGTTGTTCAAGGCTACGGCGCCAAGCTGTATAGGGCTAAAAAGATCAGTCATATTTACTTCTCACACTATCAATCAAGCTTTAGGAAAGCTTGATGAGGGTTCAGATATGTTTTTGAACTAAGTTATATTGCGCTCGGCATCAAAATTTTGTATGCCTACTAAGAATTTGTAACCTCTATGTCAATAGCAATTAGAATTTACCATGTTTCATAACTTTCTGTACCGGCATAATGGCCACTTTTTTTGATGTTTTAGTTTAATCAGGAAGCGAGCTGTTTCCAATCAATTTTAATTTTTCTGCATTTTATCGCAGTGTCTGAAGTTGATATTGCTGGGATTAGAATCCGCATAAGCTGCAAATACTACCCCATTTTGAAATCTACTCATGGAACAATAACAGTGATCTATGCTTAGTAACTAAGCAGGTGATCTCATAGAGAGCTTTTCCACACAAACTCCCACCTTAACTCATGTTAACGTCTCCTGAAAAGCCTAAAGCTCAAACGCTTTGAGTATATATGCTGTGGGAATATAGGCCGTTATAAAAAATATTAAACTACTGTGGAATATTTTTTTATAATCTCATGTTTAGGGGGTGTATAGTCACTTTTTGAGTATAAATAGTTGTTATTGACTGTGATTCATTACACTACACAGTTTGCGATCCTATGGGGAGGATATATGCATCTATCAACCAATAAACTAGCTCTACGCTTCGCTATTGTAGGCGTTTTTAGTGTATTGCCCGGCTTCAGTGTGCAGGCCGAGGAGCTTCTCGGCAGTGAAATAAAAGAAAACATCGAAGAAATTTCAGTTGTTGGCACACGCCGCAATCTGCGCAGCTTAGATGAAAGTACGGTGCCAGTGGACATTATTGCCAGCAGCGATATGGCCAGCACTGGCCAGTTAGAACTCAGCCAGATCCTCGCCACACAAGTACCGAGTTTTAACTTCCCAAGTGCAACTCTGGGAGATGGCACCGACCACGCTCGCCCGGCTGTACTACGCGGTTTAGCACCTGATCATACTTTGGTATTAGTAAATGGCAAGCGTCGTCACGCTGGTGCACTTTTGAATTTAGCCGGTATGGTTGGCCGCGGTTCAACAGCGGTTGATTTAAACATGATCCCTTCCTCAGCGATAAAACGCGTAGAGGTACTGCGTGATGGCGCCGCAGCCCAATATGGCTCTGATGCCATTGCCGGGGTCATCAATATTGTATTAAAAGATGCCACAGACGGTGGTAATGTCAGTGTAACTTACGGTGAATACAATACGCAAATGGCCGGTGCAGCAGAGCTTGAGCGAGCTTATGCCGATACCAATGGCAAGCTTGCGTTTGATACTGGTAGTGACCGCAAGGTAAGAGACGGCGCCACACGCACAATCAGTGCAAACTCCGGGTTTTCATTGGGGGACAATGGATTTTTCAACCTTTCAATAGAGCATCGTGATAACGATCCAACCCAACGCTCCGGCTTTGATCCAAAAGAACAATATAACCGCCTGGATGACGGCAGTCTCGACCCCCGTGAGTTCACCATTGACCGCTACACCCATCGCTTTGGTAAAGCAAAGTTAGAAGATTACGCAGTGTTCTACAACATGGGTTACGCATTGGGTGATGAGCTTAACGTATACTCGTTCGGCAGCTACTCAGAGCGGAAGGGTAACTCGGCTGGCTTCTATCGTCTAGCCAGCGATAGTCGCAATATACTCGCCATTTACCCCGACGGTTTTTTGCCACAAATTGATACCGATATACAAGACTACACTTTCGCGTTGGGTTTAGAAGGGGAAACTGGAGACTGGGCCTGGGACATCAGCTCAAATTATGGGCGCAATGACTTCGGCCTTGATGTCAGCAACAGCCTAAATACCTCTTTGGGCGAAATGAGCCCGACTGAATTTGATAACGGCGCCTTGGTGTATGATCAATGGCTAGTGAATGCTAATACCAGTACTGCATTGAGTTTGGGGTTGCCAGAGGATGTCTTCTTCACTATCGGTGCGGAATATCGTCGTGAAAGCTACAAAATAGAACAGGGTGAAGAAGCCTCTTTCATTACCAAACTAGGTGAAAATGGCGAGCCGCTCGGTGCCGGTGGCGCGCAGGTTTTACCGGGCTTTGGCCCTGAAAGCATCACAGATGAAAACCGTCACAACGTCGCCTTATTTGTGGAATTTGACACCTACCTCACAACTGATTGGAATTTAGTGCTGGCTGGGCGCTATGAAGATTATAGTGATTTTGGTGACACCTTTACTTCAAAACTGGCAATGCGCTATACCATAAACAACAATTTCTCACTGCGCGGCGCACTTAGCACAGGTGCTCGTGCGCCTTCCTTAGCGCAAACCTCTTATCGCCAAATTTCAACAGTATTTGAAGGCGGTCAGCCGCCGTTTGAAGTCGGTACCTTTCCAGCAGATACACCTGCAGCGCAAGCATTAGGTGCAGAGCAACTGGATGCTGAAAAGTCCGTGAACCTAACCGCAGGCTTTGTTTATACCGACGGCGCCTTTAGCTTAACGGTTGATGCCTATCGCATTGAGATTGATGACCGTATCGTCTTGTCAGAGATTTTAAAAGGTGAAGCTGTGGTATCTATCTTACAGGCTGCCGGTGAACTTAACACGAATAGTGTCCGTTACTTTACCAATGCCATCGACTCGCGCACTCAAGGTATAGACATCATTGCAACCTACAACCTCGACCTTGAAAGTTGGGGTGCCCTGCGCTTAAGCGCGGCCGCTAACCTTAATGACACTGAAGTCTCCCATGTTAAAGACAATCCTCCAGAGCTTAACTCGCTCGGCGATAACTACCAGCTTTTCGCCCGCCGCGAAATTGGCCGCTTTGAAGAGGGCACACCAGATAATAAATTGAACTTGTCCGCAACTTGGAATTACCAACAGTGGCAAACCATCCTGCGTTTAACGCGCTACGGCGAAGTGGCTGATATTGGATCAGACCCTGAAAGCGACGAATATATCGATGCAAAATGGATCACCGATTTAGAGGCGGCCTATCGTCCCAATGATGACTGGAAAATCGCGCTGGGCGCCAACAATTTATTTGATCAATACCCCCAAGCGACAGTGAATAACATAGGTTTTACACGCTTAAATCAGGTTTTACCCTATACAGCATTTACCCCTTATAGCCTGGATGGTCGCTTCCTCTATGGCAATATTACCTACAATTTCTGACAAGATTAGTAGAAAAAACGAAGATAACGCAGTGGGCATACATTCAAAGTTACACCTCTTTTTTATGTCTGCTCGCTGCGTTCAAATGCTATTTG
>JAHZJJ010000128.1 GCA_022600975.1 Gammaproteobacteria bacterium
GGTTTGTTCTTGGAAAGCTGCCTTATGCCAAAACTGTCGAAGACATCGAGGCTTTGTTGCCGTGGAAGGTTAAGGCCACCTTTGAAAAAAATTCAGCTATTGGCTGATAAGGGAAGTATGTCGATTATTTGGCGCTTACGTATAAATCCAGTGTTTAATGAACCTGCAGTTTGTGCAAATAAACTTGCGCGCACATTACAGTATCGCAATATCACAGCTATAGGAAATCGATTTAAAGCTAAAATGACGCAGCTTCATACTGAACTCAAGCAGGCGTCCAATGCACGCTGGTAGTATGGCCAATCGAATCGGGGGCCTGGATCGCGTTTACGCTTTGGGGCTATCTCGGAGTGGGCGACAATGCGTTGACGTTTAATGCTTGGGTAGGCATCTATGATCGCCGTGCTGACTTCGGCCAAAGCTTGATATTGGGGCTCAGTAAAGGTATCGGTATCTAGCCCTTCTAGCTCTATTCCAATCGAATAATCATTGCAATTTTCACGCCCCTGGTATTCCGATGCCCCAGCGTGCCAGGCGCGCTGATGCAGTGGTACATATTGGGTGACCCGGCCAGCCCGATCAATCAGCAAGTGTGCCGATACCTCTAAGTCAGCGATTTCGGCAAAATAAGGATGCGCGTCCATATCGAGATGACCAAGAAAAAACGCATCAATATGAGCGCCACCATATTCACCAGGAGGCAAACTAATACTGTGTATTACCAACAAATCTATATCAATATCATCCGGGCGACTATTGAAGTGAGGGCTGGGAACCCGGCGCACATCTGACAACCAGCCCGCTTGATTTTTATACTTCATGACTCGGCCTCGACTACAAACTTACAGGGAATTAGTGTAAAGAATAAAAATAAAATCTACTAGGGCGCTCACTTTAAATGATAAGGGTTGAGCTTTCTGGCATTGCCAAGAGCAACCCTAAGTAGTCAGGGCTGCTCTTGGCGCTGTTGGCGTAGGTGGCCAACTACAGATCGCAGGGCGCGCTCGAACAGCATGCCTTCATCTAATGGCATCAACTGAGCCTGACGCAGGGCTTGGGCCAGCTCGAGACGATTGAACTCCACCACTTTGGCACCATTGCGATTAACGAAAATAAACTGGTCCGTTTCCCGAATGATGGCAGCCAATCGACAGCGGAGCTCTTCGCTATCAGAGCGCTTAAACTCAAACCAGCTGCCGTGGGCAAGACGAAAGGTTTGCTGCCAGTGGCGATTAGACTCCGACATTGGTTCCAACCCTTCGCGTTGCGGCTTCACATTGACAGCCATCTGCTCTAACGCTCCCACTTTTGGCAATTCTGGCAGAGGTGCGGGGATAATTTCCGCCTTGGGTTCCGCTGCAGGCTCAAGCTCGCAAGCTTGTTGGCCTACATCACTGCCGGTTAAATATTCAGGTTCCGGGCGCTTCTTGTCCGCTTGTTGTGGCTGCTCAAAGTGCCGGTGATACACCTCGGTTAAACCAGCAAACAATCCTCGAGCGTCAAAAGGGTTGAGTGAAACCATCTCAACAGCGGCGCGCAAGCGAGTTTGTAATTCGGGTAATTGTTTGGCCAATTGTTGACGTTGTTCGGGTAACGGTGTTTGAACACTCCAAATTAGCTCCCGCAAGGTGCGAAGGTTCTGGCTCCAAGCTTCACTATCGCTGCCATCTTTAATGTAACTCAAAAATAATAATTGATTCCAGACTTTTTCCAACCAATCATCAATAATAGACGGGAGCTCCCGATCGAATATTAAAGCATTAATAATGGCTGCAACACGCGTACGGGCCGCTTCGATTCTGGCACGGCCACCGGCCTCATCGACGGTACGACGCTCCAGTTTGCGGGCTCGCAGATGTTCGCTAGCAACAAATTGCTGAAAGGATTCCAATAGCATCGAAAAAATGGTGAGATCCTGTTCAAAATCGGTGAGGATTTGGGCCACCACCTGGCTAATTTTTGTATAGAGTGGATCCTTTTCATAGTTTTCACTGGGCTGCCAACCAGTACTGGCCTCAGCCAATTCATTCAATAACTTGCGCGCCGGATGACCACCTTTGCTAAAAAACGATTTATCGGCAATGGCCACTTTCAATAGTGGTAATTGCAAGCGCCCTAACTGAGTTTTGATCGGCTCGGCAAGATTGCGGTCCTCTAGAATAAAGGAGAACAGCATTTCAACCAGTTTAATAGCGTCATTATCTACTTTAGCCAAAGAGGCAGACTTGTTAGCTTGAACAAGTTGTTCCTGTAACAACTTGTTAATATTTAACAGTTGAACTTCGCCATCAATCAAGCGCTGTGGCACTGAACTTTGCAACCTATTCAGATAAGTCAGCAACTCATTCACCTGGATAGGCGCAGTGCCCTGGAGCAAAAGTTCTTGATGATGAAAGCCCGCCGTAGCGTCAGCAGCTGGCTGAACATTAGATAGCGAATCGGTGTGCTGTGGCGTACTCTGGGGTTGCCTAAGCACCCGTCTCTGGTCTCGCAGGGAGGACAGCACGCCCCGATCAATCAGCAACTGGTTACAGTTATCATATAGCGCTTTAAGCCTCAGCATAACCAGCTGTTCAAACTTTTTAAGCAAGGTTAGGCGAGCGCGAATATGTAGTTTCAAAGGGTGCAGGGTTACAATAAAAGCATCGCAAATGACATCGGGGCCGAGGGGATTATTGGCATCGTGTATTTTTACCGCAAACAGCGTATTTAAGCGCTGGGAAACTACTTGTAATGCTTCGCCAAATTCGCTCTTGGCATTAGCTACCATTGTATCGACTGTAACTAACTGCTCGAGGGCATCATTCTCCATTAGGGTAAGCTCATCTACAGCAGTTGGCTCTATGCTGTTTTCCTGGGAAGCCTCCTGTACCAAGAAAGCACTGTCTATCTGCGCTTCAAACGTTACTATCAAATTCTGGCGTTCTATGCGCAACAGCCGCAATGCTTGAAAGAGGCCATTGTGCTCCTCCTGATCCTGAACCTTTTCCACCATGGCAAACAACGAATCATCGGTTCTAGCAAGTACCAGCTTGACTTGCTCAACCAGCTGTTGGCGCACCCTATCGCGAATCTCAAGCACCAGTGGAGGCAATTGCTTCGACGCAACGAAGTCCGCCCCCGGGCCTAAATCTCGCTCGGAAAGAGAAATAACGTTATTGGGGTGTTCGATACCCACACCGACTTCAGAAGCCATAGGGTCACCTGCTTGAGTGCTATTCCGGTAAGTGGACCGAAAAACGGTTTTTTACTTCAGCCCAGTGCTTGCAAACATAAAATTGTAAAAGGCTGGCTCAAGGCTAGGCACATCGATAAAGCAAAAGCGTCTTGTGATCACTAAACTCGAAGCTTACAGCCACTTTAACGCAGAGGCCACAGTTTTCGGCGATCACCGAGGTGCAACTGGAGTGCTGTTAGTTGTAAGGCTACAGTGATGTGATTAAATTTTAAATAGCTGTCGCTAGTAATTACAATGGCATTCCACCAAAATGCGATTAAGTTCACATCTTGGGCTCCGTTTGCTAGACACCAAACAAGTTAAGGCGTCTTCATCGCTATTACAAAACCTTCAAGTGAGTTTTCTCTATGACCCCAAATGATGTTGCCATTTTCAACCTCAAAGCAGATCTTGAGCGAACTGTGACTTTCAGCCTGCAGGAAGATATTGGCGATGGCGATATAACCGCTCAACTGATAGCTGCCGAAACAATAGCCAATGCCAGTGTGATTACCCGCGAAGACTGTGTGTTATGTGGTCGCGCCTGGGTAGATGAAGTGTTTCATCAACTGGACTCCAGTGTACAGCTCCAGTGGCACTTTGAAGATGGTGATCGAATCAAGGCGAATTCGGTATTACTTGAGATCAAAGGCAGTGCACGCGCTATATTAACTGGCGAGCGTACTGCATTGAATTTTTTACAAACCCTGTCGGGCACGGCCACTACAGCGGCCGAGTTTGCCGCACTGTGTGTGGACAGTACAGTCAAGCTTCTCGATACACGCAAAACTATACCTGGGTTACGTAGTGCGCAAAAATATGCCGTACTGTGTGGCGGCGGTCACAATCATCGCCAGGGGCTCTACGATGCCTTTCTAATTAAAGAAAACCATATTGCGGCGGCCGGCGGCATTGATCGAGCGATTCGCCGCGCCAGAGCCATCAAACCCAACGCCCTGATAGAAGTAGAGGTCGAAAATTTGCAAGAGCTGGATCAGGCTCTCATCAGCGGTGCCGATGTGATCATGCTGGACGAATTTACTGAAGCGGATATCAAAATCGCACTGCATAAAGCAAAAGGCCTCGCCAAAATCGAAATTTCTGGCAGCATTGGCACTCTGAGACTAAAGCAACTTGCACAGTTGGGCGTTGATTATATTTCATCCGGCAGCCTGACCAAACATCTACGAGCAATAGATCTCTCCTTGCGCCTGCACGATTAGCAAATCGACTAACTGGTCGCAGATCGGCTAAACTGTTAATATCTTTCGTAGCCAGCTTTTTATAAAGATTCGGCACACTGAGAAACACAGCAATATTGCTGAGTCTGCTCAAAGCACTATAGTTCTGCAATCCATAAATCAGGCTTAGAAATTAAAAAGAAATAACAGGAAACCCTGCAGTGAGTATATTACAAAAATTTTCAATAGCCCTTTTACCCATCACAAGCTTGATGCTAACCGCTTGTGAAGACTTGGCGAGCCTGACGAACTCTGAGTGTGATTCAGTATGCCTTCGAAGTGTAGAGAGTGGCAATGCTCAAGCTATCTTTAGCCTAGTGTGGGACTCTGAGCTGGCTACAGAGGTTGAAGAACTGGATCACTTTCAACTAAGAGGTAACCTCAATAGTTTTGGCCCTATAGAGGATAACTTACTATTGAATAATATTGATAAAAATGATACACAATTAAACTTTCATGCGCCTCTACACCTGTTTAATCCCAACGTCAATCAGTCTACCGGGCTTACACTGGTAGCAGTGAACACGGAAGGTGACGCTCTCGAATCTTGGGATGTTGTATCAGAACTGGAAGATTCCAGCCCGCTTGTCAGCTATTTAAAAACCAACGCATCGGCTGCGGAAAACAATTTTGGCCACGCAAGCGCCATTTCAGCAAACGGCTCCCTATTGGTAACTTCTGCCCCCGGTTATTCCGGCACGGAATCACGACAAGGCGCTGTGTATACTTTCGAGCGCAATAAAGATTATGAATGGAAATCAATGGATGTACTATTACCGCCGCCGGAATATTTGCAACGCAATGGCCACTTTGGGGAGCATTTGCAACTTTCAAAAGATGGCGAGGTGCTAGTTGTTACACAATCTAATGATGAAAGCGGGCGCAATACCCCCGTGTATGTCTACGAAGCTGAAGACGATCGCTGGAAACTGGTGGCTCCATTTATATTTGAGGATATCAGTTTAGGCGATTACGATATAGCCGATGTCACTCTATCAAAAAAAAGCGATACACTAACCCTCGCATTTGGCCTAATAGCAAAGGGGCCTAATAGCACACCAAATCCAGCGCGCAGTGAAGTTCATATCTATGAGTTCGATATCTATGATCTCGATATTAACGCCGAAAATAAAGTCACCGGAATAAAACTGCCTTCTCCGAATGAGCGCAGTGGGTTTGGTTCAACACTTGCTTTTTCCGATAACGGGGAAATATTGGCAGTCGGTGCACCCAATGGAGACACTGGAACGGCTTATATGTATCGCAAAGCAAGGGGAGAGTGGGAACGCAGTGCGGAACTAAAGGGCTTGAAAGACTTAACCTATCGCCAGCAATTTGGATCCACGGTTGAACTCTCGGGCAATGGACAGGTACTGGCAGTGGGTGCTAGGTGTGAAGGGGGAACAAGCATCGGGCTTGAAGGCGAACCACCTTTAAATGAGCAAATCAACTGCGCGGGTGCAGTGTACGTTTATCGGCAAACAGGCTCAAACCCCTGGGCTAATTTTGGAGACGAACCGAAATTTGGCGGCTGGGAAGAATATGTAAAATCACAGAGCACACGGCAGAATGAATTTTTCGGTGAACACATTCAACTGTCTGAAAACGGCGATATTCTAGTTGTTTCCACCCAACAGGCCAATGGCGCTGCGCGGGGAACCTGGGGTTCGCCAGAAGATCAATCCAAAACTGATTCCGGCGCAGCTTTTATGTACCTGTACAATGGCACTGGGCAATGGCGTGTAGGCAACTACATAAAAGCCAGTAATACCGATACAAATGATAACTTTGGTTTCAGCCTGTCTCTATCATCTGATGGAGAAACCCTGGCAATTGGTGCACCTGACGAGGCCAGTAATGCCGAAGGCGTCAGTGGCCTCGACCAAAACAACAATAGTACACCGGGTGCAGGAGCGGTATACGTTTATTAGGTTTTTTGTGCGAAAGCCCTTGCGTGATACTTGCAAGTAGGGG
Source organism: Gammaproteobacteria bacterium (assembly GCA_022600975.1). Lineage (GTDB taxonomy): Bacteria > Pseudomonadota > Gammaproteobacteria > Pseudomonadales > Cellvibrionaceae > Microbulbifer. Next base: position 6,433 of record JAHZJJ010000128.1, read on the forward strand.
CTTTCAAAAAAACCAGGTCGTCTTTCCCCTAGCTCTACGAATTTTTATTGTTTTCTTTGTGCCCGATTATACCAACTAACGCCCAGTGGAATGGTATAGAGAATCAGCATTCGAACACTGTGGCTCAGCAAAATAAATGCAGGCTCTAGCCCCAAATAAACCGCTGCGACGGTCATAGTTTCAATACTACCAGGTGCCCAGGACATCAATAGTACGACAAAATCTATCCCGGTAATATAACTAAACCCATAAGCTAGAGCTACGGTTACCAATAAACTCAACACCGTCGCAATAATGCCGGCCCGTATATAACGGACAAAGGCTATCCCCGTTATATCTTTAAGCCGAATACCAACAATTGCCCCGAATGCAGCTGAAGCTATAAAGAGTATTGTCGAAGGCATTGTAAAGTCGGCCGCTGGCATGGCTGCACTTAGAATAAGTGTGGAGAGCATGCCTGTAATCATATGGGGTGCAGCTATGCCAACTTTTTCTAAGGCCACACCGAAAAGAAAAGCACTGATAAAAGGCACTAACAACCAGACAGACTGAGCATGTAACGCTGGAGCGGGTTCGATATTCTGGTCAGTGGCAACGATGAACCCTGAAACTATGATCAAAAAAATCAAGCGGACACTATGGGTAAATATGACCTTGCTGGATGGTGCTTTCTGAGATTCATTGATTGCCAGCACTACCCCTAAGGCTCCGGGCATTGCGCCTAGTAAACTATCAAGCTTAGACCAGTGCTCTTTTTTGTTTAGCCAAAAATAAGCCACCAGAATTTGCCCGCACATACAACTGATCAAACCTATCAACAGCAGTAGCGGAAGCTTACCACTAAAGATCCCACTAGGCATTGCTAGGCCCACTGCCATACCCAAAGTTAGCTGTACAAAAATAAGCGTATAGCGAGGCAATTGCAGCGAGAGACCAAGTTTTCCTGCACTTATCATTACCACAGCGGCGCCAAACACGGCGCCCATTGGTAACTTCAAAAAGCTCGCTATTCCAGCTCCAAGTAATGCAATAAGAATCGTTATACTGTATACCACACTGATTCCTTTGTAGATAATGGGTGTAGACCCAACGATCGCATTCTAGCAGCATAAAGATATGTAGAATTTTATCGGCTATCCTTGTGCTGCTGGTGGTTAGCGGCCCAAGGATACTCCAACAGCTGGCTTATCCTTGAAGCACGCAGCGCAAAAAATATCGGCTAAATCATGAAACTCGCTCTACTGCCCGGAACCCAATGCAACAACAAACTTTGGTATAAATTATACCCCGAGTTATCGCTTAGCGTGCAACCGCAGCATCTTGCCATTGAAACTTGCAACTCTCGCAGCGCCATCACCGCAATGATTCTAACCGCCATAGCTGAGAAAGGCCATTTACTGGGTTTTTCCATGGGTGGATATTTCGCACTGGATTTTGCCCTGCGCTACCCGCAAAAAATAGCGAGCCTAGTGATTATCGCCTCAAGTGCAAAAGGCTTGTCAAAAGCGGAACAAAAAACCCGTGCCGAAATGATTGCCTTTGTGCAAAGTCATACCTATAGAGGCATATCTCAGCGTAGAATCAAACAGTTTATTCATCAGGCTGCATGGGATAAGCCGGACATAGTTGATACCATAAAAGCAATGGATAAAACCCTGGGACAAAAAACACTCATCAACCAAATTAAAGAGACTTCCACTCGCGCCGACTTGAGTGATTCCCTTGGACAACTGCAATGTAAAACACTCATTATCGGCGGCTGCCAGGATCGTATAGTGGCTGCCAAAGATTTACAGGCTATGGCCGCAGCGCTCCCCAATGGACGCTGCGAATTAATAGAAAGCTGCGGCCACATGGTGCCGCTGGAGCAACCAAAACGGTTGGCTGCCCTGCTAAATTCATTTTATCTCGGCCACCAAAATAACCCTTAACGGGCATGGGTAGAAACATAAAAAGCTAAGAAAGCCTTGTGCTGACTCTTTGAATCACCCCGGGTTTGTCGGAGGTAGTTTTGTTTGAATCATGCTTCTCCGGCAAACTCAACTTGTTGGCAGTGATTGTATTTTAACTCACTGCCTCTTTTGTAAGGGCCGCAGTGGCTACTCCAAGGATCTAATCTAGCAAGGTATTCTAGCAGCGCGCGCTAGCCTACTATGTAGCGAGAAAATACAGTATTGGGCACCTCTATACATTGGATTTTTCTCAATTTTACTGCCCTGAAGCCCCCATGAATTGGTGCTGACAGATGCTTAAAAAGTAATTTACAATGGCGCAATATTGTACAAAAGTATTTGCTTTCATTTTATTTGTAATTTTTTAACTTTGACTCTCCTTCTGTGATCTCTACGCTTCACCTCTCAGACAGCTTCAAACACCAATCAGCTTTTGATTTTTATGAATGACGCGGTCACGCATCATTACAGGCCACCGGCCAAATCAATAAAGCTACCTGTTACATATGAAGACTCTTCACTTAGCAACCACAAAATGGCATTGGCGACCTCACTTGGTTCACCACCACGTTTCAAAGGCAATGCAGAAGCTAGACGCTCGACTCTGCTGGCTTCACCACCATCGCGATGAATATCTGTATGAATGAAACCAGGACGCACGCAATTAACTCTGATATTTTCTATTGCCACTTCCTTTGACAGACCAATTGTCAGGGTGTCTACTGCTCCTTTGGATGCTGCATAGTCGATGTACTCTCCAGCAGAACCTAAGCGAGAAGCAGCAGATGATACGTTGACAATACAACCGCCATTGCCTCCACTAGAAATTGCCATTCGCTTTATCGCTTCCTGACAACAAGCAAAGACGCTCAATACATTGGTTTTTAAAACGCTTTCAACCCTGGAAAGCGGCATATCAACCATTTTCATTTTCTCGTGCAATACACCTACATTGTTGACGAGGGCAGTTATCGGGCCAAGTTGTTGTTCAACTTCTTCGAATAAACGCGCAACTTCTTCTTGCTGAATTACATTAGCCTTTACAATCAGACAACTTGCTCCCAACAAGCTCACTGCTTCTGCCACCTGTTCAGCTTTTTCTCGATCATTGATATAATTTATACATACCGAGTAACCTTGTTTTGCAGCCTCAATTGCTGTTGCAGCGCCAATACCTCGACTACTTCCGGTAACAATAATAACCTTGTTTCTGTTAACCATAGCCCTTCCAAATATAGCAAGTAGCTTACCATTTGTTTTGTGATCAATCAGGTGTCCAATTTTTGGGGTCCACTACAATAACCAGTGACTTTCGATATGGCTAGCAATGTAAACTGCACCCCTTTTTTGAGGGCTCTGCCCTCAAACTCCCGAAGTATTTTGAGGAGGCAATATGTGTTACAGTGTGCCTCATGGTACAGCTTGAAGAGGCGATGAC
>JAHZJJ010000015.1 GCA_022600975.1 Gammaproteobacteria bacterium
ACTGCTCGGCAAGTTGTTGCGCTTGAAACCGCCAGGTTTCCTCAGCGGCAGTAACAGCCAACGGTTCCATTGAAAGTGCCAATGTATTGTCTCTATTACACAGTGTGAAATTGGTCCCCCAGGATAGCAATGCTTCAGGCTTACCAACAGTACTTACAGCGACAATCTATCTAAACCTTGACGCTTAGCTCTGTACAACCCGTTAAGAAAGCCTATGTCACTAGGCCCCCATGCAATTTACGTGGTTAGCCTTTACTAGGTTGGCAGGACGCTCAATGCTGATAAACTATACAAATTATTTGAAATTTAGAGATTTTGTAATGGACGATTACGAGAAGTATGAGGCTGAGTGTAAACAAGTAAAAGCTGAAAATGAGAAGCTCCTTGAAGCGTTTGAAAGCTGGCTAAAAGCTTCTGGGCTATCAGAAAATACCATTCATACACACTTTGATAACATAGATTTTTATATAAACTACTTTCTATTATATGAAGATGTTACCAGACCAGAAGATGGCGCTCATGATGTAAGCAGGTTTTTAGGTTATTGGTTTATTAGAAAAGCTATGTGGTCTAGCCCTTCAACCGTCAAAAGTAGCGCTGCATCTCTCAAGAAATTTTATACATTTCTTCTCGAAAAAAGGCTAATTGAAAGTGCAGAACTTAATGATTTAAAAGCAAGTATTAAGGAGGGAATCTATGACTGGATGGAGAGGGCTAAACTTAACTAGGCGAATTAAATTCGCTATATCGCCCCTAATGGATCCTATTTGATTGTAAGCGGTCAAGCGCAGATCAAAGCCTTTTCCACATCTAAATAGGTTTCGACAAGAGGCGGCCAGAAAGCAAACAATGAACCATTAGTCAGAAGAGTTCGGAAGGGCTCTCACTCAAAATAAAAACGCCACACAATAATACACAAACACTGCGTGTCAAGCCATATTATTTTTATTCAGCCCACAACTAGCGCTATCAAGCGATACACTTGATAGGCAAGAAGCCGTTAAAAAGCTAAGGTTTGAGTTTACCCTTAACCCATAGCTTCCCCAGGCTAGGCCACATACACCAAGACCAGGGCAAAGTGAAAGATCCTCTACCCTGGTCTTGGTTACATTTTACAATCCGGTCATATACTTACCGTTACAGCGGTACGACCTTATTTGCACAGGGACCTTTTTGGCCCTGTCCAACTTCAAATTCAACGGCTTGGCCATCATTCAGTGTCGCGTATCCACCCCCCGCTTGGATTTCTGAATGATGAACAAATAGGTCTTTGCTACCATCCTCTGGGGTAATGAAGCCGAAACCCTTATCGGCATTAAACCACTTAACTGTGCCTCTACTCATTTTCTTTACTCATGAATGTTTATGAAATCAAATTGTACCATAATTCTTCAATTGTAAAAATTTATCAAGATACTGCAGGTGCTGAAGCGTGAGCCCCCACGGCGTTTCTGTGGCAAACATTGCACCAAAGCCCATCGCACCTGTGTTCAGGCAGCTTTAGCACCCGATCGCTCTGCACGGTCGACAAGCTGGCACAGCCAGCTCAAGCGCCCTGTGCGCATTCTCTAAGCAACATGGATGCTCGAAATTGCGGCTTGAGCCAAACGAAATACTTTAAAGCCCATCATCGGTGGATCCGCCCCCTGCTCAAGGGCAAGTGTTGTTACCAACATGGCAAAATGGATGAGATGGCCTCCTTCCCTCTGTTAACCGCCACCTCAAAACGCCAAAATTGAGCAACTATCTACCCTCTCAACCAATTAGTAGAAAACCATGTATACCACTAGCCGATGGAGCATTTATGAAGGGTGAGCAGATAACCTTGCCGTGGCACTTTGGCGCTTACAATTAAATAGCTGTAGTAGTGCACCAAAGCCCGCAACCACCGCCGCGCTGATCGCCAACACCCATACGGGCCACTCCTGCAAAAGCAGCAAACCGCCCATTGCTGCACCGATTGCACTGCCTAAATACAATGCAGATTCATTCAGGGCTATGGACAGATTGCCGTCACCTTGCTGCTCGCGAGCTTTGAGTAATTCATTATTCTGTGGAACTTGCAGTGCCCAGCCAACCGCCCCCCAGATCCCAATTGGCAGCATCATCAACCAGGCTCCGGCTGACAATGAAACAGGCAACAGAAACAGCGCAACAGCCAGGATCACCATGATCCATAGGGTTAGCACTGGCCCTTTAAAGCGGTCCGCCAAAGGGCCGATCAGAAAGCTGCCTAACACACCGCCCACCCCCCAAGCCCAGAGAAACGGCATGACCGAATAAGAGGCTCCCTGCTCAGAAGAAGCCAGCAATGGTGCTACAAAGGTATACATACCCAAACTGGCGATTGCCGCTAACAGCGAAACAAGTAGAATGATAGTCACTTGCCCATCAGCCAATAGCGCCAACTTAGCCTTCAATGGGGTTGCCCGCACAGCCGGCAACCTGGGAAGCCGAGCCAACAAACCCAACAATGCCACAGCACCCAACCCTGTAACCAACCACAGTGCAGAGGCCCAGCCAAAGCGTTCGGCCAACAGTAAACTCAATGGCACACCGAGAACCGTTCCGCTCGCCATACCGCCCATAATCACTGCGATAGATTTTCCTCGCTGATCAGCAGGAGAAATTGCAGCCGATGCCGCAATGCCCGTGGCGAGGTAGACGCCAGCACCAATCCCCGCAATGGAACGAAAAATCAGCAGCGTTGTGAAATCAACAGAGAGAGCGCTAGCTGCGTTCGCAAGCACAAAGAGTACGAGCGCAAGCAGCAGACCTGTCCGTTGCATATGTGCCGGCAGCAGTGCCACAAAAATGGGAGAGCCCAACCCATATGCCAAGGTAAAGGCAGTAACTAACTGCGCAGCAATAGCAACAGGCACCGAAAAATCTGCCTCTATCATTGGAAGCAGCCCAGCAGTGACATAAGAGGCCATCCCCAAGGCAAAAGCACCTAAAGCAATGAAATATACCGTTGGGTTTTTTGACTTAAACATATTAGGATTCCAGAAAAAGATCGCAGAATGAAAGGCACAGGAGTACTGCCCTATGGCGAGAAAATAAACTTCACACTTTTTTAGAATATGGTATCGCCTGTTCTCCCGAAATAGTGAGCGACTGGCCAACCTCGTGAGAAAACTAGCCTATGTACAACATAGCAATTTTTAGGCGCCTAAACCTACACTTTAAATTGCACTCTCCATAAAAAGTAATTATCGTAGCTGGTGCTGTCCTGACGCCTAGCTTAAAAACCGGCGCAAATAGTAAAACGTATAAAATACGTTAATGGTGTCATGTAACCCGCGGGGCGCCTAACAACTAAAGCTCCCGCGGAGAAGTAGTCTCATCAATAACCGAAGAAGAATCGCATTATGATCGTGTGAACGTGAGATAACGCCACCCCCCGGTGCACCAACACCGAGAGATGGCTAACCCCAAAAGATAACGCAATATCTAGTGAGGCTGTCTTGGATGATACGCTAATCACACGCTCGCCTTCAATAAAGTTGTTTGTTGCGCTGAGCAATTTCATCCGCTCCCACCTTTGGTGCTGGAG
>JAHZJJ010000129.1 GCA_022600975.1 Gammaproteobacteria bacterium
GTTGTGGTGTAGCGCGAAAATAGGAGTGGTTCTCTACTTCAGCCGCGGCCCGCCCGTCCTCCCTCGTTATACAAACATACCGTAAAATAACCTTATATTTAATCCAGATGGATTACGCCTGTGACGAGCGTGTATTGTAAGCGTGCACGCGTTTTGAAATTTCGCGTCACAGGCTTTTTTAAAGGAGATTATGAAAATGTTAGAAGTAGACTGTAAATTATTACAATCTGTTCACCTGGGTAAAGTTTTCACCATCACGCCGGTATGGATGGGAGACAACATCGTAAAGCTATACATAGTGGCCCGCGATGGTGGCGAACTGACACTCGGTGAGCAAAGTTTGCCCACAGCAAAAACAGCAAAAACAGAAAAAAAAGCCCAAACCTCTGAGGATGGCCCGCCTCCTAAACCACCGAGAGATGATTCAAGTTCGCAGCACTGAAACCCAAAGCAAGTTCTAAGCAGTATAAAAGCACTGACACCCCTGCGCTGTGAATGGGGGAATGTCAGTGCGGTTTCTATCGTGAAAATTTATTCAAACAATTAAATTTAAAATGGTGAAGCGCCTTTTCCATGACCCCTTCAAGATCACGGAAAGAAACTGAGTAGCGCACGTAAAAAAGACCGCGTACAGGATTACATCTTTGGGATAATGGGCACCTTTAAAATATAGATTAATGGCGCCGTGTAATGGCGCTTCTTATTTTACTCTGTATAATTACGCGCTACCTATAGGCTTTACTCACCCCGCGATTGTAAAGCTATTTCAGGACGATCTTGGAAGACTTAATAGAGGAGTCATAGTAAACATGAGTTTAGAAGCACGTAACATCCTCGATTGTTTTGGGAAAATCTATCATCGCGATAACACCAACAATTGCCAAATATGATGATAGCCCATTGATTTCTACGTGGGTGCAAATGTCAGGCGTTTTTGTACTATCTTCGATAACTTTTGGCCTATCTACGGAGGGTGTGAGTATAAACCAGCTTAATATCACCCATTTCAACTCTATTTTATACTGCGCCATCTTTGCCACAGTTCTGACTATCTATTTGCAAACACGGTTGCAGAAATTCGTTTCAGCGACAAAAGCATCAATTATTTATTCAGCCGAGCCGCTATTCGCCGCTTTGTTTGGTTACTTAATGCTAAGAGAAATAATGAAAGGCTAAGAAATAATCTGAGGTCTTTTACTTATAGGTGCAATTTTGTTCAATGAAGTTAACTTCAAGAGAAAACATCATGAATTATTCATATTTAAACAATTCAAATCTTGATGCTTTGGTAACAAATATTGTTTCTGTTTCCGAAGATGAAGGCGATACCTATCTGGTTTTTGAGGACACTGTATTCCATCCAAAAGGCGGTGGTCAGCTCAGTGACGTGGGGTATGTGGAAATCGGGAACCGTCGGTTTGAAGTGAGTAAAGCCTTAAGCATTGGCTCAGAAATCAGGCACTATGTCCCTGAAAAAATTCAATGCCGAAGTGAGCATTCTGTAGTCTTAACGATTGATCTGGAGTCTCGTCGGATAAACTCTCGATTACATTCGGCGGGCCATCTTTTGGATTATGTTTTAACTGAGATGGAGCCAGAATGGAAGTGCATTAAGGGGCATCATTATCCTGGAGAAGCCTATTTGGAATTTAATGAGTATATGGAGCCTAGCGATAAGGACAGTTGGTGCCAACTTGTGCAAAGCAGAGTTAATGAGGTCATTAAAGAAGGTATGGAGGTGAAAGTGTGGGAGGAATCCGGTTATCGTAGCGTTCAATTTGGAGAGTACCAAGCCGAGGGCTGTGGAGGTACCCATGTGAAGAATATCAAAGAAATCGGTGAGATCATTATAAAGAAAGTGAAAATTAAAAAGGACAGGGCAAAGCTGAGTTATAACGTCGGCTGCTAGGGGGTGCTGACAATCACCCTGGTTCTGTCGCAAAAACTTCACTCTGGGTATAGAGAAAATAAACTATCTATTTCCCGGTGACGCGAAGTATCTTGCTCGAGCTCCACGTGTAATAGCGACTCAAGAAAGTCGGCCAGGGTTATATACCCAAAGCGTTTGAACATTAGGCTTAACAAAAAATAATAGTTTGTTAAGCTTTTAGAAAAATTTCGACCATAGTTCACGCCCATGAAAAAATTTTGGCTGACAGATGATAAAATTCGAGAACTGCGCGAGGACCACAGAGTCGAGCGCAACCGCAATGCCTCCTATAAGATCAACGCGGTTATTCTTCTTGGCACTAGCTGGAATTTAAAAGCAGTTCGCGAAGCGTTATTTCTTGATGACGAAACGTTACGATCTTATGTTAACGGTATTTGGCACAGATTTTAACGTCGGTAAAATAACCCAGTCTCAGCCTTTGCATAAGGTGTAGTAGTTCAGATGTGATCTGAACTACTACACAGTTACTGCTCTGACCAGTGGCTCTACCTCACAGAACCGCACCAGAATTATCAGTCAGATTTTTCCCTTGCACTACAAGCTTATAGCACCATACTGTATTTATATACAGTATTGAGAAGTGTTACCAGCAATGAAATATCTCCCCTTGTATGGCTGCGGTATTGCCGCAGGATTCCCCTCCCCCGCAGATGACCATCAAGAAGCCCCATTGAGCATTGAGCAACATTTGATCACTAGGCCAGCGGCGACTTTCCTGGCGCGAGCCAATGGTGACTCCATGCAGGGGCTTGGTATTTTTGATCGGGATCTACTGATCGTCGATCGCTCCCTGGAACCCCTGCAGGGAGATGTAGTTGTAGTGGCGCTAGATGGGCAACTGACTTGCAAGGTATTAGACCGCCATCGCGGGCGCCTGCTATCGGCTAATGAGCAATATCCACCAATTCCAATTGAAGAAACGCAAGATATTGTGGTTGAAGGGGTGGTCAAGGCGTCAATTCGCTATCACCGGTCTGCCTAAAATGTTGGCACTGGTCGACTGTAACAGCTGCTATGCCAGCTGCGAGCAAATATTCCGCCCGGACCTACGCGGGCAGCCAGTTGTTGTGCTCTCTAATAATGACGGTTTTGTCGTCGCCCGCTCCAAAGAAGCCAAGACGCTGGGTATTGGTGACCTGGAGGCTTTCTTTAAAATCGAGCCCTTGCTGCGCCGACACAAGGTGGCGATATTTTCCAGTAATTACCCTCTATATGGCGATATCTCACATCGGGTGATGACCACCCTGCGGCAGTTCAGCCCGGAAGTTGAGGTTTACAGCATCGATGAAATGTTTCTCGATTTGCGAGGCCTGCAGCAAGCTTGGCGCAGCTACGGGCAGCAAATTCGCCAAAGCTTGTGGCGGGATGTCCGCATGCCGGTAGGTGTGGGCATAGCGCCAACCAAAACACTCGCCAAACTGGCCAACCGAGCGGCAAAAAAAATACCAAAATGCCAGGGCGTCTGTGTGCTCGATACAGCAAAAAAATGGCAGTGGCTGCAACGCCGCACTCCGGTGGATAAGGTATGGGGCATAGGGCAGCGCTTGTCGAAGCGGTTGGCAAGATTTGGTATTACAACCGCTCAGGATCTGGCGCTGGCCAACCCAAAAATTTTACGCAACCAGATCAGTATAAATATTGAGCGCACTATTGAAGAATTAAATGGCAACCCTTGTTTTTCTTTAAAGGAGCAGCCTCCAGCAAAACAGCAGATTTATTGCAGCCGTTCCTTTGGTGAAAAACTAAGTGCATTACAACCGATACAACAAGCCGTCGCCACTTATGCCAGCAGAGCCATGGAAAAATTGCGTGCTCAGCAATTTTTAGTAAAAACAATCCACCTATTTCTACATACATCGCCCCATGAGCCCAGCTACTATAGCCGCAGTACAATGGTACAAACACCCTACCCAACCGATGATAGCCGGATGATTGTTCAGCTAGCGAAACAGGCAATCGGTGCTCTCTACTGTCCCAGGCAACGCTTTATGAAAGCCGGGATCGGCCTAGTAGAGTTGGTGCCCAAATCAATTGCCCAGGGTGATCTGTTTACCAAAGAACAATCAGCTCGAGCAGGAGAAGTCATGCAGGCACTGGACCAGATTAACCAACGCTTTGGCCGCGGCACCTTATTCTTGGGCGCTGAGGGCACCCACAAGAAATGGAAAATGCGCCAAGCCTACACTTCGCCCGCTTACACAACCTGCTGGGAGGCGCTGCCGGAAGTATCGTGTTAATGGGCGATCTCAAGGTATTTTCATCTGTGAATATTGTAAAAAGGGCCTCAAAGAGGCCCCTAAAGAATTTTTATCGTTATAGGTAAACTCACTTGTGCCAAGCTCACTTCATACTGGGAAAGGCAAACTGAGCACCTTCGCGCACGCCGCCGGATGGCCAGCGCTGGGTGATCATTTTACGCCGGGTATAAAAGCGCACTGCGTCTGGGCCATAGGCATGCAGATCCCCAAACAGCGAGCTTTTCCAGCCGCCAAAGCTATGATAAGCCACTGGCACTGGGAGCGGTACATTGATACCCACCATACCGACCTGAATCTTATCGCTAAAATAGCGGGCAGCTTCGCCATCACGGGTGAATATACAAGTACCATTGCCAAATTCGTGGGCGTTAATCAGATCCATGGCCGCCTGCTGGTTCTCTACACGCACAACACATAATACCGGGCCAAAAATTTCTTCCCGATAAATACGCATATCGGCGGTTACCCGATCAAACAGACAACCACCGAGAAAATAACCCTGCTGGGCACCAGAGACTTCGAGCTCGCGCCCATCTACTACCAGACTGGCACCCTCTTCCACTCCAAGATCCACATAACCGCGCACCTTTTGCAAATGTTGTGCAGTGATCAGTGGCCCCATTTCAGCATCGGCATCCGTGCCTTTGCCCACTTTCAATTGTGAAAGTTGCGCCTGCAGTTTATCTACCACTATATCGGCAACTTCATCGCCAACACAAACCGCAACCGAAATTGCCATGCAGCGTTCACCACAAGAGCCATAAGCCGCGCCCATCAAAGCGTTAACTGCATTATCAACATCGGCGTCCGGCATAATAATGGCATGATTTTTTGCACCGCCAAGCGCTTGAACTCGTTTACCGTTCGCCGTGCCGGTAGCATAAATATATTTAGCAATGGGGGTTGAGCCCACAAAGCTGATCGCTTCTACTCGAGGGTCGGCCAGTAGTGTATCGACCGCTTCCTTATCGCCATTAACCACATTGAATACGCCGTCTGGAAGCCCCGCTTCTGTAAGCAGTTCAGCCATAAGTAAAGCGGCAGAAGGCACTTTTTCTGACGGTTTGAGCACAAAGGTGTTGCCGCAGGCGATGGCCATTGGAAACATCCACATAGGCACCATAGAGGGGAAGTTAAATGGCGTAATACCGACAACCACCCCGATGGCCTGAAATTCAGACCAACTATCAATGGCAGGGCCAACATTGCGAGAGTGTTCGCCCTTGAGAAATTCAGGCGCGCCGCAGGCGTATTCCACCACTTCAATACCACGCAACAGTTCGCCGCGGGCATCAGACAACGTCTTGCCATTTTCTTCAGTAATCAAGCGGCACAAGGCATCCGCATGCTGCTCCAGTAATTGTTTGTAGCGGAACATGACTTGTGCGCGTTTCAAAGTTGGCGTATCGCGCCAGGCTTGAAAGGCACTACTGGCAACTTCGATGGCAGTTTCCACCGTCGCTTTATCAGCAAGTGCAACCTGCTTGCTAATTTGGCCCAGCGCCGGGTTATACACGTCTGCGGTACGGGTGCCACCATCGGCAGCCTGTCCGTTAATAAAATGGCCCAGAATATTCATGGTTATCCTCTTACTTCAGTTCACTCAGTACATCTTGTAGGCGATTAAATAGAAAATCGATTTCCGATTTTGTGGCAATAAAAGGTGGTGCCAGTTGGATAGTGTTACCACCGGCACGAACCAGGCAACCTTTATCCCAGCAGCGCCGAAAAACTTCAAAGGGGCGGATAGTCGGGTCACCATCACGGGCCGCAAGCTGAATCGCGCCCGCAAGGCCAATGTTGCGTATATCTTCAACCTGAGGCAGGCCTTTGAGGCTGTGAATCCCCTCTTCAAAGTAACCCGACAGCGCACGCACCTGGCCGATACTGTCATCACTTTGATATAGCTCCAAAGTGGCCAGCGCGGCGGCGCACGCCAGTGGGTGAGCTGAATAGGTATAACCATGGGCAAACTCAATACCGTGTCGAGGCAAATCAGCGGCCATAAAAGCCTGATAAATTTCTTTTTTCGCCAGCACCGCCCCCATAGGTACTGTACCGTTAGTCAGCCCCTTGGCCAGATTCATAATATCTGGCGTTACACCAAAGGTGTCGGCACCAAAAAAATTACCGGTACGACAGAAACCGGTGATGACTTCATCAAAAATCAGCAAGATGCCATGCTGATCACAAATATCCCGCAAACGCTGCAAATAACCCTGGGGAGGCACGATCACTCCAGCGGAGCCAGAGAAGGGTTCAACAATGACTGCAGCAATATTCGAAGCGTCGTGCAGCTCTATCAGCTCTTCCAAATGGTTAGCAAGATGCGCACCATGCTCTGGCTGGCCCCGTGAAAAAGCATTTTCCTGCAACAATGTGTGGGGCAAATGGTCGGCATCGAGAATTTGGCCAAATTGCTTGCGGTTGCCATTAATACCACCAACGCTGGTACCGCCGATATTCACACCATGATAACCTCGCGCACGGCCGATAAGCTTAGTGCGCTGAGGTTGGCCACGCATACGCCAATAGGCACGGGCCATTTTCAGTGAAGTATCAGCCGATTCGGAGCCCGAGCTGGTGAATAGCGCATAATCCAGGCCCGTGGGCGCAAGTTTGGTGAGGCGAGTCGCCAACTCAAAACCGAGCGGGTGGCCAACATTAAACCCCGGTGCATAATCGAGTTGTGTGGCCTGCTTGGCGATGGCATCGGCAATTTCACGACGACCATGGCCAGCACCGCAGCACCATAGGCCTGAGAGTGCATCGAAAAGTGTTTTATTGTCGTTGGTGGTGTAGTAACAACCCTCGGCAGCAGTGACCATCACAGGATGCTCTTTGTAGTATCGGTTGGCGCTAAAGGGCATCCAATGTGCCTCCAGATCCGCACTGGAGGGCTTGGCAGCCCAATCGGGCATAAAATTAGTCATGGGGGGTAAACTCCACTAAGTGCCAGGTAAGGCCACCATTCTAGGCTTTCAATAAGTTATTTAGATGATTATCTGTTTATCTATAGTTTATCTTTTACTAAACTAAGTCTCCTTCGACTGATTACGGATACCTAGAACGTGAATGGATTTGGGCAAATCAGTAATATTGACATCCGGATGCTAAAAATTTTTAGAACCGTGGTGGAAAGCAATGGTTTTTCAGCTGCAGAAGCTACTTTAAATATCTCCCGCTCAGCGATTAGTATTACTATCTCCGATCTGGAAAAACGATTGGGGTTTCGCCTTTGCCAGCGCGGGCGATCTGGCTTTGCCTTAACCGATGAAGGCCAACAGGTTTACGAGGCGGTCCTGCGATTGCTGGCATCCATGGAGGATTTCCGTGCCGAAGTAAACGCTATGCAAAAGCAACTGCGCGGCAAGTTGGCTATCGGTATCAGCGATAATTTAGTCACCATGCCAGAGATGACCATCACCGATGCCTTGGGGGCATTACGCACCAAAAGTTCGGAAATAGATATCCGCATCAGCATGCTCACTGCCAGTGAAGTGGAAAAAGGCGTATTAGATGGACGCCTACAGGTGGGCGTGGTGCCAATGACCCGGCAGCTACAAGGACTGGATTATCTACCCCTATACCGAGAGCAAATGCAACTTTACTGCAGTGACAGACACCCTCTTTACAAACTATCTGCGGATGCGTTGGTGCATATAAAACTAAAACAATACGATGCAGTTGCACTGTTATCCGATAGAACTACAGGCATGACAGCATGCTACAACCAGCTGCACATAGCAGCGGAAGCAACAGACCGAGAAGGAATGGCATTTTTAATCCATACCGGCCAGTTTATCGGTTATCTGCCCAGCCACTATGCGTGGCAATGGCAGCGCGACAAGCGGCTCGCAGCGCTGGAAATTAAAGATTCTGAGTTCACACTAGAGTACGCAGTTATCAGCCGCCGCGGCGCTCGCCCCAACCGAGTAATGGAAACCTTTTTACAAGAATTAAAAGGTATAGCTGAGCCATTCGCAGCTGAAAATACAAATCCAGCCTGAAAGCTAACAAAACTGGCCACTGCCAAATCCAGCCTGATTGACTACCATTGTCGCCCTGGAAATACTTGCAACAACTACAACGCAATCAACCTTTAAGGATATGTATGAGCAAGGATCAAGCACTGGTATTTAGCTATTACGCGGGTATACTTGCGCCATGAACTTCTGCTGCCAATGT
The DNA here is from genome assembly GCA_022600975.1 of Gammaproteobacteria bacterium. Taxonomy (GTDB): domain Bacteria; phylum Pseudomonadota; class Gammaproteobacteria; order Pseudomonadales; family Cellvibrionaceae; genus Microbulbifer. The sequence continues at coordinate 8,398 of JAHZJJ010000129.1, forward strand.
GGTCACGCCCTTGTTTTTGAAATCCCCATTGGGGATGATCGCCCACGCCATCTCTGTCGCCAGTGCGATGCTATTCATTACCTCAATCCCCGCATGATTGTCGGTGTACTACCTTATCTCGATAACAAACTTTTACTATGCAAGCGCTCAATAGAGCCGCGCTATGGGCTATGGACACTGCCCGCCGGGTTTTTGGAAAATGGAGAAAGCAGCGAACAGGGGGCGCTGCGGGAATCCTGGGAGGAGGCGCGAGCCAAGATTCGCGTAGACGATCTATACGCCGTCTACGATATTCCGCAGATCAACCAAGTCTATTTGCTATATCGCGGCGAACTTACCGACCACAATTTTGGCCCCGGCCCGGAATCCCTAGAAGTGGAATTATTCAGTGAAAGGGAAGTTCCCTGGAACAATATGGCCTTCCCTGTGATGACCGCTGTACTCAAACACTATTTCAATGATTGCAAACTAGGGCATTTCGGGCTGCATCGCGGTGTGATTGAGCGCAAGCGCTAACGATCTAAAAACAAAATTAAATTCAGATTTAACCACAACGCTCATCCAAGCGCCAAAGATCAAATGCCGGCTCTTCGTAAGGGTGGGCACTGCGCAATGCAGTCAAAATCTGCTCCACCAGCGCGTCTGCACACACCAGCTCAAGCCGATATTCCACCACCTGCTCCAGGGCA
>JAHZJJ010000130.1 GCA_022600975.1 Gammaproteobacteria bacterium
GTTAGAGGTAGACTGTAAATTATTGCAATCTGTTCACCTGGGTAAAGTTTTCACCATCACGCCGGTATGGATGGGGGACAACATCGTAAAGCTATACATAGTGGCCCGCGATGGTGGCGAACTGACGATCGTTGAGCAAACCTTGCCCACGGTAAAGGAACTTCAGCTAGTAGAAGACCAGCAAAAGGCTCAAGCTTCTGAAGATAACCTGCCCCCTAAACCTCCGAGGGGTGATTCAGGTTCGCAACACTAAAGTCCAGAGCAAGTTATAAGCAGTTTAGAAGCACTGACACCCCTGCGCTGCCAATGGGGGATGTCAGTGCGATTTAAGCTACTGTAGAACAGCGGTGGTATTTTTTCTCGAATACTCTGGTATCGAGCTGTGGGCAGCGGTTGAAGTTGGCAAACTTTTGTAGCTCGGGGTTTAGTTCCAGGAGTAGCTGTTGCCGATCAACCGAGCTAGTTTCTAAGTGCAAGCTTAATACTTCAAAACGCTGTTCGGCCCGGTGGGCTTTGCAGTCTATCCGGCCCACTAGGGTATTGCCGTATAAAATGGGTAGGCAAAAATAACCAAATACACGCTTGGGTGCGGCAACATAACATTCAAGCCGGTAATCGAATTTAAACAATGAACCTAAGCGTTCGCGATGAATGACCAAATTGTCGAATGGGGATAGTATTTTTACTTTGGTGTCGATAATGGAGACTTGTTCAAGAGCCTTGATGTCTGCATAAAAGGTTGGTGCGTCGGCGCAGCTCACTGCTTCGATCACTCCAGCTTCGATGCGCTCATTCACCACTTTTGTCATTGCATCTCGCAAGCTTTTGCCTGTTTTTAGATGTAAGAGCTGCTTCCAGGTAAAAATGCCGTGTGCCCTGAGGGTAGTGTTAAACAAATAGGCCGCATATTCTTCGTGGCTGGGCATACTTAAATCAATGCCCTCTGGCAAGCAGCGCTCGGTGAGGTCATAAACTTTCTCCATACCTTTGCGGCTGCATACCATTAGGTCGCCCTGCATAAATAACCTGTCGATAGCACGCCGTGTCGGCCCCGAGCCCCACCATTTGCGCTGGCTGTTATTGTCTTGGTCAAAATCTCGTGCCCGCAAGGCGCCTTCTGCGGTTATACGAGCAAGGACCTCTTTCATTATTTTTTTATCGATATTATTGTAATAACGGTTTTTGCCCGCGCGTATGGATAGCATCTGTGGCAGCGCATAGCGGTAGTCTCGCATTGGCAGGTAGGATGCGGCGTGGTACCAATACTCAAAGATGTGGCGTTTATCGATCAGTTGGTTTAAATGGTCGAGGTTATAGTCCGGCACTCGGTTCCAGAGCACATGATGATGGGCACGTTCGACTACCGATAGCGTATCAATTTGCACATATCCAAGATGCTCGATGGCACTGCGGCTTGCAGATAAGCCGGTGCCGAAGGGTTGCTGTGAGGTTAGCCCTTGCCTGGATAATACTAAAAATCTCCATTGCGGTGTCATTGTGTAGTCACGTAGTGTAAAGGTTATTGGTGGTGAAAAGCTTTGAGCTACTGCGCTCAATTTGAGTAAGGTTTTCTGTTTAGGGTTAGAGTATAAGGGTTAGTTGGCATTCAATAAATGATAATTTTTTTGGATTTTAAAGGTAGAGTATTTCAGGTTCTGTAATAGTTCTGAGCTTTCAATCTATAGGTTTTGAACACACTCTGTGATGCCTGACGAAAAAGCTTACTTTTTGGATTCAATAAGAGCCAAATAAAAATACCGCGAGTAAACCAGAATGGTTCCGATATCGAATTGTTAATCTATAAAAGAAACACTCACAGCTGAAGACCACGGACAGGCGGCCACGCAAATAGTATTATTCCGAGCAGTTTGACGATGCGGAAGTCATTGAAGTGAAGAGAATTGTGATTGCACAGGCGGCAGAAGCAAATAGCGCCCAGCACCGAGGTTAAATGTAAAATCGAGGATGGCGGCTAGACAGCTTGTGGGCTCCTGCGTTAAAGCCGGGTAATAGCGCAGGGTGGCGTTTAAAGCAGTGCGCAGATTCTGGGTCAAATAAGCTTTGGATTCTTTCTGGGTATTTGTCGATGCCATCCTGCCGCACAATATTGCTAACTTGATAAAAGTTCTGAATGGTTTGGTTAACAAAGGGATTCATATTGCGCCAGAAATGATTTTTATGCTGTTCGAGTATATGCGCTAATGTAACCTTAGCTTTTACTAGCTAGGGTTACAGTTAAATAAAACCTCAGTCTCTTTGAAACTGGCACACTTATGCTTTATGAGTGACAGAAAAGTGATAACTTTGCATATGCTAAGAATATATTTCATCATGATGGTAAAGTTTATTCTTCTAATCCGAAGGTATAAGGATGGCACCTATCAACAAAGAAGCTTTTTTGGTACCTTTGCTCCCAGCCCAAGAAAGCATTTATTTTGATAGTCTACTGAGTTCACACGACTCATCGTGCAATATTGGCATTTATCAAGAGGTAACCTTTAAAGATGTCTCTGATATCGAATTACTAAGTCAATCATGGAAGCTCTTAGAACGACATATTGAAGGATTACGTACGATATTAGTAGAACAAGAAGCTGGTGCCTCATTGCAAGCTATTTTTCCAGCTTATACTAGCTGCTCTGAAATGGAGTATTTCGATTTCTCTGATGATTATTTAAATAATAATTATGTTACAGACTGGATGCGGGAGCAGGTGGATAAACCTCTCTCCTATAACGATATTGGGGCTGTTAGGCATCGATTCGCAATAATTTTTCTAGGAAAAAATAAATATTATTTATTTTTGATATTTCATCGGCTATTTAATGATCGTATGGGTGCTAAGCATGTCTTAGATGTATTGCGCCAAGTGCATCACTGCCTAAAATCAAAAGAATCTCTTGACTGGCTAAATGAACTTCCTACTTATCGTGATTGTGTTTTACAAGCGCGAAGTTATCTCAATTCGTGGCGCTATGGTAAAGATAGTGAATACTGGAAAGCTTTTGCAAACCATAAAAAAATAACGCGATTACCTGTTTATTATCCGCCAGCACCAGACTACATCCCAAACACTCAGTATGTTGATGTCGAGCTCCCTAAAGACGCCATTGATGCCATTAGCTATTTTGTTCGCAAACAAAAACTTAGCCCGTTGACGATGCTTATTGCAGCCGTAAGTGTTTATTTTTCGAAAATATTAAATATAGAGGAACCTGTATTCGGCTTATTGATGCATGGCCGACAAGGCAAAAGGTCTATGCCGATAATCGGCAGGTTTTCAAATGAAGTATCAATGAGCACTGCTCCTACCATGCTATATGGTAATACCTTTGAAGCGCTAGCAGCGCAAGTGCAAAACTCACTCAAAGAGGTTTTTAAGCACAGCCATTACCCCAGGAGCCATTTGTCTCTTCTGTATAATAACCAGGCAGCTAACCTGCATGATATCCAGATTGTTTACGACACATTTCCACAGCAAACCCAAATTACTGAAACTGTTTCAAGCGCGCCCAGATACTTGGCTGGTCGGGGTGATGGTCAGCCACTTAGAATACGCTTGGTAAATTATTGTTCAGAGCAAAATTTAACGTTGCAGCTGTCCTATTCTGAACGTTATTTCAGTGATATTGAGGCCCGGCTGCTCAGCGAGCGCTTGATTCAATTAATGTGCACGGGGGCGCAAAAACCAAGCGTTGAGTGCTCAAGCTTTTCGTTATTGTTAGAGCAAGAAAAGCAATTGACACTGGTGGATTGGAATAAATCGCAAACAGTGTATCCCGTAGGTGAGACATTGGTTAGCCTGTTCGAGCAGCAGGTAGCAAAGCGCCCCAACGCCACCGCCCTAATTTTTGAAGAAGCATCGCTAAGTTATGCCGAACTGAATGCGCGAGCCAATGCGGTGGCGAATGGCCTGCGACAAGCATACCAAGAACACGCGGGCACACCGCTAACGGCCGACACCCTGATTGCCCTGTACCTGTGTCGCAGTATTGAGATGGTGGTGAGCATTCTGGGGGTACTGAAAGCGGGTGGAGCCTATGTGCCTTTGTCACCAGAATATCCGCAAAGTCGGGTGGTTTATATCCTGAAGGATACCCAAGCGCCAATTGTAGTATGCCAATCCCACTACCAAGCGCGTCTGACAGATTGGTGTACGGAAGACACTGAAGAAGCCTCCGCCGATCCGTTGATTTTATCTGTGGACGCTGAGCCTAAATGGCTGGGTGGTATCAATAATCTATCCCCAGTCAGTGGCCCGCGGGATTTAGCCTACGTTATTTACACCTCGGGAACCACAGGCCAGCCCAAGGGCGTTATGGTTGAACACCATAATGTGGTGCATTTAATAACAGCACAGCAAGCACTATTTAAGATTGAGCAATACGACAGCGGCTTGCTGTTTGCGGATATGGTATTCGATGCCAGTGTCTCCGAGCTGTTTGTTAATCTGTTGATGGGGATTCGTTGTATTTTATGTAGCGAAGAAGAGCGCCTTGACACTGCGCAATTAATCAAGCTGGCTGAGCAGTACCATATTGAGTGGGCAACCTTGCCACCTGCTGTTTTGGCCCAATTGGATACGGCCTGTTGGCCCACGTTAAAAACTCTAGTTGTTGCAGGCGAAACACCATCCTTAGATACCTTACGTCGTTTTAACAACAAAGGCATTCGATTATTTAACGCCTACGGCCCTACAGAAGTTACCGTTTGTACCACTGCACACCATTTTCGAACTAAGGACACAGAACGCTGTATCGGCCAACCGATTGCCAATACTCAAGTCTACGTATTGGATGAACAACTTAACCCAGTGCCCATTGGTGCAGTAGGTGAATTGTACATTGGCGGTGCAGGTGTCGCGCGAGGCTATCTGAACCGGGAGAATTTAACTGCCGAACGTTTTATTACCAATCCATTTGCCAGCGCGGAGGATCGGGAAAAAGGTTATACACGGCTGTATAAAAGTGGTGACCTGGTGCGTTGGGTGATGGATGCGCAGGGTGCAGGCCAGCTGGAATATCGGGGCCGCAATGATATGCAGGTAAAAATCCGGGGTTACCGGATTGAGCTAGGCGGGATCGAAGCGGTACTTGGTGCCCAGCGCGGTGTGCGTCAGGCGGTAGTAATCGATCGCAAGCAAGGGGATCAGAGGTATTTGGCCGGTTATGTGGTTATGCACGCGGAAGCAATATTTGACCGCACTGCACTGCATAGCGCCTTAACCGCAGCGTTACCGGCGTACATGGTTCCAGCGAGCTTAATGGCCATTCTGTCAGTGCCATTAACGATTAACGGCAAGCTGAATCGCAAGGCACTACCGGCACCAGAGTGGCTGGATGAGAGCCGCTATGTGGCGCCACGCACAGCGCTGGAAGTACAACTGTGTCGTCTGTGGGCGGAAGTCTTGGGTTTAAAACGAGTGGGTATTAGGGACCATTTTTTTCGTATAGGCGGCGACTCTATTGTGAGCCTGCAATTGGTTAACCGACTGCGCATGGAAGGTTTGCAATTGTGGGTTAAGGACATATTTGCAGCCCCGACAATTGCGCAA
>JAHZJJ010000016.1 GCA_022600975.1 Gammaproteobacteria bacterium
AACCAACTTTGCCAGCCCCTCGCTGCCGATCTCCTCTTCCGCCAGCACCCTTAAATGATCTAGCGCCTGTTGTACACTCAACCAGTATTTCATATGCAAGGGTTTGGGGCCCGCTTGTTTCATATTTACTTCCAAATCGCAACCAAAACATCAAGCGTGTTCATTTAAAGTCTCTATTCTCCCGCAGGTAGAAATACAGCGGACGAATTCTAGCCTAGCCTCTCTGTTGACGCTCTACCTATACCACATCACTATATTGCCAAATTTTTTCATAACCATTTTTTCCGCTTGAAATACCAATAAGGGGCCACCCCCGCCAGCAACATTAAACCTAGCGCCCAAGGGTAGCCCAGCAGCCAGCGCAATTCGGGCATATCCATAAAATTCATACCATAAATACTGGCGATCAGCGTGGGAGGCAAAAAAACCACTGCAGCAATCGAAAATATTTTAGTGATTTTATTCTGCTCAATATTGATAAACCCCTGAGTGGAATCCATAAGAAAATTTATTTTTTCAAATAAAAAGGTGGTATGTGACATCAAGGTATCGATATCTCGCGCCACCGCCCGACAGCTTTCATGCATTGGGCTGCTGCCCTTGAGATTACGTAGCAAAAAAATCATGGACCGCTGGGTATCCATAAGACACAGACGCATCTTGCCATTGTTGTCTTCCAGTTCCGCCAACTGCTCGATAACCATTTGTAACTCTGCGCCCTCTTCCTCCAATACCTGATGGCTGACTTCCCCGAGCTTCAAATGAATAGCTTCAAGGGCATCAGCTAGGCTTTCCACTTTCTGCTCAAATATTTGTATTAACATTTCTCGGGCGCTGTATGCTTCAATTTGACCTAACCTAACGCGCATACGCAGCTCATGAAAGTCAGCCACCTCGGCATCGCGCACGGTAATCAAGCGATGGGGCTGTAAAATAAAAGCAACGGTGGTGGTTTTGTGGCGACCTTCACTCTGAATAGGATACAGCGAGTGAATGTGAATCCCTGCGCTATCGATAAAGTAGCGCGCCGAGGATTCTATCTCTTCAACCGATTCAGAATCCGGTAATTCCGTGCGCAACATTTGCTTCAGTAGGACCCGCTCGTGTTTCCCCGGCTCTTGTAAATCTATCCATACAGCTCTAGAAAGCTGTTGATAGCGATCAGCCACCCGACTGCGGGGCGCGAGGTCTCTTTCGACAATTTTTCCCCGCAGAGTCTCAAACAGTTTCAGCATGGCCACATCCTATGGTCTGGTGGTTATGTCCCCCCTCACTTCAGGATACTGCGCTCGCAAACTCCCCAAGCCTTACAATTCTAGTCACAACCAGGTCGGCAGTTGTGTACGTATTGCCTCAGCATTGCAACTCACCAGGTTTTTGCGCGCCTCACCGGCTACAGTGGCTAGTGTCTGCGCACTCATAGACAGATGTAAACTCCCCGCCATGGAGGGGTCGGCAACGATATAAAGTTTGTCAAAGAGCCCCTGCCGACGCCCGCGCTCCAGAATCTGAGCAATATCACGAGCAAACTTCTCCGCCCCCTGGTGACGAATATCCTTAGCGTTGCCCATAGCATGGCGACCTGGCCCCGCACCTCCAAAAGCGCGCCCTGGCGCATCACTCAACAATTCTCGACCATTCAGCCGTCCCTCGGGGTAAACAAGTGATTCAATCTCGTTCAACCCCCCCGTTTTACCTTTTTCTGCTTTAAAGACCCGCGCACAAGTATGATTCGCAACTAAAACCCAGACTTTTGGCATAGCATCTCCCCTTCGTGTTTTTCATACCTAAGAGAATATTAATCACTTTGATGCCCAATTCCTCACTATATACTGGGCACTTCGTAAATAAATTGTGGAGCTATAGCATGAAAGTGAAACAAGCGATGCACCAAGGTGTAAATTGGTGTGGAATAAACACTCCCCTGATAGAAGTAGCACAAATTCTCCTGAACCTGGATGTGGGTGCCGTTCCAGTGAGTGATAATGATCAGATTGTGGGTATGGTGACTGATCGCGATATCGTCTGCAGGGCGGTGGCTAAAGGTAAAGTCCTATCGTCTATGACCGCCGGTGATGTGATGAGCAGGCAAATTAAATTCTGCACCCCCGAGGATGAAATGGAACATGCGCTGCGACGTATGGAGCATGCAAAAGTACGTCGATTGCCAGTGCTTAATAGCGACAAGCGCCTGGTGGGTATGCTCAGTATGGGCGACATTTCTCATAAAATGAACAGTAGTGATTGTGCGCAATATATTTCAGCGATATCCGCACCGCACTGAAGCTAGCACAATTTAACAGCGGCCAGGCTTCTCGTTGGTTATTTGGGGAGTTCTGGCTTAGCGCCGCACTGTTACAGCGCATTTACCAAGTGTCCTCTTCTCCATTCTCGTTATCGCCCTTATTCCATAGCCTCTCACCTGTACTGCTTAAGCTAAACGCACCATCACCGGCCTGTATGCTACCGCTTATGGGAATGGCTGTTAAGGTATAGGCCGTGGCGGGAGTACCACTTGTTATGACTTTAAGAGTATAAGATTTATTTGTTCCATCAATTGGTACTTCAGCGGGGAAAATAGTGGGTACTCCATTTGCATGAGTACCATCATAGTTGCCATTCTGGGTATAGTACCGCTCCATAGCCTGAGCAAGATTCATTAAAGCACCCTGAGCATCGGCGCGATTGGCAGAGATCACCTGGCTTCGGTAGGCTGGTAGCGCAATGGATGCCAAAATCGCGATAACCACGATTACAATAAGCATCTCTATCAAGGTAAACCCTTGTTGTTTTTGCAGTTGGCAGGACATAATTTGGCTTCCAATATTTTTACAGCTAACAGACGGCAATATTACTGGCAAAGTAGTAGCACACCCCTGGCACCAATTTATGCCAGGAGTACTTGTAGGTGAACGGCGCTAGCGGCCTAGTTCCTCCCAGGATAGGCGGCCCTGGTTATTACCAGGGCCAATATTAAAATCTCCTTCGTTACCATTAATTATCGCGATTAGTTTTTCGGTGATCTCCGAAGGGTTACCATTCGGAGGGTTTAGAGAACCATCATCTCCAGGATCAATAAAACTGCCTCCGTCTAGTATTCCTGGGTTGGATGAATTTTTTTCATCCGGGTTCTCAGCGCTATTAAAGTCTTCAAATTTTTCACCCACATAACCTTTATCCCCATCATTAATGGCACCATCATTATTGGCATCGAAAACTGGAAAGTTCGGTGCTTTGCCAGTGGCAAAATCGACACTCATGACCCAACCGGTTCCGCCAGAAGAGCAGCTGGAAACTATTGGAATTGCGGTGTTAAAAAACA
>JAHZJJ010000131.1 GCA_022600975.1 Gammaproteobacteria bacterium
AGCGAGAAAAAGACCGGTTTGAGCCATTTTTTATGATGATCCGAGGCGAATAGTGGTTCTATTTAACGAGAATCAGCATAAAAAATGGCCAAATCCGGCTTTTTCGCAGTAGGCCAGTGTTAAGTCCGACAGGCTCCTAGGCTAAGTATTTAGCTTTAAAGTAGGCAACTATCGCCTACCTTAAAGGCAAAGCTCCCAAACGCATATTGAGCAGTAGAGCCTTCTTTTAGCTGGCAGCCGTTATCCATTGAAATTTCTAGCATTTTTAAGCTCTGAGAGCTGACGCTCATAGGTTTCTGCAAATTCATCCCCAAATAAACGCCGATAGCACGCATCCTGGTCATGCACTAACTCTTTATACATCTTAGAAAACCCTTCCCAGTTTTTGGCATTTTTATTCGACAATAAACCGGAAGGCGAATTCAAACGCTGCTCGATTTTTTGTGGATGAAAAAAATTTAACATTGCATCAAAGCCTGCACGCATACCCGCCAGTACCGCTACCTGGTGATCAGAAAGATCATCAAAGCCATCTTTTATGGCCTGTTGTGGTGACATAAAAGCACTATTATCAGCAAACATTGCATTCAGCGCATCGGTACTATTAGCACTGAATTTAAGTGGGTTATTGGCTTGCACCTGTACCATTGTGCGCTGCACCCGAAGTTCGTTTTTGATACTGGTCCGCGCGCGCAATAAGTCGATCAAACGGGCAGCTGTCTCCTGAACAATAGCCGCCACTTGCTGATCTAATTGAGGGCTAGGCAGTGCCGAACTCAACCCTAGTGCAGCTGAAATCGAGCTTGCCGTGTTATCCGTTGGTACAGCTGCTTGTGGCTGGCTAAAAGATTGTGCAGCTTCCGCGCTTGTTGCCACCTCGGTGTCAAACCCAGGCACGCCTTGCGCCCCTTTCTGCACAACTTTCAGTGACTCGGAAAACGGGTTATCTGCAAATGATTGAGGGGATGCCATCTCCTCGGCTTGTGGCTGTATCGCTGGCTGGAAAGGTTCGGGATGTGGTGGTGGCTGGGGCGCGGCTGGTTCTTTTAGCGCTTTTTGTTGCTGTGGGGCGAAATCTATTGCTTGTTGGTGCGCAGGGGCGTGGTCCGGCTCACTACTTTCCTTCCACCAATCATCATCAGTATCCTGCCCTGCCGCAAAAGGTTCAGTGGAATAAAGCCCTTTCGTTAAACCACCGGAAAGCGCCTCGGCATTCTCTTGAAGTGAGAATGCCGGTGTATTCATTACAACCAAAGGGTCAACCGTGTTAAACCCTTGAATCAGAGGGGCTTCCTCAGACATCTCACCCGCTACAAAGCCCCACTCGCCAGAGGGTTCAATAGCCGGCTCAGATCCTGGATCCAACCAACTATCTAGCTCTTTTGCCTCCACTTGATTTTTCATTTTAGCCATAGCCGCTGCGCTAAAGCTAGTGCGATCTGAGTCATCGAGAAAATCTGCCCCAGCTAGGCCACCGGGCAAACTCTGTTCGGCCTGGGGCTGCTGTAGAGCAACCTTTAGCTTATACTCCCCAAAGCTGATTATATCGCCTTCTTTCAGTGCTACTTTATTACCCTTGCCAATCGGATCTGCACTCTGATTGTGATAGCTGCCATTCGTGCTGTTATCTGTGAGAAAATACTGCCCTTTGGCAAAACTAATTAATCCATGCTTTGAAGAGACTACGCGTTCCGGGTCTGGCAACACCCAATCATTGCTCTCTGAACGGCCAAAACTGCCACCACTAGAAGTAAATAGCTTGGTATGTTTAAGCATGTTGGCACCCTGTGGGTCTGCCAGTACGGAAAGAATTAAACCCATCTCTTTTTGACTCGCGCTATTGCAATGGTTCTAGCTAATTAGTAATTAACGTATTCTAACCTAATCAAAGCGGGGTTAAAATCAAAGCCTTCAGCTTTACAACTAAGCTAAACCAGCCTAACACTTATGAAATTGACCGGCTATTTATACTATCGCAACGATGGATACTGATTTATTACCCAGCCTCACCCCTTCGACAAAGCTATCAAAAAAAACCCATTCCCGCCCAAAGCGGAATAAAGCCAACATTACCTGACAAGAGAGTCTTTCGACCTTAAACAAAAAACTGAAAATTATTTTTCTTAAAAGCAGAATTATGGCAAAAAATATGGCCTTATTTGAAAACCCTATGACTAGGGCTAAATTACGTTGAAAACCTTTTCATTAATTACAATGAAAGATCGCAACGCAATCCAGACAATACTAAAAAATAGTTAAAGTTGTAACTCTGATTGGAGACCATACCGAACTGCCGATGCATCGGCAGATTCTAGCGGAAAAGTGCTGGTTTCTCGATGCCCCGCCTGATCAGACTCAGAATTTTCTTCACTGTATACTGGCACCAACACACCATCTACTAACTTCATTTCTGGCACATAAAGTGCGTTTACCCCAGCACTATAGGGCCTCACCTCTTCGAAGATAGCCGGGTCTACTTGTGTAAAATCTTCTGTAGCATTTTGTACCGCAGATTTAATCCCCTGTGCGGTTTGCGCACTGGAAGTAGATTGCAACTCGTCACCCACACTCGTCACTACTCCTGGCTCTTGCCCAATATACTTCGGATCAAAAATGCTGCCCGCATAGAAAGCTACCGACTCTGTGACATCCAGCCCCAACGGGTTGATCGATGTGCCTATCTGCCCCCAGGGCCCTGACGCAGTACCAAAAGTTGCTCGGCCCGCTTTTATATGTGTTCCACCGGCTTGCTCTGCGGTAAGGTTACCAAATGCGCCACTGGTCAATTGTACTGTGCCACGGCCGGCATCTATTTTACCTATCTCCAAATCGCGTTCTGCATGCACCGTAACATCTATATCCCCAGAAGTGGTTAAAATCGATAGAGTGCCCACCTCTGTGCCAATATCTACATTGCCCGCCACGTTTAACTCTGCCCGCCGGGCAACCAAATCACCCGTAATCGTCTCATTCCCACTACTGGTTACAGCAACATCCTTGGTACCATCAAAACCGAGAAACATATCTCCATTGCCAAACCGGGCACCTGGGCCGTCACCACCATTGACAAACGCAAGTTTTTGATTCGTATTTAAGCGCAAATTACCCACATTATTGTCCAGTGATTCGAAATTACTGAATTGGAAATTACCAACCCGATTCAAACCTCCAAGGCCAGCAAAAATTTCCCAGGTTTTGCCCTCAAGGTTTAATTCAAAACGATCCTTTCCACCTCCACCGGAAAGTTTTACGCTTTGCGCGCTGTCTGCATCAACCTGCAGCCGGTCATCACCCTCTCCCAGAGACAAGCTACCCACTCTTGTCCCGGCTAAAATCACTTCATCATTACCTGCACCAGTATCCACAGAGGCGTAATCGCCCCCTAAAAGCTCGAAGTTATCAGCGCCAGACCCAGCGATAATCGACTCGATACCATTAAAAATAATCGAGCTATCACCACTGGTGATTTTGCCCTCAAGGGCATCCAGCCTCCAGAAGGCATCAATATCCGAACCATACAACACATCTCTAGCACTGCCAGCAATCAGCTCTGTCAGGCCGGAAAAGGTGATCCCTCCAATACTCATGGTATCGAGATCGTTGAAGACATATTCACTGGGAATATCCTGACCACTATAAACTCCGGTGCCCATAACCTTTTCTAACTCGGTAAACAGCACAGTAATGCCATTCACCGTTGCTTCTGCGCTATTATCGATCAAGCCATCATTGCCCTTAGTAGAGGTCCAAAGAGCGCCATCGGCATTGACAGTATCAACCCCTCCCCCAGCGGCAACTTCGCTGACACCTTCAAACATTATACGTGCAACCTCAATATCACCATTTCGCGATAGTTCAAAACTTTCAGTCTTTGCTGAGCCTTGTATTTGATCCGTGCCACCTCCGCCTGAAACTTGTGTAACCCCGCTAAAATTTACACCCGCAGAGCTAAACGCCCCTTCCCCTCCAGAAAGAATAAAAATATCTCTGTTGGCGCTGCCTGTCAGGATACTGGTCACCGCACTTTCAATGTTGCTAAACTTAAGTAGGCCCGCCAATACCTCTTTAGTGTTACCCGTTAACGCTAGGCCACCGGCAAACTCACTAGCGTCCACAGAGTCGTCACCAGCATTGCCATCAACGCTGTTCAAGCCTTTAAAACGCAGACTATCGACCTTAACATCACCCTCTTCCGTTAATGCAAATACGTCCTGTCCTTCCGTTCCTATAAGATCAGCATTGGTCGCGGTGAACTCTTCTGCACCAGAAAATCTAATACCACTATTTATAGCTGTCCCATTACCGCCCAATAGCCAGTCCGCTTTACCCGCTCCGGTAACTCGGTCAACTCCTTCTTCAGCATTAACCGTTTTCACTCCGCTAAATTCAATAGCGCCCGCTTCAAGCTTATTTGCACTTTGCACAT
>JAHZJJ010000132.1 GCA_022600975.1 Gammaproteobacteria bacterium
ACGAAGGCTTATCGTTGACCCTAGCCTCGGGGCGCGAATGGTTAAATGTTGCAGAAGGCACACGGCTGCTAACCCAGTTATCGAGCGTGTTGGCGCAGATGGCAAAAGCTCCAGTACAGCCACATCATACACTGTCATTGATGTTAGCGGACGAACGTCAAAGGGTCTTAATTGACTGGAATAAGACACAGGCTGCCTACCCACAAGATGCAACGCTGGTGAGCTTGTTTGAGCAGCAGGTAGCAAAGCGCCCCAATGCCATCGCCCTAATTTTTGAAGAAAAATCACTAACATACGCCGAGCTGAATGCGCGGACGAATGCACTGGCCCAAGGTTTGCGAGAAGTATATCAAACGCACATGGAAGAACCGCTAGCCCCCGATACTCTGATAGCCCTGTATCTAGATCGCAGTATCGAAATGGTGGTGAGTATTCTCGCTGTACTTAAAGCAGGTGGGGCTTATGTACCCCTATCACCGGAATATCCGCAAAGTCGGATAGATTTTATTCTTGAGGACACCCAGGCTGCGATCCTTTTGTGCCAAGCGCATTACCAAGAACGTTTGGGTAATTGGACTAATAACAATATCAATTCAACACACCCCTTAATTCTGTATGTGGATGATCAACCGAACTGGTTGGGCAGCTGCGATAATCCTACACCAAGCGGCAATCCAGAAAATCTAGCCTATGTACTCTATACCTCGGGAACTACCGGGCAACCCAAAGGGGTAATGGTTGAACACAATTTGATACTTAACCTTTATCATGTTTTAGTGCAGGATTACAGTTTTTCTCAGCAGGAAAAATCCTGTGTATTTAGCGATTATGTCTTTGACGCTTCGGTAAACGAGTTGTTTGTATCGTTACTCTCAGGGTCGGAAACACATTTGCTGTCAAATATGGTCAAACGGGATGTTAATCAATTATCTAAATACTTGCTGAAAAATGAGATCACTAATTGTTATTTGCCGCCAGTCCTACTGGAACAATTACCTCGCAAGCACTATCCGTCGTTAAAGACGATCACCTACGCTGGAGAACCTTGCCTCCGAGATGTGGCTGCATATTGGTCGCAAGAGGTCAGACTCTACAATTATTATGGCCCGACCGAAACTAATATCGTAACAGGACGGAAAATTGTATCCGATGAAATAGAACAGATTGGTAGACCAATCTCCAATACGCAGGTTTATGTATTGGATAGGCAATTAAATCCACTGCCTATTGGCGCGGTAGGAGAGCTGTATATCGGTGGCGCAAATTTAGCAAGAGGCTATTTAAAGCGAAAAGATTTAACCGCGGAGCGCTTTATTGATAACCCATTTGCCAGCACGGAAGATCAGAAAAAAGGCTACACACGGTTGTACAAAAGTGGGGATCTGGTGCGCTGGGTGATGGATGCGCAGGGTGTAGGTCAGCTGGAGTATCGAGGCCGCAATGATATGCAGGTGAAAATCCGGGGCTACCGGATTGAGCTGGGTGAGATCGAAACAATACTTGGAGCCCAGCGAGGCGTACATCAGGCTGTAGTGATTGATCGCAAGCAGGGAGACCAAACCTATTTAGCCGGTTATGTGGTTATGCATGCGGAAGAAATATTTGACCGCAATGCAATGCACAGTGCCTTAACCGCAGCGCTACCGGCGTACATGGTGCCTGCAAGCTTAATGGCCATTGAATCGGTGCCATTAACAATCAACGGCAAGCTGGATCGCAAAGCGCTACCAGCACCAAAGTGGCTAGATGAGCGTCGCTATGTGGCTCCACGCACAGCACTGGAAGCTCAGTTGTGTCATCTGTGGGCAGAGGTTTTGAGCCTAGAAAAAATCGGGGTTGAAGACGATTTCTTTCGCAGTGGTGGTAACTCAATTACAGCGGTGGCATTAATTGGTGCCATCCAGCGTGAACTGGGGCGTAGTGTACCTCTGGCCTGGGTGTTTGAACAAAGCACTGTGAAACAATATAGCCAAAAATTTTTGTCGGACCAAAAGGCGAGTTTTTTGAGCAATTTGACTTCTTCTCCTCGTGTGAAAAAAGATTTAATTATGATTCATCCTGGTCTGGGATTTTCCCACGTATATCGGCCACTCGCTAATTTGTTAGCAAGCAGATTCAATTGCTGGGGTATTGACCACTACAATCTTTTTTCTGATGCTCCAACTGATTCATTATCAGAGCTTGCGGGTATCTATCTCGATCAGCTGTATACACATCATTTAATCAACGAACCTATCCGCTTACTGGGTTGGTCCTTAGGTGGAAATATTGCTTTGGAAATGGCTTATCACCTGGAGCAAAAAGGCTATCAGGACATCCGAGTGTATGTGTTGGATGCTAAATTTTTTGTTTCTGCTGACGGCTCAGACAATGATATATCTATGGAGGAATTGGAGGAGAATTTAAAAAGTATGGGATTGAAATTAGATGATAGAATCCTAAATAGCATGTTACTGAATCAGGCAATAGTTAGTAGACCACTAAGCGGACAGTTGATTAATACCCATGTAACTTTATTTAAACCACTCAAAACGGATGATTCAGTGGGCGCTAGGGGATTATTCAATACACCTGATAACAACCTTTCATCCTTAGTCAAGCAAGATTTAACAATCATTCCGCTACAAAATGTAACGCATGATAATATACTCGACGAATCTGCTGAAATTTTTCAAGCGATATTATCTGCAGAGAGATAATTTTATAGAGCTACTTGGGAGTGCAGATTTCTCCCAAAGAAATGAATCGCTGCAAGTGATCAGGGCGCAATCATCGTCATCAATTAACATTAATCCACTTGCGGTTGAAGTTCGCCGAGCGCTTGCAAATGTTCACGCACAGCCGCCTCCAAACTTACGTGCAGGGTGTGGGGGTAGACTTCAAGTTCTGCCGCCATTTGCGCCGATACTCTGGCAGGCCAGTTAAGCCAGGCATCGCGCTCGTACCTTGCCAGCTTAAACACCTGGGCAATGGCTTGTGCGTGGTCGACTAGAGTCTGTTTCAGTTGTTGCAGTTTGACCCGATTGGTCTGCGCCTTGAGCACTTCATTGGCCGTGTGCGCCTGCATATAGGTGGTGCCGGAAGCGGGGCCACCTTGTTCTTTTAGGGTTGCATCCACCGCCTCGAGAGCCGCTTTGGACACGGGCTTAGCTGTTGAGGGCGTTTTTCGCTGCTGGGCGGTATCGGTGTTGCGCGCCCATTGTCGGCCCACTTTGTCGTCATCGATGGTGCCATCCGCCTCAGTTTGAGTGCGCCCGGATTTAATCGCTTTGCGCACAGCGGTGTCCGATACCCCGCGATGTTTGGCATAAGCCCGCAGCGATACGCCCATTTTTTTAACCTGTTTTTAAACTCTGTTTTTTTATTCGCCTTTGA
>JAHZJJ010000133.1 GCA_022600975.1 Gammaproteobacteria bacterium
GAGGGCACCCTGACCCTCTATCTAAATGGCGGCAACTATTGGTTTGATAACGGCCGCCTTAAAGGCACACCCTTCAGAGGGGGGAAACTGGGAGACCGCAGTGGAGGTGGTATTGGCTTTGGATACAATATCACAGACCACTGGGCACTCGAAGGCGTGTACGATAAGTTCAATGCCAGAGTATCGCAATTCAACCAAAACCTGGATGTGCACAACTATCACTTGGATTTGCTCTATCAGTTTGCCGGGCGTTTTTGCGGCAATTTTTGCTGGCAACCTTATGTAACCCTAGGCGCCGGGGAAATCAGAATAGATTACCGTCTCGCGTCCAAGCACAATAGCGAACAACACCGTCGCCAAACCATGCTCAATACCGGCCTCGGTATTAAATACAAACTGGGGCCACGCTGGCAGGCACGGGCGGATGTGCGCGCTTTCCAAGGCCTAGAACAGGGCGGCCTCGACACTTTTGTCAGCCTGGCAATCGGCTATCAATGGGGCACCGACCCGATAGTTCGCGACCGTGATGCCGACGGTGTCTACGACAATCTGGATCAGTGCCCACAGACACCCCCAGGAGTGGCGGTATATCAGAGTGGCTGCCCGCTAGATAGCGATGGCGATGGGGTGCCGGATTATCTCGACAGCTGCCCCTACACACTTTTGGGAGTAGCGGTAACTGAACATGGCTGCCGGCGCTGGCAATAACCGAGACTGTTGCAATCAGACTTTGTGCAGCTGCTCCAACTGCTCGGAAACCTCCAGCCAAGTCTGTTCCAATGCTTCCAGTTCCTCGCGCTGCTCGAGTTGTTCGCGGATTAAGCGAGTGACTTGATCCTGTTGTCCACTTTCGTATGTGTCTTCTTTGGCCAACTGGATATCCAGCTTTGTGAGCTGCTGTTCTCGACTAGCTATTTTCTGCTCAAGCTGTTTCAATTTTTTTGCTAAGAACTTTTGCTCGGTGCGGGTCGTGGCGGTAATTTGGCGACCCTTACCCTTCTTATCCCTTGCGCTACCCACACTGTCTGGTTTTTTTGCTGCAGTCTTTCCCGCCGCTCTCTGGTCACGGCGAAAAGACAGCAGCCACTGCTTATAGTCATCGAGATCGCCCGTATACGCTTCTGCTCGACCCCTGGCGATCAGGATAAATTCGTCGGTGGTATTGGCCAATAAATGGCGATCGTGGGAGATCAGGATAACTGCACCGGGAAATTCCGCCAAAGCCAGTGTTAGCGCGTGGCGCATTTCCAGATCGAGGTGGTTGGTGGGCTCGTCTAACAATAACAGATTGGGTTTTTGCCATGCCAAAAGCGCCAGTGCCAGGCGAGCTTTTTCACCACCGGAGAAAGCTTCAACGCTTTCAAAGGCGCGATCGCCAATAAAGCCATAGCCTCCAACAAAGTTGCGCAGCGATTGCTCGCTGGCCTTTGGTGACAACCGTTGCAGGTGCAACATAGGTGATGCACTGCTATCGAGTGCTTCTAACTGGTGCTGTGCGAAGTAGCCAATTTTTAAATGCTCACCACACTGGCGCTCACCTGCCAGCAACGACAGCTCTCCGGCGAGGGTTTTTATCAGCGAGGATTTACCGGCGCCATTGGGGCCCAGCAAACCAACACGACGCCCCGGGTAAATGCCCAATTGCACCTGATGCAGTATCGCTGTATCGCCATAGCCAATTTCCGCTTGGCGCAGATCGATCAGTGGATTGGAAGTTTTATCGGCGGTAGGCAGGCTAAAGCGAAACGGCGAATCCACATGTGCCGGAGCTATTTCGGCCATACGCGTCAGGGCCTTGAGGCGACTCTGCGCCTGACGGGCCTTGGAGGCCTTGGCTCGAAAGCGGCGTACAAAATCTTCCATGTGGGCCCGCTCGGCCTGCTGTTTGGTGTACTGTGCCTGCTGTTGCGCCAATCGTTCGGCTCGGGCTCGTTCATAAGCACTGTAATTCCCGCTGTAAAAAAATAATTGCTGCTGCTCAAAACTGACTATGCCATTGACCACCGCATCGAGAAAATCACGATCATGAGAGATGATCAACAAAGTGCCAGGAAAACGTTGCAACCATTGCTCCAGCCACAGTGTGGCGTCGAGATCCAGGTGATTGGTGGGCTCATCCAGCAGCAATAAATCTGCCGGGCACATAAGAGCGCGCGCCAGATTAAGGCGAATGCGCCAGCCACCGGAAAAACTGTTCACTGGACGCTGCTGGTCTTCATGGTTAAAGCCCAGGCCATCCAGCAGCTGGGCGGCACGCGAGGGGCCAGTATAGCCATCGATGGCGGCCATACGTTCATGTAATTCACCGAGCTTGAGACCATTAACATCGGTCCTTTCTGCAACTTCAAGCTCCCTTTGGAGTTGACGCAGCTGCACGTCGCCGTCGAGGGTATAATTCAGTGCGCTCTGATCGCTGATGGCCTCGTCTTGGGCCATGTGTGCAATCTGCCAACCAGAGGGCAATTCGGCCTTGCCTGCATCGCTCTCCAGTTGACCCATCAACAACTTAAACAGGGTGGATTTGCCGCAGCCGTTAGCGCCTATAATACCAACCTTGTGGCCGGGGAAAATTCGGCAGTGTACATCGTGCAGCAGTTCGCGCCCGCCCATACGCACAGAGACGCCTTGCAGATTAATCAAGTAAAAACCCCTTGAGACCGGTAAATTTTGTCAGAATCATCGATTATAAATTTTAACAGGGGATTTTAACGTGATTGCCGCCACACCTCCATATTTGCCACTAGAAAATCCACTGTGGCAATTTAGCTTAAGTTTTTATCAACAACCACAGGTGGCGAACTTTCTACTCGAATGTCAGGACAACAATAATGCTGACGTGTGCCTGCTGCTATGGGCCAGCTTTATCAGTGTTTGCGATCAAAAACTAAGTGACAAAAGTTGGTTAATGGCAGACCATGCACTCAGATCGCGGCGCTGGGCAATTTGCAGGCTGCGCTATGTGCGCCGCCTGCTGGGCAAACTGGGTTTGCGGGGTAGCACTTACACATGGCTTAAAAATTGCGAATTAAAAATGGAGCAACGGCAGTTGGCGCGTTTGTGGAACCTAAAAGCGCTGCATTGGCCGAAGGATAAACCGCCCCTTCAGCTTGCAGCACAGCATTATCGCTTACCTCAACAGGTTCAGTACCTATGGGCGAGTTTAATCGCAGCTTACAAAGATGGCCTCTGAAAACTTGATGGAAAGCCACCCAAGACACCCCTAATATCAGCCCTGCTATACAAACGTCTCAGAGCCAGTATTTTTCAACCCAAAATTATGGCGCTTTATGACTGTCTTCTGATTCGCTGGGAAAAAGACTATTGGGGGGCGTTACACTCGGTGCCGGTTCAATCGTTGCATCGCTGCTGTCATCTGGCAATGGCCATTCAGGCTCCTTAATTGTCGATGGTGCAATAGTCGAACCATCCGCTTTAGAAGCTGAAATTGCAGCCATTGCAGAATCTGTGGTCACTGCAGGTTTTGATATTTTTTTCGCCTTGGCGGCAGACTTTTTAGCTACCGTTTTCGCCAGTGTTTTTTTGGCTGGGATCTTTTTCGTAGTTTTTTTCGTAGTTTTGGAAGATTTTGCCAAAACCTTTTTTTTCTTTGGTGCTCTGCTGGCTACAGTGATTTTTTTACTGGCCTGAGCGCTGGCCTTACTGATAGCAGTGGCTGTTTTTAACTCCAGCTTGGCTGCGGCAAGTGCGAGCTTGGCTTCGGCCAGAGTACCGGCTGAGCCCGCAACGGCTGCAACCAATTCCTGTACAGCGGCTTTAGCCGCCTTCAGGCGCTTTTGAGCGGTGGCTGTTTTATTTTTGCCTACGGCCGAACGCACCGTAGCTAGCTTTTCCCTGGCTTTGCTCAAGCGGGCTTTCACCGCAGCCAGGGCTTTACTACTTTTCTGCACTGTTTTTTGGGCATCGGTCAGCTGCTTGGACCTGGCCTTGTCGAGCTGGATCCTAAGCTTGGCAATTTTCGCTTCCAATTCTGCAACTGGATGAACAGTTTTACGTCTGGCAACCATGAGTTACTCTCCTGAGCTATCAGCTTGAATTATGTAATTAACTGAATTTCTGCGGTCAAGGCTCCACCCTGTCAATAAAAACCCTGGAGTAGAATGGTGATAATAACGCTGTTTTTTAAAAAAACTACATTTCTGGCTGGAAATTTTTTATTCCGCTATAGTATGGTGCTAACCAGCGATCTTCAATGCCCATGTGCAGCGACTGGCCTTTAAACTCGGAACTGCCCATTCTGGGCCTGAGTTGGTCGCAGTGATTTGGCGGTGTATTTCGCATTCTTGGGGAAAAAAAGATTTTCACAGAAATAAAGAGACTATTTTCATGAACAAACATGCACTGACTGCTGCCGTTGCCTTAAGCGTTGTCCTAGCGGGTTGCAATAAGCAGGAAACTACAGCGCCTGCAGCAACAACACCAACCCTGGAAACACAAGAGCAAAAAGTCAGCTATATCATTGCTGAAGATATGGCTCGACGCTTACATTCCCAGGGCGTTACCCTCGACCCAAAAGTCGTGGATATGGCGCTTAGCGACGTGGCTGAAAATCGCGATTCCCGCATCAGCGATGAAGACAAGCAAAAGGTGATCTCGGTATTCCAAGAAGAGATGCAGGCTAAACAAAAAGAGCTGATGGCCAAGCAGGAAGCTGAATTCAAGGCTGCCGCCGAGAAAAATTCCACTGAAGGCAAGCAATTTCTAGAACAAAATGCCAACAAAGAAGACGTAATTACCACAGACTCCGGCTTGCAGTACAAAATCATCACCGAGGGCACTGGTGAAACGCCAAACGCCGACAGCGTCGTTGAAGTGGATTATAAAGGAACACTAATTGACGGCACCGAATTTGATAGCTCCTATGCCAATGGCGAACCAGTACAATTCCCGGTCAACGGTGTCATTAAAGGCTGGACAGAGGCCTTACAACTGATGAAAGAAGGCGGCAAATGGGAACTTTATATCCCATCTGGGCTTGCTTACGGGCCCGGCGGTGCCGGCGAGTTGATTGGCCCCAACTCAACCTTGGTATTTGAGGTGGAATTACACAAAGCCAATGTTAAAGATGATGATGGCGAGGATGCAGAACAGGGAGCGACACCATCAGAAGAGCAGCCCCAAGATCAGTAGCCGTGGCTGCATATAAAAGGGGCAGAGAGCCCCTTTTATTAACTGGTTCAACCAAGCTCCAATGGCCAAAAACGGGGGGGAGCATAAACATTAAGCTTCAGCTTAAATCTTGTTTGTGCGCCATATGCAACGTCGCGATCATGCGATCCTCAGCAAAAAAGCGCACTTCCAACGCCTCACCGAGCTGTGATAGATCTGCTGCCAGCGTCTCAAGGTCATCGGTTTCCTGATATTTATCATTAAAGTCGACAGCAGTGTCAGTGGTAGGGTCAATATCCCGATAGAGCTGCCGGGCCTGCTCCAGCCCCTTGGCGTCCCCAAATGCCTGCCCCTCCCTAACCAGCTGATCGTAAACCTCAAAGTGCCCAGTAGAGACATAGTCTACCAGCTGCTGGCACAGGTCGCGCAGACTGGTCTCTGCGCTGCCGTCACCGGCTGCAAAATGTTTTTGATCAGATAGTGTGCAGAAACATACCAACAACGACTGCCGCAAGTGCAGCCAGCGATCAATAATCTCACTTACTCCGCCCCAGCGTTCGCGCGCTGTTTTACAGTTTTCCAGCATGCTCAAGCTTCCTTCTGTTACCTCATAGGAATCGTTACAGGATAAAGCTTCCCCCGCCGCAGGTAAACCTTTCGACTTAATACTCACCGGCGTTCAAGCTTCTGGCTATTGATCCGTTGTCACCGCGAAAAACCTATGAACTCAAAGCTGCGAATAGCTCGATCTTGCCTCGCGGTGGATAGAAAGTGTAGCAGTTGCCAAAGCTTCCTTCTGACAAATTTCGGCATTCTTAGCGGCTATTCACTACTAATAACGACGAAATGCCTGCCAAACACCAAAAAGAATCAGCCCAGCAAAGCCCACTGCGGCCCAACCAGGAATACTCAGTCCCAGCAGTGTCCACTGTGTTTCGGCACAGTTACCATCACCAGTTAGCAGAGCTTTAAATACTTCACTGATGGGAAAAGCATCCAACATATAGGTGATACCGGGGCCGCAGGTAGGCACTTGGTCCGAAGGCAACTGCTGCAGCCACAATTGACGGCCAGAAAAATACAAACCGCCGAGAGCACATAGGGAGACCAACAGGCCAAAGAATCGTCGGCCAATATTGCCGGGGTTGAGCATAAAAGCGATTAAAGCAACCAGCCCGACCCCCAGTAACATCACTCGCTGGGTAATACACAATGGGCAGGGCTCCAGCCCTTGCACATACTCCAGGTAAAAAGCGCCACTAAGGAGCAGTACTACCGCAACAAAAGTGAGTAAAAAAGTGGTGCGAGGAGTCGGTAAAGCCATGGTGGATTGCGCCTTTATGGTTAGCTTTCGCGATAAAATCAAAGCCTATTGTGAGGCTGGGGCTGATTGACAGCAAAAGGCATATTGAGCGTAATAACGCCGCAGAAAGTCCGCGAAGCTACCGCGATCACCCTCTTCGATTTTTTGTTGCTGGCGTCGAGACTCTGTGGCAAGTGCTGCAAATTTCTGTAGATCATGAGCTTCCAATGGCCGCTGGACAAAGTATTTCCGATGCTGCTCAGCTTTGTCCACAGCCCACTGAATAAAGGTTTGTTGATTTTGGCGCATTTCGGCGAGCATTTGTGACGCTGGTGTAGCTAAGTCTCCAGCGAGTTTGGCACGCTGCAACGCTAGCGCAGACTGATAGTCCCGCCCTTCCCAAGTGCTGTCAAATAGCCGTGCCAATGGCGCCATTTCATTAAGTAATTTCTGAGCCCACTCGGTGAGCTTTATTTCTGCACCGTTATAAATCAACCGCAATTGCGGGTCGCGCCCACGATACACAATGCGCTGCTGGTTTTCTTGCACCGCGCGGTAATCGGCGCTATCCGCAATGGGGCTATCGCGCAACAGGCAGTGCAACAGGAAGGTATCCAGAAAACGCATTTGTGGCCCATCTATTCCCAGTGGCATAAATGGATTTAAATCGAGACAGCGGACTTCAATATACTCAACGCCTCGGTTATCCAGGGCAGAGAGTGCTGTTTCCCCCATTTTGGTCGGATTTTTTGGCCGGATTGGTGAGTAGAATTCGTTTTCAATTTGCAGCAGCCCGGTGGATAATTGCTGATAGCTGCCGCCAGCATCCTTTAGCCCTTGCTGCTGATAAGGTGGGTAAGATTGCTGAATGGCCGCACACAAAGTTGAGAGATAATCGGGCAAACTGTTATAACAAACAATTAACGCACGTTGTGCATCACTGGAGTAGCCCAAATCCCCCATGCGCAGAGATGTACCCTGAGGCGCACATAAGCTATGGGGGTCGCCGGCGAAAGGTTGCAGTTTATGGTCACGGTGTTGCACAAAGGTGTCAGACACTGCGGGCGCGGCGCCAAACAGGTAAATTAATAACCAATAGTGACGACGGAAGTTGCGAATCAGATCGAAGTAACGCCGGGTTTTATAATCACTAAGGGTTTCTGAATTGTCACTGCTTTCCTGTGCCTTGAGCCATAGCCAAAATTCATCCGGCAGCGAAAAGTTGTAGTGAATCCCGGCTATCGCCTGCATTTTCCGGCCGTAGCGCAAACTTAAGCCCAGTCGGTAAGCACTTTTCATATGGCCGATATGAGACTTGCCATAGCGGGCCACGGGAATATCCCTGTCCGCACCAACAAACCCCGGCATACTATTGACCCACAGCCGCTCAGCACCGATTTCAGCGTAAGTGAAACGGTGTATCTGGTCTAAGGTATATAGCGCCTCTTCGGGAGTCTGCACTGGGGGCGTGATAAATTCCAAAAGCGCTTCGGAAAAATCGGTGGTGATGCTCTCGTGAGTTAAAGCAGAACCAAGACCTTGGGGATGTGGAGTCTGCGCAACCTGCCCCTCATGGGTCACACGCAGGCTCTCTTTTTCAATGCCGCGGAGAATACCCTTGAGTAATTGTTGCGGCTCTGGCCGGGCAAGTTCGGCGAGGTGGCGTAGGGGCACTTGATTCTCCTGCTGAAGCGCCAAATTATATTGCTCCTATATATTGGGATTGGCGCCAGAATTGTCAAGCGCGCACCTGCTTAAACTTGTGGCTGAGCTTCAGGTTTTCAATGATTGGCTTGGAACAATTTCCGGTTGCGAGTTCGGGTCGCCCTCCGGCTGCGAAGGGGGCTCCCATTCTGGCGTAGATGATGGCTCCAGCTCTGGAGGCTTCTGTGGTGGAATCTCCACCGGATGTTCTGGCGGAAGCTCATCCGGATCGGCATTGCTGACATCTGCCAATAACGCTTCCTCGGTTACTCTCTGCACCTGGGGGTGACCCTTGGCGTTCAGCGGGCACTGCAGCAGTTGGATGCGCTGTTCAATGTCGCGGGTATTGGCCTCAAACATCTGGTTTATGGCAACGTCTTTATGCTCACTGTGGAACAAACGACTACTCTCGCGACCATCGACCCACTCATTCGATTTACTCAAAAATTGCTGATTCTGATTGATAAGGACGAAAACTTGACTCATGCCGGGGAAGAACAATTTTGATGCTTAGATAGCTGGCAGTGTAGCATTCAGTAAGCGACAGATAAAACCCCGTTAGAAAAGTTTTTAAGCGCCTAGGAAATACGGCTAAATGGCGTTGCAGACGCCCTGAGCCACAAAAAACTGATTTGCAATCCCACTCCGGTGTCAAAATAAGCCAATTGCACTTCCATCCA
>JAHZJJ010000017.1 GCA_022600975.1 Gammaproteobacteria bacterium
CGCTACAAACAACTTTATTGAAGGCGAGCGTATGAGTAGCGTATCATCCAAGACAGCCTCTCTAGATACTGTGATATCTTTTGGGGTTAGCCATCTCTCGGTGTTGGGTCACTGGGAGGTGGCGTTATCTCAAGTTCACACAATCATGCTGTGGTTCTTCTTCATTAGTACTGTTGCTGGTTTTCCGCGAGGGCTTTAGTTGCTTGGTTTCTCGCGGGCTACGCTACATGACACCAGTAAACGAAACGGTTTTTATACGTGTTCTTCTCGTTTGTGCCGTTTTTTACTTTAGTGTTATCGCAGCACGCTCAACAGTAATTGCTTTTTTTGAGAAGTGCAATTTAAAGTGTGGGGTTAGGCGCCTAAAATTAATAGGTGTGTAATGAGGCTACTATCTCAATGCTCCTACAGAATCATGCATCAAGCTGGGGTGGCGAGGTAGCCACTCTAAGCTGACGTGGTCAAATAGGTTAAGAGTTGCACCACCTCTGGTGCGACCATGTGCCGAGGGTGGCGCCGTTGATGAAAGCGAATATAGGAGCGAATCCGCTGGGTATACGTTGAAACGGTGCGCTTGCTATATCGACGCACAAGCATAAATTCGCAAATCTATTGTAAACATGGAAATTGCTACTCGCCAATTCCTTTTCAGAGATTGCAATTCCTGTATAATGCCGGAAAAATTATTGTGTGGGAAATACGCTAGCAACTTATTTTGCAAGCTCCCTCAGAAAAAGTGAGCAATAACGCATAAAATCATGAAGTTAGTAATCTCTTTCCGATGCTCTTCAAAAGAAGTTATGCGCTTCCCCATAATAGTGTTATTGAGGAATTGTTCTTCAATAACACTATTATGTGTAAATCTAATAAAGGAAATTTCTATATGAAGAAGATAATATTTATAGTTTCATTATTCACCA
This sequence comes from Gammaproteobacteria bacterium, assembly GCA_022600975.1. Lineage (GTDB taxonomy): Bacteria > Pseudomonadota > Gammaproteobacteria > Pseudomonadales > Cellvibrionaceae > Microbulbifer. Next base: position 921 of record JAHZJJ010000017.1, read on the forward strand.
GTCTAAATGTTCTGGCTGCGAGTGGAAGTGAAATAATACCCAATGATAGAACGATAACAAATATTACTGTCTACGCTGATTTAGTTGTGATTGCATTCACCCCAAGCTTTCAAAATAATCAAGGTTGCACAAGCTCTAGCTCAAATAAACTCCAGTTAAACTTAGCAGAAGATTCCAATAAAGCTTTATTTTCAACACTTTTAACCGCTGCAGCTTCAAAATCTAAAGTAGGTTTTGGCATAAATGGTTGTGCTGGGCAATTCCCTAAGCTGTATCGTGTAGAGCCAAGCTATTAAACACATAATCGGGTAGCCAGGGGTATTTAACCCTCGGCCCCCACAACACCCTGCCTGCGGATCCGCATAGGGCCTCCCTAAAGCTATTTAAAAGAAGCTGGCCGATTACCTCCGGCTTACTGCAATACAGGTTGCCGCTTTTACGCCAATAAAGCTAAACCCGGTCGGGTATGGATAATTGAGATCCACAGGCTCCTCATTGACCTTCAGGTTCAGGCCTTCACTATGTACCCATTACGATAGGCGTTTGGCTACCATGCCGTCTGCTTAATCATTGCACAGGTTGCTTCAAGCAGCGCTATCAGTTATCGTCGGTTCGCTCTCTGGGCGTGACGAAAGCCCAGAGCCAAGGCACTTATACACCAGGGCCTTACTGGTGGATTACCAATCGCCTGTTAAGCAGATCTCCCCAGATAAGAACATGAACTGTCCTTGCGCAACTGCGCACCTTAAACATTCTATGAAAATGAACCACGAAGAATACATCGAGAAACAACGCAAGCGTGCCGCAGAAGTTGCAAACGGTATGCTCGATGGCTCTATTCACTATCTTGAGGGTGCGATTGAGTTGTTTTCTCTAAGGTTTGAGGTTGGCCTGCCTGAAGACGATAAAGATTTTCTAGCTTTTACTGGGATCGCTTCGGAAATCGATCACTTGCCGATTGGCACACCAAGGCAATACTGGTCTCAAGAAGCCCTTGATCGGCATGAGCCTGAAATACAGCAATCTATTAAGTGGGCAAAGGAAGTATCTTTGTCAGAATGTAAATCTATCGTAACAAGATTCAATACTTAACAAGGCAATCAACCTCGCCAGAAAGCGGGCTGGACCTCCGCTGTTCCGTAGCTCCGGCCGGTTATTGCGGCGTTATATTTATTTTACCCGAATACAGACTAAGTAATAATGAAAAGCTCAGTATCAAAATTCTCTTCTAAGGCAGTAACAGTCATTGATTGGCTGTTTTTTAATTCGCTAGGAAGATTACCTTATTTTAAACAATATTCGCCAGATATTAAAATTTTAGGGAATACTCAGTCGTTAATCAAAACGATTCTCGAAGACGAAATCAGAAGAAAAGGCGAGGGATTACAGTTTCTTGATATTGGTGCAAGAAATGGGGTTAAATCAGAACTTGCTAGAAATTATAGATATTGTGGTATGGATATTAAGCCAAGCTCAGAGGGTGTAATCGTCGGAGATATATGTTCTTGCCCTGAAATTAAAGATGATACATTTGATGTTGTTTTTTCAATGGATGTCTTGGAACATGTAAAAAAACCGTGGGATGCAGCACAAGAAAGTATTCGGATAACAAAGCCTGGTGGGTTAATTATCCATAGAACTTTATTTGCCTACAGGTACCATCCATGTCCAATTGATTATTGGAGGTTCACTTCCCAGGGGCTTGAATATTTATTTACTGAAGAAGGCAAGACTGAAACAGTCATTAAAGGATACGAAACTCGCAGAAGAAGGCGTAATTATACAGGATCAAGTATTCACTCAAAGCCACCTATTGATTGGTTAGGCGGTTTTAGAGAGAATTGGCAGGTATTATGGATAGGCAGAAAAATAGAGCCAAGCCACTTATAAACCAGGGCCTTACTGGTGGATTACCGATCGCCTGTTAAGCAGATCTCCCCCTGATAAAAACATGAACTGTCCTTGCGCAACGGGTGCTGCCTCTATACCCTGTTATCACATAGTAGCCATCGCACCATACTGATCAATTTTCTTCCAAAATTGAGCCCACAGGCCTTCCGTTTGTACCAACTCTCGCAAGCTAAGAACCGTCTTTAGTCCCTTCTCCTTCCAGCGCATGCCAGAACAACAGAAACGTTGCTTAATTAGCGTCTTGCAAGCTGCCTCAGTCACGCCCGAGCCAATGGGTAAACTCGCCTTCACATTGGCCGCATAATCCATGCGAGACATTTGGCTCTCAAAGTAAGTAATAGCGGATTGCAGCTGTTCCCGGTTCAGCTTGGGTAGATGTCGGCATCGGGATAGTGTATGCATTTCTTCCAATATTTCCTCAGTTGCACCCGCTTCATGTTTTAATTGATGGCACCGTGCTTTTAACCACTGTTGACGTGCAGGCTAATCTGCTTTTTTTGCATGGGCAACGTCAGCCACCTTCGTCAAATATTCGGTGGCATGATAGAAATCTAGAACTTGCCCATGCGTGCGTGGCTCGAGAAAAGACCAGTTACTGCTAGCACCATCTGCAATGCCCAAGTAGTGTGCCTTTGGGTAGAGTTTTTTAATGATAGCGGGAAGCGTCATGCGGTGCTGCCGTAAGCACACGATCTACAGGTGTAAAAGAACCATTTCCTATAATTATTTCAATAGGTTGCGATTCTAGTCGCGTGATTTACCCCTTTTAACGGCCGGACGTCAAAAGTACTGTTTTTTAAACCCTGCCGAAAATACCACAGAAGTTAGCTGCAGCCTTTCAAAGTAATACACTTTTCGCTATTTATACTGACAAATATACCAATCCTCTGGGCACTTAGTTTCTGCACCGTGATTATTAAGCGAAAATTCAAAGTCTTTATCCGTCAAAATTCTGGCACTGTGTGCTGCAACAAAATATTTAACAGTCACTCCCTGGTCTTCTATGCGCTTGGCTAACTTATTCAAGCTCTTCCAGCCTTTGGGTGAACCGGTTGCTTTACGGGATAAATACATATCTTCACCAACAAAAATATTGGCATGAGGCACTAGCGTTACCAAGTTATGGCCTGAATGGTCATTTGAAAAATCAAAAACCTTAATCAGGCCGCCGGCCAGTTCAGTTTCATCCTTAACAATCATAAACCTGTTATCAGGTATATCCTGTTCAACTATACCATCGATTGCTTTCATATTTTCCGCTACCGTTACAAATGTAGCACCGAGATCAAACACTTCCTGCATACCACCCAAGTGATCCAAATGGTGATGAGTGACGATTTGATATTTTAATGGCTTATTATTACCCGTTGTTTTATAAACCTCTGCCAGCCTGTCCTTAATTTCTTGGTAGCCGCCAATTCCCCAGTAGTGATCACCCGCATCAACAAACAATGTGAATCCCCAGCCCTTGCCTACGTGATATATGCCTTCCGCTAATTTTTGTATAGTCATTTCATTATATGATTCACTTGGTACTTCCCTTCCATAACTTTTCGGCACTGCGAAATCAGGCCATTTGCCCTGCTTCACAATCAGCGTTCTTTTCATAGATGCTGAATCTGGTTTACCACCATTAGTTACATAAAGTTGTTCAGCAAACGTTACCCCATTAACCTTTTTATGTTCAGAATAATGAAACGAGAACCCCTCCTCTGTACGCCAATGGCTACGTTGCATGTTAACGATATGTCCGTTGTCATTAATGATCAACTTCATCTTGGGGAAACCTTCGGGCTGAAACTCTACCCTGTCCATATCCTTACCGTAGTAAGAAGCTTTGCCCAGGTATGTAGCCTTTTCTGGCTGCTCATGCAGTTGTCTTGCCAGTAACAGGTCCAACCGATAACCTATGTCACGATCAATTCGCGAATAGTCCAGATCTTTGTCTTCTGAGTAGCTCTTATCATTATGGTTAATCATGTAGCTGTTTTTTCCATCAAATAGCCGATGTTGAATATAAATATTCTCTTTCTGACCACCAACAAATTTCAGATCCTTCGCGTGTTTTTCAAAATCAACCACTAAATCAGCGTTATAGTGGTTGGCATCAATAGCCTTTGAACTGTAGCTTTGTCCGGTGACAAATCTCAAATGTTTGTCGCGAAAGTTTACTTTATCAAGTTGAAGAAAGATTTTCCCTCCATACCCCTTAACAACGCGATCCACTAATTTTTCGACCTGAGCATCAGCCAATACACCGCTCGATAAGGTTAAAGCTACTGCCGTAAATATTATTCTTCTCATAGCTTACACTCCAATTAGCTACTAAACCTGGAAGGTAACAGTTTCAGATGAGTATAGAAAGTATAAAGCAGTTCTGACCTGTAAGAGACTGACGTGGCCTAATGGATCTGCACACCCCAGTTAAGAGGGTTCTAACGAGGGGGAATCTGGTTGACCGGTTCCTCTGCTCAATCAGGCGAGCCAACCAAAAGAGCCTCTCCCTTGGCCTCTCTCAGAACCGGACATAAACCTATCCACTCATCCGGCTCGCATCATGGGGCATTAGGGTTTTCCCTCGCAAACGGACAAAAAACTCTGTACCCGCCCCCCCTCACTCTTAGACTACCGAAGGGGGGTTACTTCTAAATTTCTTACCGTTATCGAATCTTTTGGTTAAATCGTTGCCTTTAGGCATTGATCATGGCTACCGAAAAACGTATTAAACTCCTGACCGAGGCAGAGATTACAGTGAAGCCAAACCTCGTAATTTAGTAATGTACATAATCGGGTAGCCAGGGGTATTTAACCCCCAGCCCCACAACACCCTGCATGCAGATCCGCACAGGACGTTTCCTAAAGGCATTTAAAAGTAAGCGAGCCGATTACCTCCAGCTTACTTCAATACTGGTTACTGCTTTTGCGCCAATACACCTAAGCCCGGTCGGGTATGGATAATTGAACCGCACAGGCTCCTAGCCATGACGATAGACATTTGGCTACTACGCCGTCTGCTGATTCCTGATTAATCTCCGCCCAAGTTGCCTCAGGTAGCGCTATCGGTTGTCGTCGGCTCGCTCTCTGGGCGTGAAGAAAGCCCAGAGCCAAGGTACTTGTAAACCAGAGCTTTATTGGTGGATTACCAATCGCCTGTTAAGCAGATCTCCCCAGGTAAGAACATGAACTGCCCCTGTGCAACTGCATCATTTACGGTGGCCGTTAGATCACAGGGCTTCGATGTCTTGTGCCATCTCGCCTCCAGCTTACGCCTCATGGGATGTTTTTATTCATCAACTCACGGTTTTGTTGCCCGCTTTCTTAAGACCAAACCTCGCGGTCAAGTTCTTGCCATTCACGAGTAGTTCACGTCTAATAACAACATGGTTTTCGACGATGATCTTCCTACAGAGGGCTTGCCCTCAAATGACCCCACTTCAGTCAAGCTACTTTTAGATCCTCTAAAAGAAAAAGCCATCGAGAAATATGGTGAGAGCATTGTTAATTTTTCCCGCGAGGCCCTATAGAGTTAACAAGCGCAAGCAGTATGCTCCGGCCATTCTAGCCTCCGCTGGAGGCCCAACGCTATGCACGTTTGTGCAAATAACAGAAAATTAATAATGTTTAACCATACAAAATAAGATAAGATCAAAAGCGAATATCGATGTTTAACGAATATGAATAATTTACTTATTGAAAAACAAAAACATTACGGGAAGAATTGATTGTTATGGTTTATCTTTTATTATCACTGGCAATTGTTACCGAAGTTTCTGCAACACTTCTTTTAAAAGCTTCTAATGGGTGGGAAAAGTGGTGGCTGGGAATGGCCTCAATATTTTTCTACTCTCTGGCGGGTTTTTTCTTCGCGTTTGTCCTTAAAGCAATGAATGTGGGGCTTGCTTATGCCGTTTGGTCGGGTGTCGGAATTGCGCTAGTTTGTATAGCTTCTGTTTTATTTTGGCAACAGAAATTTGATATATATGCTCTATCAGGGGTGTTTATGATCTTTGCTGGGACAATGCTAATTACAGTGAAGTCAAGCGTCGTAATTTAGTAATGTACATAATCGGGTAGCCAGGGGTATTTAACCCTCGGCCCCCACAACACCCTGCCTGCGGATCCGCACAGGAGGTACCCATTACGATAGGCGTTTGGCTACTATGCCGTCTGCTGACTTCTGCTTTAAAAACCTACAAAATCGTGTGTCCACCTTAGATTTCGCTCACTTTTTACTCAAAACCTCAGAAATGACTCCTTCTCGGCACTACCTGCGATCCCCCTAACCTGCTTGCCCCGAATTATTCCTAAAAGCATTTTATTTTTATTAAGCAGCCGTTATTTTACTCAATGAAGTATTTGAACCCGGTGTTGTCAGCCAATTGAGGTAACTATGGTGGGATAAACAGTAAAAATCTTGTTTGAGTATATCGTTGACGATAGTAGCAGCGCGCCATGCATTGAGGCTCATTTGCGGATCGACAATACCGTGGCTCAAGATGCCGGCATTGACCGCATAAATACCATGCTCTTCGGGGCCGTCCCATTGTACGCGATACTTGGAATTTAAAGCTAAACCGTAATGGGCATCGCAATGAAGCCGTTCGGCAATAGGGGCTAAGCAATCGGGTAGCCCATAACGGTAACCAGTACAGAAAATGACGATATCGGCGGGTTCGTATTCCCACTGTTGGCTTAAGCTATTAAAAATAGTGAGTAGATATTCTGCGCCTTTCATAGACATTGACTTTATTTCTCTATTCGGCCTTAAACTCACCGCTAAGCTCGTATCATTATTTACCTCGCGAGAATACAGCGTTTGATAAAGTTCGCTGAGCGTAGCGGGAGATATACCATCAGACGCACGTTTTTGATCTGCCAACAAGGTTTTCTTTTTGCTTCTGGGCAGTGATACAAAGGCGTCCATATAGCTGGGAGAGAAATAGTCATTAGTAAAAGGGGTTTCATCCAAAGGCTCCAGATTGGCCCGGCGGCTGTGCCACTGGACACTAGTTGGTATGCCATAATTTTTGCTTAGTAGTTGCAAAAAAACCTCTGCACCGGTCTGGCCGCCACCGACAATGGCAACCCGTTGGTGATTAACATTGAGTTTCCGCAATCCAAGCTCGCTGGCATGAAAGCATCTTTCACCAAGAAAGGAGGTTGCGCAGCTTGGTGTGTAAGGGCGCTTTCCGGTTCCAAGGTTTAAGTGCTGGCTAATTACTTGCTCGCCATTGCCAAGAGTGATTTCAAAGCCTTTACCAGCCTGAAACTCAACCCATTGCACATCGCTATTATGGCTCACATGATCCATACGCTCTGCTGCCCAGCTCAGGTATTGACTGAACTCTTGCCGTGACACTGAAGTTTGGTCAGCATGTAAGAAACGATAAAATCTGCCCTTTTTCACCAGAAAATTAAGGAAAGAATGGCGGTTTGTTGGGTCAACACCGGTTACAAGATCACGCAAAAAACTATTTTGCAACTTGGCTCCTGGCAACAGCATACCGGGGTGCCATTGATAGAATTTTTGCCGCTCTAAAAAGCGTGTGCGTAGAGAGGTTGGTTCAAGCAATGCAGCTAGGCTCAAGCTAAAAGGGCCAGCACCAATACCAACAAGATCATACTGCATGGTGTATTCCTTTACTGTTTACCGCTCCTGTATTGTCAGTTTTTTTCTGTTCGGAAAGGTACAGAGGGTTGGGGATTTCTGCTCCCAGAATCAGTTGTGGGCGTTCACTATTATCTCCATAGCCAATTTTAAAGCGCGCGCGGTTCATACATAACTTGGGGATTTTGGGAGTAAACAGGTTAAACATGCTGAAGCGTGCTTGTAGTTTCTGGTTGTCGGCTTGGTATTGTCGTATGACTTCACTTAATATTCGGTAAAACATAATTTCTGGATAATCTAGGCTTTGCCACAATTCTGCCGACAAGAAACGCAATGCGGTAACAAAATGGCCCGTTTGCAAATCTTGAATCAAGTGGTCAGCGGGTAGCCGCTCAAGTGTGGTCATAATTTTTTCCCCAAGGCCCGCCTGTTGGCTAAGTGTTTTATCCAGTAAGCGCATATCTCCTTGGAAATCCTTTAGCGCAACCCCCACAGGGCGGCCACTCTGGAGAATTACCGTAATATTTTGCCCGTGCGCAATCAAACCTACACCGTAGCAACACAACAAGTGGTAAAGAGGTACAACTACCTGCTGAAATAATGCCGTAAGCCATTGCTCTAAGGTTAAGCCTGAGCTATGCAGCCAATATTTTATGAGCGGATTACCTTGATTGTCGCACTGCCAAAGTGCACCGAGCATTATTCCTCGTTGGTTGTTTGGTAACCTGCTTTGTACGTTTTCTCGCCAGATTGCGCCGAGCATTTCATTGTAGCGGTAAGGGGGATGAGCAATTTGCTGAAATAAAGGATGGGGATAGTGCAGCCCCGCCAGCTCGCGCAGCACAAGGGTATTACTTAATATTGGGTCTTGCTCGGTGAGCTGATGCAACCAATCGGATACTTCTGCCCCGATACCAATGTATTTTTCAGGAATTCCGCGGTAACAAGAAGTATTAAGTAACGTAACCGGTAATTTAATATCAAGTTTACCGGGGCGCTCGCGGTTCGCTAAGGTGCGCAGTGATGGCTGCGCAAGATAGTAATCACCCAATTTCCCTAGGTGAAAGAGTTGCTTTTCGGCCAATAAGTCGGCAAATAAAGTTTGTATCTTATGCTCCCATTGCCAGGGATGTACAGGAATAAACTGCCAATTTTCTAACTCTGCTTCTGTGCATTTTAACTTTTTGGCAACCTCGAAAAAGTCATTGTCTTTCAGTGTTTGCTTGAGTAGCTTTAGAGAGTTCCAATTGGGGTTAAAGTTGGTTTTGAGTACATCAGATTGGGTGGCCAACCAATGCAGTTGAAAGGTTTGCCCGTGTTCTGGCGCAAATTGTTGATGTTCGCCCACCCCCCAGTGCATGCGCCCTTTGTTGGCGATGGCTTTGGGGTGGCCATCTAAGTAGCTTTGCAATAAATCCGGTTCTAATTCAGCCCAAGTTTTAGCATTTAAAGTATCACGATTCGCGATCAAATAACTGTCGGCAATCAAGGTATTACTCATTTCCTCCAGTAGATTGGCTAAGATGATGTCATCAGCCCCTAATTCTTGCTGAGCATCAATTAACAACTGCAATGGACAGTAGGCACTGGCCCCATTTCTGCTGACACTGCCCTTAACAATCAATAGCTGACCCCAGATTGAGGGCGTGGCATTAAAACGATAATGAATACCCGATGAAAGCAGAAGGCAATAACCATTATCACTTTGGGTTTCTCTCAGTGCGTCTTCAAACAATAATTCAGAGAGCGTTTTTTCCAGCAACGCTCTGCTGGCGTGCTGGCGATATTTAGCGGAAGGCAATGGCATTTTTATAATCTCACTTGGTTAAAAAAGTCACTGCGGTTAAGCTGCATTAATGCCGCTCGCTTGTGGGGGAAATCAAATTCTCCGCGATGCTGATAAGGCACATATTTTTGGTATTTCAGTATCGCTGTATTGTCTGCACGGGGTTCGCCCATAACACGCTCGGTGCGCGGATCATCTAAAAACAAATAGTGACACAAAGCTTTCATCCAGGTGATCGTGTTAGATTTACCGCGATATTGATGGCAACCGGTTAAGCCGTGCCAACCCCGATCATAAGGGTTAGTATCATAGTAAGCCCCCAGCCGGTCCTCTTGACACCAATAAACCTCAAAGTAACCGAATGCCTCGCCATTGAGGTGGCCGATTAAGCTCAGGCTGTGAGGGTCATTTTGCTGATGAATCAGATAGCGATGTAAAGTTTGATGACCCTCGGCCATTTCCCAAAAGTTGGCGACGTGAGGTTCGTTTTGCCAGTGGTGAAATTGTTCAAGATCAGAATCTGGCTCAACTACCCGAAACGCAATATGTTGCTTAAATTCCGCATCATAGCGTTGATAGACCCAGCCGCTAGGCTTACTGGCTCTGAGCGGGTGGGCAATATCAATATCTTTGCTGGCGACATATTGGCTTGGGCGCTGAGAATTTGTACGCCCAAGGGTCAACGGGTAATTTTCTCCGGATAGCTTCCACAGCCAGGGAAGTTGATAAAACCGTTCTCGGCTTATCTCAGTATAATTTTCTTTTTGTGTTGCATGAGCGGCTTTTAACAAGCTTGATGTACTAGCATTTTTGCATTTTAATTTAAGCTTTTTAAGCTCCATATCCTGACTAAAGCAGCTCTCAATCCAGGCCGCCAGGGCAGCGTCAGCAAGCTGACTGTATTCAATTGTAAAGAGGCTATATTGCCCTTTTTCATCTATTTTACTGCGCAATATTTCTATACCATCCATAATAATGGATGTACCCCAGTGGCACTTTTGAATATGGCAATTAATTGGTTTTCCTTGCCAGTAGGTATTGTATTTTTCAGTATCTTTAAGCACAAGATAATTACCCGTGTAAACATGCAAGTGGATTATTCATAGGGCGATATAGTTCCAATGGATCACTCATTGTATTTTCGTTAATGCCCCGTAAGCTACAGATCAAATTTCCCTTAAAATAAAGCTGAGGGCTTTCTAGTAAATAATCGAGACAAGAGCAATCCCGAGGTTTTCTGTTGCGCAGCTGAATTAAAAACTTTCGCGTGCAATGCAACAGCGTCTCTTCATCCAATAATCCATCAGCAGAAATTGCGGCAATCAGGGCAAATAAGTTATTTACAATGAGATAATAAACAAACAGCTGATTACCCATAACTTCACTGAGGTGATTCTGTGGATTTTTCTCAGAAGGAAGGTACTGATGCATTAAATCCACTCCGAGAGGGGAGTAGCCGGTGCCCTGGCAATCGCGATAATAAAAAGCACAAGGAAGATTATTGTGAAGGCGGAGCAGCGTGTTTTGCTGGTGAGCGCCAAAGAGCAGGCCATAATCGGCCTGGGCAATAAGCATAGGTTCTATGGCAATGTGTAAGTATTGTTCAAACCAATGCACAGCCGCATCCGCATTGCTGGCTTGTGTTTGTTCCGCGTACCGCTTAATCAATTGGCTCAACAGGGTGTAACCGCCACCTGGATGAGCCTGGCAGAGCGCACCCAGCATGACCACATTGTCGCCATTGCGATGCTGAAATGGGTTGTCGCGCAATACAGTGATGGTGCTTTCCATTATCTGGCCTTCGTTGTTGCGCAGTGCCAGATAGGCAGGCTCTCGGATAACTGAAAAATGGGGGTAACGCTGTTGTAATTGCTGCCCCAGAGGAGAGTCCCATACCCTGACGACCTCTAAGCCCCGTTTTACTTCATGGGGCAGTAAATGCCGGAGCGAGTTGGTAAGGCGCAAACTCATAGAATATTTGAGCATGTAGGGCGCCTGGGCTTTGTAAACACAGCGCAGTGAGGATGTAGCTGCCCAGGATGCACCTTGCTGACCCAAATCCATTAAGGTTGCATCGGCAATCAATTCTGATAGCGCGCCCGCTCGTAAGAGGTATTGATACTGCCAAGGGTGCATTGGCCAAAGCAGGTATTCTGCGCCTATCTGTGTGTTTAGGATTTGCAGTTTGGCGTCACTAGCTATTAATTCTTGTATGCGCGACTTTAGTGATTTTCCCACGCTATTGCTGATAATTGCACAGGGCTTTACTGCCAACCAATGGAGTTGAAAAGTAGCGCAATTTTCCGGGGAGTAACGCAGCCTATCAACAGGATCAAAACCCTCCTTGCTGCGTGGACAAGGATGCGATGGGTGGCCACCAAGGAGCGCCTGTTCACTATCGATAAAACGAACGCAATCGCTGTAGAGGTGCTCAATATCCTTGCTTCGCAAATATAAAGTTTGCTGTAGATTGTGCAAGCTGTGATCGACACGCTGTTTAAATGCAGCTAACACTCGCGTATCACCGCCCTGTTTGCACTCTAACTCACAAAGGGCATCGACAGCCTGGGCAAGGGTGATTGCGGTCAATTTTTGCTTCGAGGCCCGCCACCAGTTATAGCTGAACCGAAAGACGTAGACCTGCGAAGGTTTTTCAACGGGGATTAATAAATATTCCCCACTTCCAACAGGCAGAGCAATAACAAACTCACCCATTTCTTGTTGATTGTGGCGCAAAGGATCATGCTCGCTGAGCCAATGCCAGTCCTGTCTTTCTTTAAGTAGCGCATTGCCCAAACTGCCTGCCGCTAAACGAAAGCTCCATGAAACGGGATCGCTGCGATGCATAATCTTTCAACTCCATCCAATTTTTCCTCCTATAAAGCTAAATGATAACTACTACTATTTGCAATAACTTTTTAAAAAGTTAGACTAGATACTCTTCCTTTACGCAAAGGATTTTGCAGTGAACACAAAGTTGATGATTGTTGCCAGCTACTTGGGACTGTCACAGGGCGTAATGTTAACCAGCTTGCCCATGCTGATCGAAGGCACAGAATTAAACGTCTCACAGTTAGCTATGGTGGTGGCAATCGGAAGCGGCTGTTTTTTGATCGGCAATCCATTTTGGGGTTGGTTAAGCGACCGTTGGCACTCTCGCTCTGTGTTACTGATCGGCTTGGCTGGTTATATGGCCAGCCATGGCTGGATGGGGTGGGCACTTTTTCAACAAAATACTGATAGCCAATGGCTGTATCAGCAGTTGCTGGCTGCAAGAGTGCTTTATGGATTGACTTGTTCAGGAATTTACCCGGTATTACAGACTTGGAGGATTGAGCACAAAGAACCACAACGCAAAGTTACCACCACCTTCGTCAGTGCTGGTATCAATTTAGGGCGAGGATTTGGGCCAATTTTTGCGTTGATGTTGCTATGGCTGTCACCGGCTGCACCATTGGCAGGCTTGGCTTTAATTGCCTTGCCGGGCCTGTTGTTGGTACTGCGCCTACCGCAAGCCTGTCGGCAAAAGGCAACAACGCGCAATACAACAACCATCGGCATCCAAAAACCATTGCTTGTACTTCTGCTTGCGGCGCTACTGCTCACCACTTTAATCAGTAGCGTTCAGTATGCTCTGGGGTTTGCATTGCGCAATTGGTTCGATGGAGATGGGTTAACAGCCAGCCGCTGGCTGGGAAGCATATTGGTCACCGTCGCAGTGCTATCTGCAACTTTACAACTAAAGGTATTGCGGCACTTTAGCAATCTATGGCCACAGGCAGTACCACTGGCATTAATCGCAGTAATGATCGCTTGCGCGACTTTGCTGTTGACTGAGGGTCTGCTCTGGTGGGCGCTTTGTTGTGTGTTACTGGGGTTGGCTGTGGCCACATTGGTGCCGGCCTATCTGCACGCGAGCCAACAGCTCTCACGCAACCGTGGGGCTACGGCTGGTTATTTCGGTGTTTCTCACACCCTGGGTAATAGCATAGGGCCGTTAATTGCAGGCAGCTTAATACTCAGCGGGGTGAAAATGGTTTTTGTTTTGACCCTGGTTTTAGGGTTTGCAGTTGCCATTTTGCTGGGGGGCCAGAGGCAACAATTACTAGCCAAAACTTTTAATCTATAAATGAATTGTTTTGTATCTATGGAAAACTAATGAGAAAAAAAGTATTGCACTTTTGTGGTCTGGGTATGTTAAGTGCAGCCTCAATCACCTTTGCACAAAACACAGAAACCACGGGCGAGACAGCAGCTACTCAACCAGAAAATGTTGTAGTAACAGCAACGCGCAGCGCAGAATCACTAGCCTCTCTGCCTATGACTGTGCAAGTGATCGACAAAGAAGCACTGCTGCGTCAACTGAACCCCGGTGATAATCTCGCTAACGTGCTGGGAAAACTGGTTCCCAGCGCCGGGGTTGAAACCCAAGTGGCTACAGAATTTTCGCAAAATATTCGCGGGCGAAAAATACTATTTTTAATCGACGGCGTAGCCCAGCGAGACAACCGTAATATCTCCCGCTTTTTAAACACTATCTCCGTCGATGTGATTGAGCGTATCGAGGTGGTATCCAATGCTTCAGCGGTTTATGGTGCAGGTGGGGCCGGAGGCATAGTCAATATTATTACCCGCCGGGGCAGTGGCGAGCTGTCAACCCAACTCAGCGTTGGTGGACTGCTCAGCAACGAAGCGTTAACCACAAAAAAATTGGCCTTGTCTGCATCAGCAGAAGTGGGCGCGTTTGATTATCTGCTGACTGTTTCTGCTGAAGATCGCGCGTCGTGGTTTGATGGGAATGGCAACCGCATTGCGCCGGAACCGGCACAGACATCGCGTTCAGATGCTAAAAGTTATGGGTTATTCAGCAATTTGGGAATGCAGCTAAATGGACACAGCCGAATTGGTTTGACTCTGGATTACTATCAGGATGAACAGGATACTGAGTTTGGCCCCAATCTCGGTGGCCCCGGCATTCCCGCGGTACTATCTGATGCCTCTGTAGAGGGAGTAGCGGTAAAAGGCCTAAAGCTGGATGAACAACCAGAATCTAAACGTGTTAGTGCGGTACTCAGTTATCAAAATGCAAACTTTTTTTCAAGCAGCTTGGATACTCAGCTCTACTATCGCCAACGGGAGTATCGCTTTTTTCCTTTCCCTGGGAGTTCATCTCTGGCCACCCAAAAGGCACTGAAGGAATTGATCGGCGATAAAATTCCTATTCAATATGTCAATCAGTCGACTTCAAAAGCTGAAGCCGCAGGGGCAAAAATCACTCTCAATACTGCCATCAGTGAAACGTTTGACATAACCTGGGGAGTAGATATCAATCGCGATAAAGGTGAGCAGCGCGCTATAGGATACGATCTCAATACCTATATCGCCTCCGGTGGCTTAATCTACCAACCACTCGGCGAAAACTATGATTATGGCCCAAACGTGGTGACAACAACCCGAGCCGTTTTTGCCCACACCAAATGGCAGCCCACAGATCGCTGGACATTGCGCGCAGGCTTGCGCTTTGATGACATTAAAGCAGAAACCAATGCTTTTATACCACCGCTCGAAACCATATTCGCTCGGCAATATGGCTCACAGATTGATCAGTTACAAGCCGCGGGTTTAATCAATGGCGGATCGGCACCAACGGCTCTGAAGCCAGGCACCATCCGCGATCAAGCCCTGCTGCCCAATATTGGGGTGAGCTACCAGCTCACCGATAGCCATACCCTGTTTACCAACTATACAGAGGGTTTTGAACTGCCCGACTATGCCCGCGTACTGCGCGATGCTTTATCCCCCAACAGCGTGCTCCTTGAAGTGAGCGAAGGGCTTGAATCAACCGTTGTGTCGGACACCGAGCTGGAGGCGCTCAAGGTCAAAAGCATTGAGCTGGGTTGGCGTATGCGTAAAGAAGGTTTTAATGCAGAGGCAGCAGTATTTGCCAGCCGCTCCGACAAAACTGTAGTATTCAACCGCAACTTTACCGTCGACCTGCTAGATCAGCAAAAGGACATTAATGGTTTTGAGGCAAGCACGTCTTACTACTTTAATGAACAGTGGGAAGCAGGCGCCAGTTACGCCTATGCCCGCGGTGATACCCAACAGGCTGATGGCACAGCGCTCGCATTATCCGCTACAGAGGTTTCACCGCAGAAGTTTATCGCCTATATGAACTTCTATAGCCAATGGGGAGATTGGAGTTTGCAGGGATTGCGGGTTGCTGATGATGACCGGGCTTTTAAAGATGACCCCCGCGAGGCAACAATTAAAAGCTATACCTTATTTGACTTATCGGTGCGTCTGCCACTGCCGCTAGGTGAAGTCAGTTTTGTGGTAAAAAATATGTTTAATCGCCAATACCAAACAGTGTACAGCCAGTGGGCTGAATCCAACTACGGCAGCTTCTCTGGTATTGCCGCACAGGGGCGTACCCTGGGGGCCACTTACAAGGTAGCCTTTTAAATGAAGCGCAAAAACTGGAAGCGTTGGCACAAATGGTTGGCGCTATCCTTTGGTTGGCTGTTTTTATTACAGGGCGTGACTGGTGGCTTGCTGGCGCTAGAAGCGAACATAGATGGGGCTATTCACCCGCAACTGTTAAAGCCCGGGCAGCCAAATACAAAGGTTGCCTTTGGCCAAGTCTACGAAAGAGTGCAACAAGCCTATCCAGATAATCGCGTTATCTTTATCCAGCGGCCCAGCCACGGGCTGGGCGTCTATGAAATAATACTAGATGGCGTCACCGGCACGCGGGTTTATGTGGATGGCCTAACCGGTGAAATTACCGGCGAGCGGGGAGCCTTCACCATCCCCAAAAATATTTTCCTAATTTTACATACCGGCGTCTTGGGTGGCGAATGGCTGGAAGGTATTTATGGCCTGAGCGGCTTAATGGCCATTGCTATGTTGATTGCGGGCCTCGTTGCCTGGTGGCCCAAACGTTTACGTCAAGGGCTTTCTCTGTCTGCGCGCTCCGGCTGGCTGTTTGCCTTTACCAGCCACCGAGTTTTGGGTGCGTTAATGGTGTTGGTGCTATTTCCGGTGGTGCTAACCGGCACGCTGCTCAGTTTTCACCACTTTGTTGGCGACCTGGCCCATTATGTAACCAAAGAAACGCCGCCAATTGAAAAACCCGTATTGCCACCGCAACCTCTGCGTTTATATTCCCGCACCGAGATAGATCAAGCTGTACAAAATGCATCTCAAGAAGTGCCTGGTGCCGAACCCAATTTTATTGTGCTACCACGCAGAAAAAGCGAACCCATTTCTGTGCGCCTGCGCCAGCCCGGCGCCTGGCACCCAACGGGAAAAAGCCAAGTATGGCTCGACCCGCTAACACTGAGAACAGTTGCGGTGATAGACGAGCACCAAGTAAGTAAAACCCAAACCGGATTGAATCATTTGTACCCCTTGCACACAGGGCATTTCGGTGCGTTAAACCTAGCCGCACTCCTCGGCTTACTCAGTGCCTCCATATTGTACATGGGGATAACAGGC
>JAHZJJ010000134.1 GCA_022600975.1 Gammaproteobacteria bacterium
ACGCCAAGTTCAACGGCTAGCTCAGCGCCAATAAACGTGTTGCCTGATTTTTCCATCAGTGTCGAATGTTGATACAATGCATCGATTACCCGTCCGGTAAACTCGGGAGATTCGGCGATGTCAAAAAAACCGGCATATTTTTCCGGTTCCGCTTGCATCACCCTTGCGGTTCGTTCCGTTTTCAACATGCCCATCCAAATTGAAACGCTAGCAACGTTAAAGGGACGCAGATCATGGGCCATATCCCAAGCCATCTTGTCATGACCGACCTTCTGAGCGCCGTAGGCGGGGCCATGCATATAACAGCGAGCGCCAAAGGAGCCTGTGTTAACCAGTAAGCCATTTTTTTTCTCGGTCATCATTTTGGCTGCGTGGTAACTGGCAATATAGCTGGAGCGTAAACCAACCTCAATCAAGCCCACCAGGTTGATCGATTTGGTCCAGAAACCACCGGGCTTAACTAGGTCATCATGAATCTGTGCAGCATTATTAACTAAAATATCCAGTCGACCCTGCTCCGCTTTAATTTGTGCAAATAGCTTGGCAACCTCTTGATCATTACCGTGGTCACAAGCAACGGCAATACCGACACCACCGCGTTGACTAATTGCTTCCGCGGTAGCATGAATAGTTCCCGGCAGCCTTGCGTCCCCTTCTTTTTCGCTACGTCCAGTCACATAAACAATATCACCAAGGCTACCGAAAGCGAGGGCGATACCTTTGCCAGCACCGCGGCTGGCGCCGGTAACTAAAACTACCCGCTGTTGTTTATGCATGCTTTTATCTCTTTTTTATAGAAAAATATCGTTACTTTCGAGGCCCAATTGAACACCACCAAAGTTCTGCCCAAATTGGTAGGGGTTGTTGGCAACATGGCCGCGAGCGGCGAGAATATCGAGCACAAAACGCTGGATTGGGCTACTGGAAAAAACAGCGCGACCCCCACACATTTTTTGCAGCTCCAACACTTCTGTTAAACAAACCTCCGGTACAGCGGCCGATTCATAGCGGTATTGAACCCGTGTTTTGAGGTCTGTTGTACGGCCCTGACGGGCATCACTCATCAACCGATCGAAATTGCTAAACAGCTGCTTTTTTAATTGATCGACCAGAGATTGGGCGCGGGCTACCGCCATCTGAGCTTGAGGGTCTTCCATGGTTTTAGTACCATCGTTAGAACTCACCCGTTTGGATACTATTTTCAGATACGCATTAATTGCGCCCTGAGTAGCACCAATAGCGGCAGTGGATACCGAACGTGGAAATAACTGGCCAAAGGGAAGTTTATATAGCGGTATAGCCTTGGAATCAATGCCTGGATTGGTACCCTGGAAACCATCTATTGATCGATGCGTACGATAGGCAGGAACAAAAGTATCTTCTACCACGACATCATGGCTGCCGGTGCCCTGCAGACCAAAGGTATGCCAAGTGTCAATAATTTTATAATCGCTTTTTGGCACAAGAAAAGTGCGGTACTCGATTTCCGGGGAAGCTTTGGTCTGCGGCACCAAGCCACCGAGTAAAATCCAATTGCAATGCTCACAGCCACTGGAAAATGACCAGCGGCCACTAAATTTGAAACCCCCTTCGATAACTTCTACTTTACCCACTGGCATATAAGATGAAGCAATTAATAGCTCGGTATCTTTTTCCCAAATATCTTTCTGAGCCTGTAAATCAAATAATGCAATCTGCCAGTTATGTACAGAGATCACACCGTAGACCCAAGCGGTTGACATACAACCCTCAGCCAGAATCAGCTGAATCTCAAAAAATATCTGAGGGTTCATCGCATACCCGCCCCATCGGCGAGGTTGCAGTACGCGGAAAAATCCAGCTCGCTTTAGTTTGACAATAGTTTCTGTGGGAATTCTGCGTTCGGTTTGGGCTTTTTCAGCGTGCTCTTGCAGAAAGGGAATCATAGCGCGGGCACGTTGTACCAGGGTTTCACGGGTTATCTCTTGTGACTTTGAGATTTCTTCAACTGCCATAGTGTATTACCCATTGTATCCTGCTTAATAGCTTTGAAAAGCACAAAATAAATAAAAGTAACGGCACTTCACCGAACCCATTGCGGTGCTTAATTTTTGCATACTCTACTATCTATATAGAGATCAACTGTTTAGCAATAGACCATTGATTAAGCTTGCACATGGATGCCAAGTTAATTGGCAACCGAATAAACACGCTATGCTTATAAATAATTTTGCCAATAGAATAAATGGCAACCATGAACTTTATAAACCCAGAATAATGTGGGTGCCCTTAATCATTACTGTCTATAGTCGCAAAGGCCGATAAAGAATGCTTACTGCATATGGCTTAGGTGTGATCGCTTTCTCAACACTGTAACATTTGTTCTTTTTTAGCTTTGGCCGACACTGAAATCGTGCCCCCAAAAACTGTTTACGGTGCTTTGAAAAGGAGAATACTTCTTCCAATCCGTAACGGTACGGCCTTCAGCACCATACTCAAGCATAAAACCGGAAGGGGTCGCCATATAAAAGCTGACCATGTGATCGTTGGCATGGCGACCCAGGGTGCCGGTCAACTTAACCTTCTCCGCCCGCATACGATCCATGGCACGGCCCACCTCGTCAACGCTATTGACCTCCACCATCAGATGCACACAGCCGCTGGGACTGGGCACTTCAAATAACGCTAGGCTATGATGCCGCTCGTTACAATGTAAAAAATAAAGGCGCTTTTCTGCTTCCGCTGGATCTGGAGTAAAGCGTACTTTCATTAAATCAGACAATTCAAAACCCATCACTTCCTGGTAAAAGGCGAGGGTTTTATCAAAGCTTGGAGCAGGCAGTACAACATGGCCCAGGCCTTGATCTCCGGTTACAAAATGTGGGATACCCACGGGAGAAACAAAGGGAGCAAAATCGGAGATTGGGCCCCAATAAATTTCATGGCAGTTGCCTTCAGGATCGGAGAATCTGGCCAATTCCTGTACTTGCCGAGAAGGAAGCTGCTTGGCATCGGCGTATTCGAAATTGATCTGATGCTGTTCTAGGGTTTTTAACGCGTCGGCAAAGTCATCGGGCCCAGCTAGCTCCCAGCCACTAAAGGCGAAAGTATCCTGGTTGGATTTTTCAACAATAATGCGAAATGGGCGATCATCCATTTTTAGATATACGCTCCTTCCAGCAGGACCGAGATCGGCAGATACATCCATCATACCGAGCACCCCAGTGCCATAATCACGCCAGCGATCAGGCTCAACACAGTTGACACCGATATAGCCAAGACTGTGTATATTCATTATATTGTCTCCAAAAGTTTTTCGAAAGTGATCATGTTTCTTAATTCGTATTTCATGACTTTACCTGATGCATTTAGTGGTAATACATCGACAAAACGAACATATCGGGGTACTTTATAATTCGCCATTTGTTCCCGGCACCAACCAATCAACTCGGTTTGATTGAGTTTGGCCCCCTCTTTAAGCACAACAAAAGCCATAGCAACTTCGCCTAAGCGTTTATCGGCAATACCAATAATGGCATTCATGGCGATAGCTGGATGCCTGGATAAATTATTTTCGATTTCCGCCGGGTAACAATTAAAGCCACCGGTGATAAACATATCCTTTAATCTATCGGTAATGCGCAGATTGCCTTGATCGTCCATTACACCGATATCGCCGGTGTGTAACCAGCCTTCGCTATCAATCGCTTCGCCAGTGGCCGCTTCGTTGTCAATATATCCTTTCATAACATTGTAACCGCGCAACACAATCTCGCCGGGCTCGCCGCGCGCTAGTTCCTGATTATTGCCGTCAACACAGCGTAGTTCGATATCTGCAAGCGCACGGCCAGAGGTGTTAGCAATGATTTCAGCACTATCATTGGCGCGGCACATACTCACTATGCCGCAACTTTCGGTCAGGCCGTAGGCAGTAATCACCCGCTCGAATCCCAACCGCTGTTTCATTTGCAGAATCATGGTCACCGGGATGGCGGCGGCTCCTGTAGCTGTAGATTTAAGGCTTGAAATATCGTACTTTTCCAGCTCTGGATGCGCCAGCAGAGATAGAAAAATAGTCGGTGGACCGGGTAATACTGTAATTTTTTCGGCGGCAATCCGTTTTAGGGTTTCGCTACTGTCAAACACCGCCTGGGGCAGCAAAGTTGCCCCTCGAATCAAGCTAACCAAAATCCCAGCCTTGTACCCAAAACAATGAAAAAAAGGGTTAACGGCCAAGTAACGGTCACCTTCGCGAATACCAACAATATCGCCCCACTCAGTAAAAATGCGTATATTTTGAGCGTGGCAAGTCATCACCCCCTTGGGGCGGCCGGTGGTGCCAGAGGTAAATAAAATATCTGAAATATCCTCACCACCCACTGCGGCCATACGCGTTCCTACAACCTGAGCCGGTATATCAACAGCCGCAGCCAAAAAGTCTTCCCAAAGGGTATGAACGCTCTTTGTTTGCCGAAACACTACAATTTCTTGCAGATCTGGCAGCGACTCGTCGACTAGCAGGGCGGGATAATCACAGTTGAGAAAGTGCTCCATAACGAAGAGTAGTTTGGCACCAACCAAACGCAGAATATACCCTGCTTCGTTGCCTTTATAACGGGTGTTCAACGTCACTAAAACAGCGCCAGAACACTGAACACCCAATGCCGCTATGACCCACTCAATACAATTGGGCGCCCACACTGCAATATGATCACCGGGTTGTATCCCTCTGCCTATTAAAGCCGCTGCAACCTGTTTTGCCCGACCAGCAAAGTCACAAAAACTGAGTGTCACCTCACCTTCTTTTAAAAAAGTCTGTTTGCCATAACACGCCTCAGCGGCATTAAGCAACTGTGGAATACTAACAAGATTGCTGTGACTTTTTGCTATCGCCAATTGGGACATATATACACTTTACATTTTTGTCATATAGAAATTGCCTTACCCGAATAACAAGTGGCAGGCGCAATGCTGCTATACAAGGTATGGGAAGGCCCTAAAGCTGTCATAGTCCTGTTGAACGATGAGACCAGAATCTACACGCCAGATAATATTTAATCTTTCAATATTCATGATTTGTGCGCGCACTTTTAAAGCGATTGATATTTTAAAACAAGAAGAGTTTTACATGAGCAAAGTGCTATCTGCAAAGAATGCCGTCGCCCGTATTGAAGATGGCATGACCCTGGGCATAGGCGGCTGGGGGCCGCGCCGTAAACCCATGGCGCTGGTGCGTGAATTATTGCGATCCCAGTGTAAGGATTTGACGATCGTCGCTTACGGCGGTGCCGATGTGGGTATGTTGTGTGCCGCCGGTAAAGTAAAAAAACTGATCTTTGCCTTTGTGTCACTCGATTTCATTCCTCTCGAACCCTATTTTCGTCAGGCGCGTCAAAATGGCACGCTTGACGTAATGGAAATTGACGAGGGCATGATGTTATTGGGACTGCGGGCCGCAGCCTGGAAGATTCCCTATATCCCCACCAGTCTCGGTTTGGGCACTGATGTAATCAAATATAACCCAACCATTAAAGTGATCGATAGCCCCTACGATGATAAAGCCTGGGTAGCGATGCCCGCTTTGAAACTGGATGTCTCGATACTACATGTCGACCGTGCAGATGCGCGGGGCGTGTGCCAGATTAAAAGCCCGGATATTTATATGGACGATTGGTTTGCCCGCGCTGCCGATACCACCATTGTCAGTTGTGATGAATTAGTCGGCAGCGCTTTTTTTTCTCAAAACGACGAAGCCCGCTCGGTTTTTTGGGAACGCGCACAAACATCTTCGGTGGTGCCTATTGCCGGCGGCGCGCATCCAACTTCGTGCGCGCCGGGTTACGGTTTTGATGTATCCCATCTGAAAATATATAACGCTTCAGTTAAAGAAGGAGGGTTTAGCGCTTACTTTGAAAAATATATTGCTACTAAAACTGAGCAGGAATACCAGCAGGCGGTAGGCGGTCTGGAGGCTATTCTCAAACTGCCATTACCAGTTTATTGAGGTTTGCAAATCAGTAACAGCGCTTAGGAATTTCGTGATGAGCACAATGGTATCCCGCGATAGCAACAATACAGACTACAGCCTAGCAGAGCTGATGATTGCCACCGCTGCTGAAGCTTTTCGCCACGATGGTGAAGTGTTGGCCAGCGGTATCGGTATACTGCCAAGATTGGCAGCCAGCTTGGCGATGAAGACGTTTAATCAAGCATTGATGATAACAGACTCTGAAGCATTTTTGCTCGCCGAACCCAACCCAATCAGTGGCCGCAGCTCCCATAAAGGTCAGCCTCAGGAAACCTGGATGGGTTTTTCCCGCATCTTCGATACAGTCTGGAGTGGTAAACGCCACGCCATGGTACAGCCGAGCCAAATCGATCAATATGGTCAGACCAATATTTCTGCCTTGGGGGACAATTACCACACGCCCAAGGTACAACTACTGGGTGTACGCGGTTTCCCCGGCAACTCCATTTGCCACCCTAATTCGTTTTTTGTGCCATCCCACAGCAAACAAGTTTTTGTTGATGGAGAGTGCGATATGGTCGCGTCCATCGGCTACAACCCAGCCCGTCTACCCAAAGGGTACAGTTTTAATGACATAGATATCCGCGAGGTCATTACCGATCTTTGTGTGATGGATTGGCGCGGCCCCAATCACAGCTTGCGGCTAGTCAGCTTGCACTCAGGCGTTGCCATTGAACAAGTGTTGGATAACACCGGGTTTGATGTTTATGTGCCAGACCAAGTGCCGATCACAAGAGCGCCAACTGTAGAGCAATTGACAATAATCAATCAACTGGACCCTGAAAACTGGCGCAGTAAGGCATTAAAATATAATCCCAGAGGAAACCGCTGGGCATCGGATAGCACAGTACCCAAGCTAAATTCGACGGTGGTGACATGAACAAGACAACCAAAGCGTCAACAAAAGAAAAAGATAGCGTCCTATATCAAACCTCTGGGCAAATCGCCATCATCACTATGAATCGTCCCCGTTATCACAACGCCCAGAACGGGCACATGACCTACCAGCTGGACGCCGCCTTCAAACGTTCCGCTGATGACGATGCGATTAAAGTCATTATCCTCAAAGGTGCGGGTAAACATTTTTCTGCCGGCCATGACATCGGCACCCCCGACCGTGACATCAATGACAGTCAAGAACGTAAAACACTTTGGTATGACCACGCCAATAAAAGTGGTGGCGAATTTCTCTACGTTCGTGAAGCGGAGGCCTATCTAGGCATGTGTCGGCGCTGGCGGGATTTACCCAAACCCACCATCGCTATGGTCCATGGCGCCTGCATTGCAGGTGGCCTGATGCTGGCCTGGATTTGCGATTTAATTATCGCTGCCAACGATGCCTTTTTCTCCGATCCGGTAGTTCGAATGGGTATTCCTGGGGTGGAATATTTTGCACATCCTTTTGAGCTGCCTCCCCGTATCGCCAAAGAATTTTTGTTTACCGGTGAGCGAATGAATGCCGAGCGCGCCTATCAGCTGGGAATGGTCAATCGCGTGTTTACGCGCGATAACTTAAATGCCGAAACCCTCAAACTCGCCAATAAAATTGCCGAGATGCCGCGCTTGGGCTTAGCCTTGACCAAACAGGCAATTAACAACGTCGAAGACTTGCAGGGCAAGCGCAGCGGTATGGAAGCGGCCTACGCCTGGCACCATTTTGCTCACAGCCATAACGAACTCGAATCCGGCAATAAGCTGGGTGGGGAGACGATTAAATCCATGGCACAAAAAAATAAGGAAGAAGCTTAAGTGTTGCGCCACACGGGCAGCCAACAGCCCATCATGTCGCCAGAACTAAAGACGCCATTAACAAAATTATTGGGCTGCCGCTATCCCATTATCCAAACTGCTATGGGCTGGGTTGCGGATGCCAACCTAGTAGCGTCTACCTGTAATGCTGGTGGTTTTGGTTTTCTGGCCGGAGCGGTGATGACAGCGCCAGAAGTGGCTGCCGGCATTCAACAGATCAAGGCCAAAACACATCAGCCCTTTGGTGTGAATTTTCATATGTATACTCCAGAGGCCATGAAAATTGTCGATATATGTATTGCCGAACATATTAAGGCCGTCAGCTATAGTCGCTCACCAGATAAAGCCATCATCAGCAAATTAAAAGCTGCGGGCATTATTTGCATACCCACGGTCGGAGCACTCAAACACGCCGTAAAAGCGGTTGACATGGGCGCTGATGGGGTGGTGGTACAAGGTAGCGAAGGTGGTGGCCATACCGGATCGGTCGCCAGTACTATTTTACTGCCGCAAGTTGTCGCAGAGCTCGATGTGCCGGTGGTTGCCGCCGGGGGTTTTAAAGACGGCCGTGGGCTGGTCGCCGCACTGGCCTACGGGGCCGCGGGAATTGCCATGGGCACCCGTTTTTTAATGACACGGGAAAGCCCGGTGCCCGAGGTAACCAAAGCGCACTATATCCGTGTTGGTACTGAGCAAATTATTGTCAGTAAAAAGCTCGACGGTATACCCCAGCGGATGATTAACAATGGATTTTTACAACAACTGCACAATGCATCTGCCCTCGGTAGTTTGCTGACAGCCATCAAACACGGCCTGGCATTTGCCAAATTGACGAATGCCTCCCTGCTCAGTATGTTGCGTTCAGCTTGGAAAATGAAACGCTCAAACGGTCTCAGCCTGAGGCAAACTCTAATGGCCGCCAATGCCCCGATGATGATTCAGGAAGCCATGGTCAAGGGTCATCCAGATAATGGTATTTGTCCCAGCGGCCAAATTGCCGGAGCTATCGACGACCTGCCATCCGCGGCGATGCTGATCGAATCCATTGTTGCAGAAGCAAATATGGCCTTAGCAAAATTATCACAGATACAAAAATAAAGCAGTTTTTAAGTGTTTTTTAAACTTTGGGAGCTGTGTTAATGGTGAGAGGTTTAACAAACTAATGGCTTTCGAAACAACCATCGAGCACGGCATTGCTGAGGTAGTATTCAAAAAACCTCCTGTCAATGCTTTTAATAGCGAAGAGTGGGCGGCAATTGCCTGGCAGCTACATGAGCTGGGGCTGAATAAACAAGTGCGGGTGATTGTAATTCGTGCCGAAGGTAAAGGCTTTTGTGCTGGTGTGGATATTAAGGAATTGGCCGCAGACAGCAGCAAAATTACTGCGGTCAACCAGGCTAACTACGATACGTTTAAAGAGATCCACCGCAATCCCAAGCCAGTCATTGTTGCACTACATGGATTTGTTTTGGGTGGCGGCATCGGCATCTCCGGTGCCGCTGACATTATCGTCGCCTCTGAATGCACGCGCTTCGGTGTGCCTGAAGTGGATCGTGGTGCCATGGGTGGTGGAGCACATTTACAACGCATGTTCCCACTGCAAAAGGTGCGTTATCTGTATTACACCGGCGACTTTATAAATGCCGAAGAAGCCTATCGCCTGGGGGCTATTGAACGCGTGGTAACGCAGTCAGAATTGCGTGATACCGCACTTGCTATCGCAAGCAAAATTGCAGAAAAAAGCTCACCGATGATCCAATTAGCCAAAGAAGCGCTAACCGGCATCGAAGACGGTAATTTAGAAGATAAATACCGCTGGGAACAAGGTTTCACATTACAGGCTTACACAGAAAGCGACTCTCAAGAAGCACGCGACGCCTTTGTCGAAAAACGCAACGCTAAATTCTAGGAGCCTGTTACAAAAAACTTAGGCGGGCTCCTGGGAATTTATCTCCTCTTTAGAGAAAGCGGTTATGGATCTGGAATATACAGCTGAACAAAAAAAATTTCGCCAAGAAGTGCGCCGTTGGCTCGCCGACCATATGCCTGCTGAACCACTGCAGTCTTTTGATACTGACACAGGGTTTAAACAACATCGTCGATGGGAGAAAACCCTGGCTGAGGGCAATTTTGCCATGGTAACCTGGCCGCAAAAATACGGTGGCCGCGGCTGCAATCTCATCGAGTGGTTGATATTTGAAGAGGAATACTACCGCGCCCGGGCGCCGTTGCGGGTTAACCAAAACGGTATTTTCCTACTCGGACCAACGCTGATGGAATATGGCACCAGTGCCCAAAAAACCCGCTATCTCACCCCCATGGCCAAAGGTGAAGAGATTTGGGCTCAAGGCTGGTCTGAACCGGGTGCCGGCAGCGATATGGCAGCGATTCGTTGCAAGGCGACGCGCACTGGCGATACGTATGTAATTAACGGTCAGAAAACCTGGTCTACCCGTGCAGCGTTTGCTGATTGGGTATTTTGCATTTTTCGTACAGATCCCGACTCACTGCGCCATCATGGTTTATCGTTTATCTTGGTGCCGCTGAACGCATCTGGTGTCACCGTGCGTCCGATCCGCCAATTAAATGGCCTGACAGGTTTTGCCGAAATCTTTTTCGATGATGTGCAAGTGCCGGTGGAAAATCGCTTGGGCGAAGAGGGTCAAGGCTGGCAGGTGGCCATGGCCACCGCCGGTTTTGAGCGCGGCCTAATGCTGCGCAGCCCAGCCCGCTTTCAGGAAACAGCAAAACAATTGGTAGAACTTTACCACAGCCACCGCAACGATATTCTCGATTTAAGCATTGAGGATGCAGTAGTGAAATCCTTTATGGATGCCGAAGCCTATGCCTTGTCAACCTATCAAACGGCCTCGCGTTTAATCAAGGGCGGCAAGATTGGATCGGAGTCGTCATTAAATAAAATTTTTTGGTCCGAACTGGATCAACGCATGCATGAAACCGCCATGAGTATTCTGGCTTCACGGGCTGAATTGTTGCCCCATGCACCGGCAGCAGAAAATGTGGGTAATTGGCTGGATGATTTTTTATTCGCCCAATCCGGCCCCATTTACGCTGGCGCCAATGAAATCCAACGCAATATTATTGCTGAACGCCTGCTGGGTATGCCGCGCAAATAACCGGGGACATCATGGATTTTACCTTTACTAAAGACCAGCAGTTATACCACGACAGCGTTAAACGTTTTTTAACCGCAAAAGTCACCACAGAATATATCCGTCAATCCTGGGCATCGCACACCGGGAGTAGCGCAAAGTTGTGGCAAGGACTCGTGGAATTGGGTCTAACTGCAATGCTGGTGCCCAAAGCCTACCAAGGTCTGGGCATGAAGCTATTGGATTTTATTCTACTGGCGCAAGAATGCGGACGAGTAGCTTTACCAGAGCCACTACTGGAAACCACCATGGTAGCGACCCCCATATTGGGTACGCTAGCGGAGAAAGATCCACGCTGCAGATCTTTGCTACACAAAATTGCAGCCGGAGAGGCCCGAATCGCGGTGCTGCACACCGTTAATAATCTAATCAGTGATGCCCATAATGCAGACTGGCTGTTACTGCCCAAAAGCGACCAGCTCCACCTACTTGCCCGAGATCAAGTACGTTTAACCGCACAAGCTAGTATCGACCCATCGCGCCGCCTGTTCACCGTGGAGTGGCAGGGCTCAAGCGAAACCTGTCTCACCAGTGGCACTGAAGGTGTTGCACTACTGGCGTTCATTTTAAACTGCGGAGCGCTCGCAACGGCAGCCCAACTGTTGGGGCTGGCTGAAGCAATGCTGGCGATGACCGTACAATACACTATCGACCGCCAACAATTTGGCCGACCGATCGGCGCCAACCAAGCACTAAAACACCACTTGGCCAACTGCGCAGTGGCCACCGAATTTGCCAAGGCACCCCTTTATCGTGCAGCTTACACTGTCAGTCAGCGACCTTCGCAAGCAGACTTAGCAATATCCCATGCCAAAGTCGCAGCTGGAGAGGCCGCTGTGTTAACAGCCAAACATTGTATTCAGGCACATGGAGCTATGGGTTATACCTGGGAGTGCGACTTACATATCTTTATGAAACGGGCCTGGACGCTGGATAAATTCTGGGGCCCTGCTGGCTTCCATAAAAACCGCCTGCGCCTGTGGTTAATGGATACCAAAGCAAAAATTGGTGCAGATCAAACCTTTAGCACCCAAAGCTAATGACAATTCTTAAATGTAACAAAAACCAATAACAATGCCCTTTAAACTTCAAGAAACGAGGTGGAGAAAAAATACATGGCTGAAGCTTACATCGTTGATGCATTGCGTACTCCCACAGGCCGCCGCAAAGGTGGTCTAGCCCATATCCACGGTGCGGATCTGGGTGCTCATGTACTCAAAGCGCTCGTTGAGCGCAATGCTATTCCAGATTATGAATATGACGACGTGATATTCGGCTGTCTGGATACCGTTGGCCCACTGGCCGGAGATATTGCCCGCACTTGTTGGCTTGCAGCCGGTTTGAGCCAGGTAGTACCGGGCACTACGATCGACCGCCAATGCGGTTCTTCCCAACAAGCTGTCCACTTTGCCGCCCAGGCAGTGATGTCGGGCACTATGGATGTGGTGGTGGCTGGGGGCGTGCAAACCATGACCCAAATCCCTATTTCTACAGCCATGATAGCTGCCGAGCCGTTGGGTTTTGTTGACCCCTATAGTGGTTCCAAAGGGTGGGTAGCACGCTATGGCGATACACCACCCAACCAGTACAAATCCGCCCAGATGATTGCCGACCGCTGGAAGTTTAGCCGCGAAGCACTGGAAGTTTATGCGCTTGAATCGCATACCCGAGCCTTGCGGGCGATTAAAAAAGGCCATTTCAAAAAAGAGATTGTGCCGTTTGAGGGCGTAGTAATGGATGAAACGCCTCGCCAATCATCACTGCAAGAAATGGCGGCACTGGAGAGTGTATTCGGTTTTGATAAGGTTACTGCCGCTGTCGCCTGCCAAACCTGTGACGCGGCTTCGGCGCTGTTAGTGGTCTCCGAAAAAGCACTCAAAACTTATGCTTTAACACCCCGCGCCCGTATTCATCATATGAGCGTGCGCGCCGATGACCCCATATGGATGCTGACCGCACCAATTCCCGCAACGGCCCATGCCCTAAACAAAACCGGCATGACCTGGGCCGATATCGACCGGGTAGAAATCAACGAAGCTTTTGCTTCCGTCGTTATGGCCTGGCTTCAGGAAACCGGCTATGACCCCGCTAAAACCAATGTGAATGGTGGTGCAATTGCACTGGGCCATCCGCTGGGTGCCACCGGCACCAAGTTAATGACAACCTTGTTACACGAGTTGGAAAGAAGTGGTGGCCGTTTTGGTTTGCAGACCATGTGTGAAGGGGGTGGTCAGGCCAACGTCACCATTATTGAAAGGCTGTAATTGCAGATTATGACCCTAACAATAAGGAATACATCATGAAAATTTGCCAAGATCGCGTCGTCATTATCTCCGGTGCAGGATCTGGCCTGGGTGCGTCCCATGCCAAAGCGTTTGCCGCAGAAGGCGCTTGCGTAATTGTCAACGACATCAATGAAGAAGCAGCCCGAAGCGTAGTGGACGATATTATTACCGCAGGCGGCCAGGCAGCAGTTAACACTGCCAACATTACCGATTACCAAGATAGTCATAATCCCGTTCAACAAGCCATCGACTTATTTGGCGATCTGCATGTCGTGGTCAACAACGCAGGTATCACTCGTGATCGTATGTTTGCTTCCATGAGTGAAAGCGAATGGGATCAAATCATCGCCGTGCATTTAAAGGGCCACTTCTGCATCAGCTCACATGCCGTGCAATATTGGCGGCAGCAATCCAAAGCAAACAAAGAGGTTGCTGCCCGCATTATCAACACCACCTCAGGAGCTGGCCTGCAAGGTTCTATCGGGCAATCCAACTATGCGGCGGCCAAAGCGGGTATTGTTGCATTAACTTTAAACCAGGCCGCAGAGTTGAACCGTTACGGCGTGGCGGTTAACGCCATCGCACCCGCCGCCCGTACTGCAATGACCACTGCCGTAGACACATTAGCTGCCTACATGGCAAAACCCCAAGATGGCAGTTTTGATTATTTTGCGCCGGAAAATGTTTCACCATTGGTGGTGTGGTTGGGCTCTCGCGCTTCAGAGAAAGTTACTGGCCGCGTATTTGAAGTTGCAGGAGGGAAAATTTCCATTGCCGATGGCTGGCGCACCACAGCGGGCGTAGACAAAGGCGAGCGCTGGCAACCCGCTGAAATTACCACAGCCATGGACGAAATCATCCAAAAAAGCAATCCAGCACAAAAACCCTACGGCACCTAAAAGCCCACAGACTTGTTCCCCCAGCCTGTCATTGCCGCACTATAACAAAGGCACATTATGAAATTTGTCTTTACCGAAGAACAACAAATGATTCGCGATAGCGCCGAATCCTTTCTCGCTAAGGTGTCCACCAGCAAAGCTATCCGCTCCGCCATGGCCACCGAGCAAGGCTATAACCAGGCACTTTGGCAACGTATTTGTCAGGAGCTTTGCTGGCAAATGATTCATAGTCCACAGGCCCATGCCGGTATTGGGCTCGGTTATGTGGAATTGGCACTGATCCTCGAAAAGATGGGCTATTACCTATTGTGTTCCCCTTTTTATAGCACCGTTTGCTTAGCCATTAACACCCTATTGGTAGCCGGCGACAAAGCACAACAGGCCGAATATCTGCCCAAGATAAGCAACGGTCTGACCGCAACCCTAGCTTATGTCGGTAAAACAACGAGCCATGGCGATAATCGTTGGGGCGCTGAAGCCGTAACCGCGACTGCCCAGCGTAAGGGCACTCAATTCATATTGAATGGCAACCTGCGTTATGTACCCGATGGCAGCACAGCCGAGCTATTAATGATTGCCGCGCGGGAGCAAAGTTCCGTCGGCGAAGAGGGGATCAGCTTATTTGTGGTACCGGCCGAGCTAGCGGGTATCGAACGCCGCTTGTTACCGACTATGGATCAAACACGCAAACAGGCCGAAGTGGTTTTAAACAATGTGACACTACCCTCTAGTGCATTAATGGGCGAAGAAGGCACAGGGTGGCCGCAGCTAAAAATAATTATTGACCTAGCGACGATCGCTCTGGCCGCTGAGCAATTGGGCGGTGCACAGCGGGTACTGGATATGGCCGTTGCCTACAGCAAAGAACGCATTCAATTTAATCGCCCTATCGCCAGCTTCCAAGCGATCAAGCACCGGGTCGCCGATATGATGACGCGGGTGGAAGTGTCTCGCTCCGGCGTTTATTACGCTGCCTGTGTTGCCCAACAGACAATGAAAGCTGGAGTGCTCGACAGTACCCAGGCCCGCGAGCTCGCAGAGGCTGCCAGTATCGTCAAGGCTTACTGCTCCGACGCCTATTTTAGTAATGCTGGAGATGCCTTACAGATCCATGGTGGTGTTGGCTTTACCTGGGAATATGATATCCATTTGTATTTTAAGCGCGCTAAAGCCTGTGAGCATTTTCTCGGCAACGGCGCTTATCATCGCGAACGACTCGCGGCATTTATTTTAGATTAACTGCTTAGCACATAAAACGAAATCAGGGCCAAGAGAATAAAACCATGAAACTGGATTTCAGCACCGAAGAGCAAGCCTTTCGCTCTGAAATTGCCACTTGGTTAAAGCAAAACCTCACTGGCGAATTTGCCCAACTAAAATTTTGCGGTGGCCCCGGCAACGAGCATAGATCTCCACAACAGCGCAAACGCTGGGAACAAAAACTCGCCGAGGGCGGTTGGAGCTGTATTGGTTGGCCACAGCAATATGGAGGTCGCAGCTGTTCCATTGAACAACAAGTTATTTTCCATGAAGAATACCATCGCGCTGGTGCGCCAGGGCGCTTAAGCCTGCTCGGTGAGGGCCTAGCAGGCCCCACAATTATTGCCTTTGGCAACGAGGCGCAAAAACAAAAATACCTGCCCGGTATTGTTGCCGGTACGGAACTCTGGTGTCAGGGATATTCCGAACCGGGGGCAGGTTCCGACTTGGCCAGTGTCAAAACGAAAGCCTGTTTCAATGAAACGCAAGGAAAATGGTTAATCAATGGCCAAAAAGTTTGGACCTCACTGGCCCACCAAGCCGATTATTGTTTTGTAATTGCCCGCACTAACCCCGCCTCCACAGCCCACAAAGGTTTGGGATTTTTTCTCGTTAAAATGGATCAACCGGGCATTGAGGTAAGAGGGATTAAACAGATTACTGGCACCAGTGAATTCAACGAAGTATTTTTTAACAATGCCGAATGCGATGCCGAGGGCATAATCGGTGCCCCCGGTGATGGCTGGAAAATAGCCATGGGGCTATTGGGATTTGAGCGCGGAGTATCGACCCTGGGGTTGCAGATGCAGTTTCGCAACGAATTGAACGAGATTATCCGTATTGCCAAGCAAAATAATGCCTATCGAGATCCAGCCATACGCCAACGCATCGCCCAATCCCATGCTGAACTAAAAATCATGCGTTACAACGCCCTGCGCATGCTCTCCGCACAAGCTGAAAACGGCACACTGCAAAAAGAAGCGCTGATTTACAAAGTATTCTGGGCAAGCTGGCATCAAAACCTGGGCGAGTTAGCGATTGATGTGATGGGCCCCGAAGGGCAAATACTCGATAAAAGTAATAGTGGCTCAGAATATACCCTCAACCATTTGCAAGCGATGTATCTGTTTGCACGGGCAGATACAATTTATGGTGGCACCAACGAAATTCAGCGCAATATTATTGCCGAACGCGGCTTGGGTATGCCAAAAGAACCCAGGGCTTAAGAAAATACACTATCGATCCTGAATTACATGCAGTGGTTAAACCCTCAATATACAGGTGCGAGATGACGGTCAATAGCAAAAACAATAGCGAAGATAATAGTAAAAATTACACCGTTGATGTCATCGTTGTCGGCTCGGGCGCGGGGGGAATGACCACCGCTTTGCGCGCCCATGACCAAGGGCTTTCGGTACTAATGATTGAAAAGAGCAACCGCTACGGAGGGAGTTCGGCCATGTCCGGGGGCGGAATATGGATTCCCAATCACAATAAACCCTCTGCAATAACCGATTGCTACGAAGATGCCTATACCTACCTGCGGCAACTGGTTGAACCCAGTGTCAGCGATGAACGGCTGCACACCTATCTAAAGATGGGGCCACAAATGCTTGGCTATTTAGAAGCTAAAACCCGAACCAGCTTCACCCCACAGGATAGCTACTGCGATTATTATCCCGACCGTATTGGCGGCAAAGCAGGCGGTAGAACGCTGGACCCTGACCCTTATGACGGCCGTCAATTGGGTAATGAACTGCAACGGATGCGAAACCAACATATCCAAACATTGATATTGGGACGGTATGCGCTAACCATGGCAGAAGCGCGCCAAATGTTTAGCAAAGATTCGGGCTGGTTGGGCATCATGGTGAAACGTATGGCCGGTTATTGGCTTGATATTCGCCAACGCTTACACAGTAAACGTGATCGCCGCTTATCGTTGGGCAATGCCTTAATTGGCCGTTTACGCCACTCCATAATGGATCGTGACATTCCCCTATGGTTAAACACTAGCTTAGAGGAAATATGCTATGAACAAGGGCAAGCTACTGGAATAAAGGCCATTCGGAATGGCAAAACACTAACCCTTAAAGCCAATCGCGGCGTGGTACTAGCCGCAGGCGGTTTTGAGCATAATCAAACAATGCGAGAAACCTATTTGCCGCACCCTACTTCTGAAACTTGGAGTGCCGGTAATCCTGCAAATACCGGTGATGCCATTCGCGCAGCCCAGCAACTGGGCGCAAAAACCGATTTGATGGAGCATGCCTGGTGGGGGCCTGCGGTCAGAGTACCCGGCGAAGCCAGCGCCCGTATTTTATTTGTAGAAAAATCGCTACCGGGGATCATTTTTGTCGATCAACAAGGCAAGCGTTTTGCTAACGAAGCAGCACCCTATCAAGATTACGCCACTAATGCCTATGCAGCCGAGGCGGTGCCCGCCTACGCGATCTTCGATAATCGCTACCGGCAAAAATTTATGTTCGGGCCCATGAACCCAGCAGGAATCACCCCCGACAAACGTTTACCGAAAGCCCTAAATCAAGGTTTTTACCATAAAGCCAACACACCTGCTGAATTGGCACAGCTATTAGGTATCAATGTTCAGAATCTGGAACAATCCTTGAGCGAATTCAATGCCTTTGCCGATGCCGGTAAAGATAAGCAATTTCAACGTGGCACCAATCTTCACGATCAATATTATGGCGATAAAAACCAACAGCCCAATCCCTGCCTGGGTGCTTTGCACCAAGCTCCGTTTTATGGGGTGCCAATTTTTCCCGGCGATCTTGGAACCAAAGGTGGGTTATTGACGAACACAAATGCCCAGGTATTACACAAAAATGGAGAAGTACTTAACGGGCTCTACGCCATAGGTAATTGCGCAGCGTCGGTAATGGGCAGTAGGTATCCCGGAGCTGGAGCAACCCTGGGCACGGCTATGACCTTTGGCTATGTGGCTGCAAACCATTTAGCGCGTAATATCAGCATTAAACTAACCGCCGACAGCGATTTAACAGCCGAAGAGATAGAATAACGGATCATTAATACACAACATCGGAAAAAACTTTGAGTAAAAAAGCAATGGAAATTCTGGTAACAGACAACGATGGTAGCCAACACACACTCACCGCCGACACGGGCGAAATACTAATGGAAGTCATCCGCGATAGTGATCTTGGCATACTGGGCACCTGCGGCGGTATGGCTTCCTGTGGCACTTGTCACATCTATGTCGCCAAACAGTGGCTAGCAAAAACCGGCGAGCGCACGGAGGATGAAGGGTATATGTTAGAAGCAATTGCCGACATGGTTGAAGTCAATGATCGCTCACGACTGGCTTGCCAAATCACCCTTAGCAAAGAACTGGCGGGAATAGCCGTTGAAGTTGCACCTGAAATATAAATAACAAAAAATCGCAAATACTTACCTTCAAGTAGAACGAAAAAAATAAAATACATGGGGAGTAACAAGCTTAATGCAACAAATAACTCAGCAGATTGCAGTGCACAATGCGATACCTTTAGGCCAAGCCCAATCGATCATGGTTGATATTTTTCTACCACCTGTAGAAAAGTTACAACCGACGGTGAAAGTATTTTGCTGCTTGCCCGGTGGAGGGCTTAGCCGTGGTTACTACCATTTGCAAACTGAAGACAACCTCTCCCATAGCTTTGCCCACGCGATGACCGCAGCGGGGCATATAGTGATTACTCAAGATCACCTGGGCACCGATAATACTAGTGCAGAGTTTGGCTTTGAGCTGGGTTTGACAGACTTTGTTGCAGCCAATCAAGCCGCTATGCAACACGTATTAAACCAACTCACTAGCGGCACTTTGCTCCCTGAACTACCGGCGCTGCCCCACTTAAGCAGCATTGGCGTTGGGCACTCAATGGGGGCAATGTTAATGATTATCCAACAGGCCGAATACCAAACCCACCATGCCCTTGTGGTTTTGGGTTTTTGTAACGGAGGGCTGCCCAAAATGCTGAACGAAGCAGAGCGCCTCTACGCTAATAATTCCCAGGCAGCCAAAACCCATGCCCAAAAATTGGCCGAGGCACGCTTTGGCAAAGCTTTTTTGATGCTGCCAGAAGCGCAGCAGCCAGCAACGAACAGTGCCAGCGTTGCAACAGATATCATCGCCGTGATGCAGACAATGAAAACAAAATTAGCCACAGTGCCGGGATTACTCGGGATGATTCCAGGCAGCGTTGCGACTGATACCGCATTAATCCAAGTGCCCGTATATATTGCCGTTGGCGATCGAGATATCGCCCAACCAGCCGAAGCGATTCCGGCCGCTTTCACAGGCAGCGTGAGTACCAAGCTAGAGGTGTTGGCAGATACTGGGCACAATCATTTTATTTATCTATCCCGTCACCTATTATTTTCTGGCATAAAAAACTGGCTGAATTCCTTAAGCAATGTTTGGAACACCGCTAGCTGAATTTAGCTTTGAAACACCAATCAAAACCAGGTTTTTTCGGCTTAATACACTTCGATGAACGATTAAAATGACCAGTAATAGCTTTATGAGATGACACTATGAATATCGGCATGTTTTTAGAAATGGCAGCGCAAAGTGATGGTGGCCGAATCGCAATCACCTGCAACGGCCATAGCCTAACCTACCGCGAACTCTTCCAGGCTGCGCAACGGGCGGCAGCCGATATCAAAAGCAGCGGCTGTGAGTATGTTGGATTGCTAGATGTTAGCGGCATGGCCACACCCATAGCCTTGTTTGCTGCCGCTTATGCGGGAGTTCCCTATGTACCCATTAATTACCGACTAACCTCCGCCGAGCAGACGGCCTTATTAACGCGTATTCAGCCAGTTTATTTGATTACCGCAGCGGAGTATTGTGCAATCTATAGTAAAAACCCAAAGATTAGCCCCCGTGAGACAACAGCCTTTGTGAAAAAGGCAATGGGCCATTCTCAGGTTGGCAGTGATGAGATTGAGCCGCAAAATACTACGGTGGAACCAAATGCTATTGCATTGCAAATTTTTACCAGCGGCACAACTGGTAAGCCAAAAGCGGCGGTGTTGCGACACCAGCATCTGGTTTCCTATATCTTGGCATCTGTTGAGTTTGCCTCTGCACCAGCGCAAGAACTGACCTTAGTATCGGTGCCACCCTACCATATTGCCGGCATAGCAGTACTATTAAGTTCCGTTTACGCCGGGCGGCGTATCCAACTGCTGCCGGCTTTCGATGCCGCAGCCTGGTTGAGATTGTGCCAACAAGAAGCGGTGACCAATGCTTTTATTGTGCCAACTATGTTGAAACGGATTATCGATAGCATGGTGCAACAGGAATTGACCGGCGCAGACTTTCCCAGCTTACGGGCACTGGCCTACGGCGGTGGCAAAATGCCCTATCCAGTCATTTTAGAAGCCTTACGATTATTTCCTGATGTCGAATTTACCAATGCCTATGGCCTCACGGAAACCAGCTCCACCACGACTCTGCTAGGCCCCGAAAACCACCGCCAAGCATTTTCCAGTCAAGACCCCACTATTCGCCGCAGGCTGAATTCAGTTGGAGTACCTTTACCAGGTATTGAGATAAGTATCCGCGATAGTGCAGGAAGAACCCTCAAGGCTGGCAACAGTGGTGAGGTGTATGTGCGCGGAGAGCAAGTGGCCGGTGAATATCTAGAAAAAGGTTCACTATTAAATAGTGAGGGCTGGTTTCCAACCCAAGATTTAGGTTACCTGGATGACGCGGGTTATCTATTTTTGAATGGCCGGGCCGACGATATTATTGTGCGCGGGGGCGAAAATATTTCACCGGGCGAAATTGAAGCAACCTTACTAGAACACCCCGCGGTTGAAGACAGTGCCGTGGTAGCTATACCCAGTGCGCAGTGGGGCGAAGCCATAGCCGCGGTGGTGGTATTAAAACCGGAACTAGAGGTTGCGGCCGAAGCTCTACAAGCGTTGATCAAGGCCAAGCTCCGCTCATCGCGGGTGCCCGAGATCATACAATTTGTAGATGAGTTGCCTTATAACGAAATGGGTAAGCTATTGCGGCGTGAAGTGAAAGCACGTTTAAGTTCAGAGCATAAAAAATGGCTCTTAGTTGTACAAGCTGAACTACTTCAGCTGAATTAAACCCGACAGAGCACAACCTGAAAAACCGGTAACTGTCAGATCACACCTGAACTACTACAGCTTGCCTGGCCTTGTTAAGCGCTGACATCTGTTACTGCGATGTTAGAGCATGTGAAGGTGCCGTTTAAACCACAACAAGCTTCAATCTCTATATTGTATGGGGCTGTTTCTGATATAGATAGCAGATCGATGACATTATCGCTCATCAAGTCACTCAATAACACATTAGATAAATCTGAGAATGTAATTGTGATTTCAGCCCTTTTTCCTTGCTCACAATCTATATAGAAAATAACAAGATATAGTTTCTCTAGATCTTGAAAATGGACTTCTTTTATCTTTACATCACAAAATTCAGGCCAATAGCCAAAGATATCCGTAACTTTCTCTTTGTTATTAATCATTACTCGCTATCCATGCCCCGCTTAACGCCTTAATTTGCGGATTTTATTACGTTTTGGGCGGAACGCCCAATAATAAAATTCCGATAATATTAACTTATTATGTGTTTGATTCATCATCAAGCTCTGTTATTTCAAACTCAAATCCACCAATAAATTTTTGAAAAAAATTGTAAACTAAGCTGCCTATTGCTACTGATATATAGCCAAAAACCAGGTAAAGAAAGGGAAAAAGGTAAAACATAAGGTATGGGAATTCCACAGGGTTTCCATTAGCGTCAGTTGAAGTTGCAGCAAATTGCACCATTAAAATCATTGGTATTAAAAATGGGAGCGTACACACAGCCATTAGTATTCCAAATACTTTTCCGTTTTGATGGGGAGATAACCTTTTAATTTGTTTCTTCATTTAACTTCTCTGTTGAATACGGATACTTGATTTCATGACGACACTGTCACATAACGCCTCAATCAGCCACAGCCGAAGGCGGTCGGATGGATTGATGTTAGGTTGCCTTTTACTAAGATGTTGCGAGCTTGACCGCTTGAACTGCATGAATTTCTGTTGTGTCGTAGAGAGGCACTGAGGTATGTTGCTGCTGAACTAATAGAGCTATTTCTGTACAACCCAAAATCACGGCCTCGGCTCCTTGTTTATGAAGCCAGTTGATTATTTCCAGATATTTCTGCCTGGAACTGTCTTTTATTTTACCCAAGCACAACTCAGTGTAAATGATATGGGTGCGGCTCTTTTCTAACGACAAACAAAACCAGCTAAATCAACAAGATAGAAGTTTCTTATTGAAAAGATAGGGTCAAAAGTGGTAGATATAGATTTGCAAACTAATAACTAAATCACTAAGGACCCTATCGATGCAAGATTACACCGATTTACCTAATGATAAAAGCTGTCATTTTGAAGCCGCATTTAATCAATTTAACGACATTG
>JAHZJJ010000135.1 GCA_022600975.1 Gammaproteobacteria bacterium
CCAGCAATGGCACCCGTACCCACAGCCGTACTGGAGTCTGTCGAAGCATTGGCATTGTTGCCCGCCGCAAAAGCGCCGATCCCCGCAGCACTACTGCCGCTGCCGACAGCGGTAGTGTTGGCAGCGCTGGCAGTGGCACCAGCACCCAGAGCGGTGGCACTAAGATCACCGGCGGTGGCTCCACCACCCACGGCAGTGGCAAGGTTTGCTGAAGCAGCAGCACCATTACCTTGGGCTACGGCGTCTTCGCCACTGGCAACAGAGCCCGTACCCAGGGCTGCAGAATTTAATCCACTCGCTGCGGCACCGCTGCCCAGTGCAACGGCACCCTCAGCACTGGCATCGGCATAAATTCCAACGGCTGTGCCATTAATTAGCGCGCTGGCGTTGTTACCCGCCGCAAAAGCTCCAGCGCCGGTGGCACTACTGCCACTACCGACAGCGGTGGCGTTGGCAGCACTGGCAGTGGCACCGGCACCCAGAGCGGTGGCGCTGACATCACCGGCGGTGGCCCCGCCACCCACGGCAGTGGCAAGGTTTGCTGAAGCGGCAGCACCATTACCTTGGGCTACGGCATCTTCGCCACTAGCGATGGAACCCGCTCCCAGGGCTGCAGCATTTAATCCACTCGCAGCGGCACCGTTACCGAGCGCTACAGCACCAATAGCACTGGCATTCGCACCCGTACCCACAGCCGTACTGGAGTCTGTCGAAGCACTGGCATTGTTACCCGCGGCGAAAGCGCCGATGCCCGCAGCATTGCTACTATTGCCTATCGCGATGCTGTTTGCAGCACTGGCGTTGGCAGTGTTCCCCTGAGCAATGGAACCTGCGCCACTGGCGGCAGAGCCCGTACCCAAAGCGGAAGCATTTAAGCCACTGGCTGTGGCCCCGCTACCGACAGCAATACTGTTATCTACCGAGGCGCTGGCATTATTACCCGCTGCAAAAGCGCCGGCCCCCGCAGCATTGCTGCCGCTACCACCCGCGGTGGTATCGGCAGCACTGGCAATGGCACCGGCGCCCAAGGCGGTGGCATTGTCAGCGCCAACGGCACCCGCACTGGCAGTAGCACCCAAGGCTATAGCATTCTCACCACTGGCAATGCTATTGTTGCCTACAGCGATACTAGAGTTTGCCGCGGCGTTGGCAAGGTTGCCCGCCGCAAAAGAAGCGACCCCCAGAGCATCGCTGTTTCTGCCAATTGATACGCTGTTATTGGCAGCGGCATTGGCGTTGAAACCTACAGCGGTACTATCGTTTCCCACGGCATTGGCGTTGAAACCTACAGCGGTGCTATCATTTCCCACGGCGTCGCTATTGGCACCCAAGGCAGTAGCATCGGCATTAGTCGCTGTAGCATTATCACCTACAGCAACAGCCCGCCCGCCTAAGGCGGAGGAAGCGCTGCCCAAAGCAACACTATCATCGCCTGTCGCACTAGAAGCATTACCTCCAGCAAAAGCAGCCACACCACTCACACTGGCGTTGTTACCCAGAGCTACGCCGCCATTATTTGTGGCACTAGCACCATCTCCTAGGGCTAAAGCGTTATTAGAATCGGCTATGGCAGCCACCCCTATCGCTATGCTGCCACTAGCTGAGGCACTGCTAGATTCCCCGATGGCCATAGATCTGTTAGCGCTGGTCGTGGCATCCGCCCCTATAGCAATAGAACGAATGCCGCCAGAACTGGCCAAAGCGCCTACGGCAACAGAAGCAGTACCTTGCCCATTGGCTCCTGCTCCAAAAGCAACGGCGCTATCGTTAGATGCTGAAGCCGAAGTTCCACAGGCCACGGAGTCAGTTCCCGAGGCATTAGCGCCATCACCACTGCCACTTGTGTTGCCACACACAAACTGTGCCTGCGCAAAAGGCGCAAATACTAGGCCACTACTCATCACCAGCATAAAAACAGCGCTGAACCGCGCAATCGTTTTTACCAGTGACTTTTTTTGGGGAAGGCAGGCAGCAAAACAAACTAAGCTTTCCATGCTAGTTAACGCTCCATGATCGGCATAAAACACATCTATTACGCTAAGGCGCGATAAGGGTTTAGAAGGTCTGTATACAACTAAGAGTGCCTTCCAACTTTATTAAAGGCCCTATCCGTAAAATAGCTTAGCTCACTTTTTGAGCACATACCTCTACAAGGGAAGCTCAAGAAAGGCTCCCAATGCAGTGCCCGGTCCACTCCCGCCGAGTATGGCGACCTAGTGCCACTCCACTATTACTCCGATGATTGGGAGCCTATGATCGGCACCTCGATGGGAAACAGCACACAGTGGGAAAGAAAAATACTCAGAAAATTGAGTGTAAGAACCTAAATTTTAGAACATGGATCAAGCGATTAACGCGTAAGACTCTATCCTTCTCAAAACTCGAAACGTTGCACGATATTGTCCTCGGTCTACTGATCAACAAAGTGGAATTTGGGATAGATATTCATGAAGATGCACACATTTGAACCACTAGCTGCCAGGTTTACCACTCCTGTTGCCCCTGTTTATTTTTTACACAGGGGAGAGTTATACGTGGGTTAAAATTCGATGCCAATATAGGGGGGTTAATGGACCACTTTTGGATGCAAATCAACACCATTGACAATAAAGGGGATAGTATCCTTGAAGTTTTCAGCAAGAATGACCGTAGCACCTGCCACAAGTGTGGTAAATCCGCGACAAAATGTAATGGGAAAGCCCCTTCGCGGCTGATTCGACATCTGCCTATTTTTGCTACCCCGGTTTACTTGCGAATTACGCCAATTCGATATACCTGCGAACATTGTGATGATCACCCCACAACAGAACCCTTTGCGTGGCGTGTTGCCGGTATCTGTTGCGCGGTCTTTCACTAAAAGTCGAAGCCTACACCAAAGCCGCCAGTCACATCGTCGTCAGCAAAGCTGATTCCAACATTGATCCGACCTAGGGGCACCGGCTGACTGTAGATAATCGCTCCGGCTGTCTCGCCCTCCAGGTGGCCAACGCCGGCGGCAAGGCTGCCGTGACCTAGGCAATCGCGCCAGCTTTTACAATTGCGTTGCCCAATACTGGAGGCGGCAAGCATGGAAGCTGTAGTCATAGCCCCCATGGCATTGATACGTTTTTCCTGTCTTCCAAACCGTTCCAATACTTCTCCACCATTGTAACCGTTACCACCACCACCGTTACCACCACCACCGTTATCAAATACTGTGTCGGTGTAGTCTTTAGCTTCAGCTAAGGTTTCCTCAAGACCGTCCTCAAACTGCCGGAAATTGACGGCGTCCGTTGCACTTATTCCCGGCGCTATATTGACAAGACGGCGCTCATTGCCGCTTGAACCAAAAGAGACAGTATTCGGCTCATTGGCCACGGAGCCAGCACCTAAGGCCACCGAACCTAAATCTGTTTGTTTATTAGTCTCACTTAGTGGTGAGGGCAC
Source organism: Gammaproteobacteria bacterium (assembly GCA_022600975.1). Classification (GTDB taxonomy): domain Bacteria; phylum Pseudomonadota; class Gammaproteobacteria; order Pseudomonadales; family Cellvibrionaceae; genus Microbulbifer. The sequence continues at coordinate 3,427 of JAHZJJ010000135.1, forward strand.
ATTTACTACGGCGCCGTTACCGATGGCCACACTATTTGCACTGGTCGCCTGTGTATTGGCACCCAGGGCAGCGGACCCTGCACCAGCGGCATTGGCGTTACTTCCTATGGCAGTGGCAAAATCAGCGCTTGAGCCTGCGCTGCTGGAAGCACCCAGGGCAATGGAGCCAACGGCACCCGCATTGGAAGCTTCGCCCAAAGCGATAGACTGGCCTTCGTTCGCAGTGGCAGCATTCCCCAGGGCAGCGGACCCTTCACCAGCTGCAATGGCACCGGTGCCCAGGGTAAGAGCGTTCGCAGCGCTCGCGTCGGTAGCATTGCCTACGGCGATGCTGCCAACTGCCGAGGCAGTGGCGCCGCCGCCGAGGGCCATGGCACTTTCAGCACTCGCATTCGCAGCATCTCCTACAGCCAAGGCACCTACACCCAATGCCGCTGAGTCCAGGCCAATCGCGATGGCACTAATAGCCGATGCCTCTGCGCGCACCCCCATGGCGATAGCCTCGATACCCGCGGCACTGCTGCTGGTTCCCACAGCAATTGTGTTGTCTGCCGAAGCGCCAGCACTCTCTCCAACGGCGATAGCGTTTACATTCGATGCTACTGCGTTGGCGCCTACAGCCATGGATGAATTACCGGCGGCATTGGCGTTACTTCCTATGGCAGTGGCAAAATCAGCGCTTGAGGTGGCGCTTGAACCTATGGCAATGCCAGCCTCATTGGTTGCGCTGACACTGTTACCAAGCGCAACTGCATTGAGGCCGCCTGCGTTACTGGAAGCACCCAAGGCAGTGGAACCTTCAGCAGATGCAGTAGCAGTGGAGCCCACTGCAAGGGCACTTGCAGCGGTAGCATCGGCTCTTTCGCCCACGGCGGTACTGCCAACTGCCGAGGCAATGGTGGCATCTCCTAGGGCTGTGGCACTTTCAGCACCCGCATCGGCATCGAATCCTAGGGCCACGGCACCTCCGTCAGCTGCCGCTGAGCTCGCACCAATAGCGATACTCTCGGCCCCTGCGGCACTGCTGTTAAGGCCCAAAGCAAGGGCCGATGTAGCAGCCGCACTCGCACCGTTTCCTACAGCCAAACTATCTTCGACCAATGCTTCTGAGTCCGTGCCAATAGCAATAGAATTGATACCCGGTGTTTCTGCGCGCAGCCCCATGGCGATGGCCCCGATGTTCGCGGCACTGCTGCTGGTCCCCACAGCAATTGTGTTGTCTGCCGAAGCGCCAGCACTCTCTCCAATGGCGATAGCATTTACATTCGATGCTCCTGCGTTGTCCCCTAAAGCCACGGATGAATTACCGGCGGCACTGGCGCCATTTCCTATGGAAGTGGCAAAATCAGCGCTTGAAGTGGCGTTTGAACCTATGGCAATGCCAGCCTCATTGGTTACGCTGACAGTGTTACCAAGCGCAACTGCATTGAGGCCGCCTGCGCTGCTGGCAGCACCCAGGGCAACGGCGCCAAGGGCACTCGCATTGGAGGCTTCGCCCAAAGCGACTGAATTACCGCCGCCTGCGCTGCTGGAAGCACCCAGGGCAACGGCGCCAAAGCCACTCGCAGTGGAAGTTTCGCCCAAAGCGATAGCAGTGTTACCCGATGCTGTGGAGGTTCCGCCTATGGCGATACCATCTAGTACATTGGCTTCACTGCCGACCCCCAAGCTAATGGAGCGAGAGCCACTAGCTATGGCTCCATTACCCACGGCTAAGGAATTATCACCGGTTGCCTCATTAGACGGACCCAGAGCAACAGCTGATTGGCCGCTTGCAGTGCTATTATTGCCCACAGCGGTCGCGAACAATCCCGAGGCAAGGGTGTCGCCGCCCAGAGCGGTGGAGGCATTTTGCGTAGCATTGGCGTTAATTCCAACAGCTACTGCTTGTGTAGCGTTAGCTACGGTGTTAGCGCCGATAGCTACTGCTTGCGCGGCACTAGCTTCAGCATTAGACCCTATAGCTAGTGCTTCCGCGGCACTAGCAATGGCACTCAAACCGCAGGCTACAACATCGGTACCCCCCGTGGCCGTTGAACCACCGGTACTAGCGGCGGCATCGGCACATACAAATTGCGCCTGTACAGCAGGGGTTAATAATAAGCCGCCACTGATAACCAACAGCAACATAGTGCCCGAGCGTATTAACCGCGCAATGAATGCCATCAGCCATTTTTTGTTTAAAGCAGTGATAACAAAGCAATTAGAAACATTCATGTTCATTGACCCTCCTTGGGTATGCTTTAGGCGTAATTTTAAATAATTAACAAAAAATAGCTGAGAACGAATAAAATTAGAAACTGATAAAATATAGTTGGTATACCAAAAATTACTATAGTGGACTTCAGAATTGAGACAACCCAAATGCGGTAGTTTAAACTGTTCTGTCGCAAAATTTTCACTAAATCAGGCCTTACCTGTATTCAGACAGGTTTAGCCTACGAGTGTTATGAACTGGCGGTAAGCTGAAAGCTTCTATTGCAAAGCTTGCACTCCCCCAGTCTTCCAGTAAAAAGGCACCCTGTTGCTCTAAATTTGACTTTGAGGTTTGATCAGTTTTAAAGGTGCCCATTACCCCAAAAATGAATGGCACTTAATTAAGCCCCAACCCCAGCAACCATTCGGGCTTGAATCAGTATGACCTGACTGAATGATCTTCTCTTGTATGCTCAGGCGTTAAAAAAGCAGTGAAAAAACATTGCCAACCAATAGTTTGAAAAAACGCCATCATACCTGCACGGCACATGGTTGATGGACTTAACGTCTTATATAAGACGAAAGCACTTAATTTAAATCAAGCTTTTTCCCGTGGCATGGATGCTAACTTGTTCCCGTGCTTCCTGCCGGGCCATATTCAAGCGTAGGTAAGGCTTTGGTCTGCGTTTGATTGCTCACAATTCAACTCTGCCAGGGGCTTTCCTACACGCTTTTGGGCAATAAGCAAGAGATTCATGAAAGTTGGCCTCAAAAGTGGTGGGAAGACGGTCGCTAAACAAACACCTTACCACTTCCTGCCAACTTGCTTCTTGGTTTTCAATCAGCTGGAAGATTAAATCTAAGCTCTATACGTTAATTAAATGCCATTCGAGTTTGGCCCATTACTGTGATAAGACCCCATCCAACTCAACCCAGTTGTTTAAATTCTCGTCAACTGGGTTAGGCGGCTCAGGTTTAATGCATTAGCTATTACTAAAAATGCTATATAGATTAATAAAAAACCCTTTTCTTTTTTCTATAGTTACGCCATTGCAGCCGTCTATCTTCGCAGTGCAAGTATTAGTAGCATAACCTATGGATGGCCCCTGTTCAGCTAAGCTTAATAACTCATCTGTATTCACCTGGGCCACAGCTTCTATATCCTGGGCTATAGCGTAAAGCGTACACTCATGATCACCTTTAGGGTGATCTTTATCCGAGTTCGGAATGTAGTTTATTATAGTGCTAGGAGCTGTTTGTAACGCTATAGGCTCAACTTTAAAGTCTTTAATATCACCAAGGGAATTGAAAGCATTTTTAAAGTTGCTTCTAAATATATGTTTTGTTTCAATCCCTCTATGAGACATTCCAATGCCCACTATTGTATTGGTTTTTAAATCGCGTATTTTAAATACGAACGCAGAGCAGTAAGTAAGGCTCCCAGAATCTAGAATTATATTATTTCCTTGCCTAACAATTTCTGTTTTACCCATTCCAACTAATACTTTTTTAACAATCATGTAATATACTTTATACTCTCTTTTATGGTTGTGATAGCTTAGATATATTTTAAGATACCATGCAAACTTTTCAAAAAATTGAATTCACATCGGCAATGAAGCAACTTTTTCTATTAAAAACAGTACGCATCCATGAGAAAAAAATGAAACGCACTGAGTTGAATCACTCTCTGGTAGTGTACGACTATGATGCAACATAAGCAAAATAGATACTAAGTACAACCAAGGGAGCTGTCAGATCACATCTGAACTACTACACTGTATTGGGCACAACTATTAAGTACAAATAGCCAGTGCCCTTTACAGCAGGGCACGCTTGGTAATTACCTGCTGCTCTATGTTTGCAGGCCTATTCATTCGCTGTAGTTCTGTGGGAACATAGCTCTTCTTGCCTCTTCATCCATTTCGCTTTTAAATTGGAAGTTTTGAGCCAATTCTCGTGCTGCCTGTGCGCCAGAGAATGTATTCATGGTGTCAAACCAACGGGTTACGTTAGGGTATTGTTGCAGCCCATGTTCGCCCAAGGGCATAACTGCAGCGTTTGCCCAGCCCCAAGCTGAAATATCGACAATGCTTAGGCTGTCCCCGACGATGAAATTGCGATTTTCAAGGTGTGCATCAAGTACTTGGTAGTGTCGCTGAACCTCACGATGGTAGCGATTGATAGCATAATCAAGTTTTTCTGGAGCCATGTGCTTAAAATGTACCGCTTGCCCCGAATAAGGCCCCATACCTGTGCCGATAAACATCATCCAAGAAAGGAGTTCACCACGTTGCTCTGGAGACCCTCCAAGCTTGCCGGTTTTTTCCGCTAAATAGAGCAAAATAGCACTGGAATCGAATACGAGCGTACCGTTATCATCAATGGCGGGGACTTTAGCGTTTGGATTTACACGGAGCAATTCTGGGCTATGTTGCTCGCCCTTCAAGATATCAACCGCTATCAATTCATAAGGCAAGCTTGTTTCTGCAAGGTAGAAGGCTACCTTCATTGGGTTAGGAGCGCGGTGAAAATATAATTTTAACATTGTTGAGTCCTGTTTTTTCAATTGATGAATCCGGCATAAATTCTATGTCGAGATTATTTGTCCAAATAAGACTGGGAGCAATCAAAATCGATTACAGCTTGAGACCCCAGCTTCATGCCTAGCGATAGTAACGTAAAAATTAATTAAAAACCCTTTATATTTTCTCCGTAGTGTATGCTTCACTATGCAAGTGTAATTTTTGCGATGAAAGGCGCTTATCTACTCGATTATCTTTTTAATTTAACCGCAGTACCAAAAGTCAGGATTTCAGAAGAACCATCCATAATTGAACTGGTAGTAAAGCGAATTCCTACTATAGCGTCGGCTCCTTTTTCTTTTGCATTTTCAACTAAGCGTTGAAGTGCAATATTTCGTGCATCTGTTAGCATTTCTGTGTAACCGCGAATTTCGCCACCTACAATACTTTTTATGCCGGCCATAAGGTCGCGTCCAATATTTTTCGATTGAACTACATTACCTGTAACGATGCCTACTATCTCTTCAATTTCTTTTCCGGGTATGGTCTCGGTTGTTGAATAGATCATAATACCTCTTTAAAAATATAATGTACCAAGCGTGTGTACGATTTATTACGCTCTGGTTGGTTGAAATATACCCATTAAACCTGGGCATGAAAAAATGAGGTGAAAATCCTCTGGGTGTCAATCATCCTAGAAGCCGCAGCTGAGCACGCAAAAGCTGTGTAAGTTATTGATGATGAGAACTTTTTAAACTTTTCCAGGTGCATCAAGAACTTGTGCAGAATTGCATGATTAAACGACAACTATTATCGAAATACAAGAGCGCGAGTGGTGGCAGTTTCACGAAGAGCCCCATGTAAAGGGCTGAGGAGTAGGGCTAGGTGCCCTCAGCCGCTCAATGAGGCATTTTTTGTTGATTGACGAAGATCAGCTTACTTGTATCAAAGCCTAGCTTGTCAGCTTTATGGATTAATTTTTGTAGTGTTTCTTTTGATAAACAAGGTGTGCGAGAAAGAATCCATAAATAGGAAGTATTAGGCCCTGAAACAAGAGCGTAGCTATAATTAACTTTGTCAAGCTCAATAATCACATAGGAGCCATAAAAAGGTCCAAAAAATGAGACCTTTAAATACCCAATGCTTTTCGAGTTAACGAAGTATGCTTTACCTGTAGCTTCTCTCCATTCTCCTTTGCTGGGAGAAAAGCCTCGATTTATAACGTTTATTCCACCATCCTGACGGATAGTATATTCTGCAGTCACTTGTTCAAGCCCGCGCTCAAAAGAATGATCTAAACGGGCTATCTCAAACCACTTCCCAAAGTAGCGCTCAGCATCGAAATTGTCTATGGGCGTAACACCGTCTGGAAGCCCAACACAACCAGATAGGAGCATTGCTATCAGGCTAAAAAAAGATTTTTTCATTCAATGTTTCAACCAAGCGCTTTCATAAAGATTTGGAAGCCAGGAATTATCACCGCTAACTCATTTTCAGGTGTCCATAAATAGGGACTTTGCCGTTTCAAGCCACAGGGGGAGGACCACCTCAATACTTTGCATAAAGTTTAACCCTATCTGTTTATAGTGCCAGTGAAGCGTCTATGACGCTCAGGCAGAGAAAATACCCTTTAATCAAGCAGTGCCTTCCAGTTTTCTTCTACGATTTTTCTTTGGGTTTTGAAATAATCAGCAGGCACAACACCAGGCTGCTGTTGTAGCGCCAAACGGTGCGCTTCGGAACGATAAACTTTATAAGCATCAATCAGGTTTCTGATTTGATCAGCTGGCAACAGGCCAGCCTTACCAAGGCATTCAAGAATACGAATATTGTCTGTGTACTTTACAATGGGAGGTGCAGCTTTTGCCCCAGCCAAAGCTAAGTATTGGACTAAAAATTCGATATCGACAATGCCTCCCGTGCCCTGTTTTAAATCGAACTCGTTGGTAGAACTACTATCGAGATGACTGCGCATTTTATCGCGCATTTTGCACACTTCGGCGCGCAGTAGCTGTTCATCTCTGAATACACACAGGGATTGTAAACGCACTTGCGCAAAAGCCTTACTCAACGGTTCACTACCAGCAACCATCCGTGCTCGCACCAACGCCTGGTGCTCCCAGGTCCAGGCACTTTCACGTTGATATTTGGCGAATGCCGCCAAAGAAGTCACTAATAACCCAGAATTGCCCGATGGGCGCAACCGAGTATCCACTTCATACAGCGGACCTCCCAGCGTTCTGGTTTGCAAGATATGAATCAATCGTTGAGCTAGGCGCGTATAAAAGCGTACATTGTCAATTGGCTTCACGCCATCGGTGTATTGTTGCGGTACACTGTCGTGAATAAATACCAGGTCTAGATCCGAACCGTAGCCCAACTCCAACCCCCCTAATTTGCCATAGGCCACTATGCCAAACTGCATCTCCTGCTCATTGCCGCCGGCAGGTACACCATGTTTTTTTGTTAATTGTTGCCAGGCCAGATTTAGCGACTTCTTTAAGATAGCCTCTGCGAGCCAACTGAGGGCGTCACTGACTTGCATCAACGGCAGCACCTGGCTCACTTCTTGGGCGGCAATACGCAGGCTTTGGCTCTGCTTAAAGTGGCGCAAAGCCTCCATCTGCGCCTCCAGGTCATCTTCCTCAATGCGCAGCATTTCTTGTTGCAACTCATCGCTAATGCTAGCCGCGGAAATTGGTGCTAGCAGGCGGCGTGGATCGAGCATTTCATCCAACAATGTCGGGTAACGTGCAAGCTGTTCCGCAATCCACGGGCTGGCATTACACAGGCGCAACAATTGGGCCAACACCGATGGATTTTCATTGATCAAAACCAAATAGGCACTGCGCCGCAGTATGGAGCGCACCAACGGTATAACCCGCTCCAGTGCCAACGTGGAATTTTCAGTTTCCGCTGCGGTGCTCAATAAGAGTGGCATCATTTGATCGAGCCGCTGACGTGCAGTTACTGGCAGTGCTTTGACAATTTTATCGCTGCGCAGGTGAATTAACGCTTTCAGAGCCGCTTGCGGCTCAAAACCCGCGGCTCGCAATTGCTGCACATAGCCCGGGCGCTCTTCAGAATGATGGCAGCCGGCCCACAGTGTTTCCCAGTTTTCACTGGTACAAATTGCAGCACCAATTTCCGGTGGTGCAATAACCTGATCAAATTCTCGTGCTATATATTCCCGCGCCGATGCAACTTGCTGCTGCAAGGTTTGCCAATCCGGCCGCCCCAGAGCGAACGCCAACTGTGCGCAATATGCGCTTTCGCTTTCATCGGGTAAATTGTGGGTCTGCTGATCGCACTTTGCCTGAAGAGCGTGTTCCACTCGACGCAATAATAGATAAGCCGCACTCAGCTGAGAAGCGCTGCCCCTAGGCAAATGTTTATCCTGTTCCAGTAATGGCAACAATTTGAGTAGGTTGCGCTGTTGCAGTTTGGGTTCGCGGCCACCGCGAATCAGTTGAAACGCTTGAGCGATAAATTCTACTTCGCGAATACCGCCACGGCCCAGTTTAATATTACCTTTGAGCCCACTGCTGCGCACTTGGCGCTGGATCAGTAGCTTCATATCCCTCAACGCATCGATCACGCCAAAATCAATATAACGACGATAGCTAAATGGCCGCAACAACGCCTGTAATTCCTCCGCAGCTGTAGCCGTTCCGGCCACCGGCCGTGCCTTTATCATGGCGTAGCGCTCCCACTCCCGGCCCTGGGCCTGATAATAGTCTTCCAGAGCAGCAAAATGGCTCACCAATGGGCCACTGTTACCGTAGGGCCGTAGACGCATATCGACTCGAAATACAAAACCGTCAACCGTGACGGCATCCAGAGACTTGATCAATCGTTGACACAGACGATGGAAAAACTGCTGATTGTCCAAGCTCCGTTCGCCATCGGTTTGACCACCGGCGGGATAAGCAAAAATCAAATCAATATCAGAAGAGAGGTTCAGCTCTTGGGCCCCCAATTTCCCCATCCCCAATACCACCAGTGATTGCACCTGCCCAGCGGCATCTCGTGGTTTGCCAAAACGGGCCACCAGCTGTGCTCGGTGCCAATTCAGAGCCACTTGAATACAGTGCTCCGCCAGCTTAGAGAGACGTAAACAACTAAAAGGGATATCCCATTGTTGGGCAAAATCGCGATAAATAACCTCGGTGATAACCCGATTGCGCAACTGTCGCAACTCTCGATCCAACTGTTGCTCGCTGTCTAGAATTGCTTCAGGCAGAGGAGATAAGCCAAGATCCGGCTCCTGCATCAACCTCTCAAGTAATTCGGGATGACGACAACACTGCTGAAAAAAAAAGTCAGAGCCAATAAAACAGCGTGCCACGCAGCGCTGCAGATTTTCCTTTGCCGTCAGTCGCTTTTGTACTGCGCTGACCTCAGTCTGGGAAACCTGGCTACACCAACTGTGCCACTTGCGTTTGAATTCAGGCCACAATGCGGGCGGGCAGAGATTGTCAACAAATAAAGCCATAAAATGTATCTGTATACATCTGAGCCGCTAATGATCAGAAGGCAATGTCCACAGGGGGGGCCACACGGAGCACTTCGGCAACGGTGGTAATACCACTGGCCACCTTGCGTGCGCCGGAGAGCCGCAGGCTGCTCATACCTTCGCGCATGGCCTGGCGGCGCAGTAATTGAAGGTCGCAATCTGCGCGCACCAGGCTTTGCACAGATTCGCTAAATGGTAGTATTTCATAAATTCCCTGGCGCCCATGGTAACCGGTATTGCGGCATTCCAAACAACCATGGGGTTGATACACAACCCGCGGCCGGGATGCCTTCCAGGGTTTTACCAATGTCACCCAGTCATCTTCCCGTACGCTGGTCTCGCGTTTGCATCCGGAGCACAGGGTGCGCACCAATCGCTGGGCCATAACACCGAGCACAGTGGATTTTAACAAGTAGTGAGGCAGGCCCAGATCCAGCAGGCGAGTCACCGCCGTGGGAGCATCATTGGTGTGCAGGGTAGAAATAACTAAGTGGCCGGTCAGTGCAGCCTGTACCGCCATCTGTGCCGTTTCCAGGTCACGAATTTCGCCCACCATAATAATGTCCGGATCCTGGCGCATCAGGGTGCGGATACCGGCGGCAAAATCGAGCCCTATAGCGTAATGTACCTGAGTCTGATTAAAACTGTCTTCCACCATCTCAATAGGGTCTTCAATACTGGAAACATTCACCTCAGGGGAAGCCAACTGCTTCAGCGCAGTATACAAGGTCGTGGTTTTACCAGAACCGGTGGGGCCAGTAACCAAAATAATACCGTTGGGTTTTGTTAGCATACTGCGCCAACGAACCAAATCTTCGCCAGCGAGGCCCAGGTCAGTATAAGAACGCGACAACACTTCCGGGTCGAAAATACGCATTACCAGTTTTTCACCAAAGGCCGTCGGCAAGGTAGAAAGGCGCAATTCTACCTCGCTGCCATTGGCCCGTTTGGTTTTGATACGCCCATCCTGAGGCTTGCGCTTTTCCGCCACATTCATGCGTCCGAGAATTTTGATTCGGCTGGTTACTGCGGCGTAAACTTGATCCGGCAATTCGTGAACCGGGTGTAATACGCCATCAATACGAAAACGGATACGCGCTTTTTCCCGGCGCGGTTCTATGTGGATATCGCTGGCGCGCTGATCGAAAGCATACTGGAGCAACCAGTCGACAATATTAACGATATGCTGATCATTGGCATCGGGGTCAGTGAGGTTGCCAAGTTCCAGTAGTTGTTCAAAGTTGCCGGCGCTTGAGCTGCCCTTGAGCCCACTGGCCCCGGAAATAGAATTGACCAGAGAATAAAACTCGATGCCGTAGCGCTGAATATCTGTCGGGCTGGCCACCACCCGCTGTACTTTGCGTCCGCTAGTATGCTCTAGCTGCTCCTCCCAACCCCCAGCGAAGGGCTGAGCAGTGGCAATTATCAACGTCTCGGCACTGGATTCAACACACAATATCTGATGTCGTTTGGCAAACTGAAAACTCATTACTTCCGTAGTTACCGTCACATTGACTTTCAATGGATCGATACGATAAAAGCTATGAGATGAAATATCCGCTAACCAATGGGTTAACGCATCTTCATTCAATATTTTATCTGCCTGCAACTGGCTATTTAATTTACACTTGGCAATATAAGTTAGTGGGTGCATCTGTTCCTGTTCAGCGCTACGCGGTGTACCTATAAGACGGTTGGCATCCAAATTGCTAACTAATCCCTCTGCTACCAGCGCTTCCAGTAATCCCGATAAATCTAAAACCCGGCCCGCGAATTTACTGCCTATCATATTAAGAGACTCATCTCAGTCAGGACAAAGGCGTATTGTAGTCCTATTTGCACTGAGTGATAGGACATTGGAAACACTTAAACATTTCGTTGGGCGGCTGCTTTTTGTTGCTTTTGCCAGTGCATGCCGCACTGTGCCGCCGTTGCTATGGGCTAGATTTATACAAGATAGCCCACAAGGAATTCACCATGCCCTTGAGTAATATTGCCAACCTCTTCGGCCGTTCCCCCATTAAGCCGATCAAGCAGCATATGGCCACATCACATCAGGCCTGCGCTGATTTGATACCTTTTTTCGCCACCGTCATGCAGCGTGATCTAGCCACTGCTGGAGAAATCCAGCTACGTATTTCGGCTACTGAAAATCGCGCCGACGATATTAAAAAAGATGTGCGTCTACATCTTTCAAACAGTCTATTTTTGCCGGTAGCGCGCTCCGATCTGCTGGAATTGCTACATGTCCAAGACAAAATAGCCAATACCGCGCAGGATATTGCTGGCTTGGCCATCGGCCGCAAAATGTTAATCCCAGAACCCTTGCAGGCGATAATCACGACCTTTGTCGACAGCGTCGTGGCCACCTCAGCCCAGGCCCTGAAGGCGATTAATGAACTGGATGAGTTGCTCGAAACTGGTTTTTCTGGCCGCGAGGTAGACATCGCCTGCCGCATGACCGAAGAGCTCGACGAACTGGAACGCAAGTCCGACAAACTGGAAGTAGAGGTCCGCGCGGCGCTATTCAAAATAGAAAAAGAACTACTTCCCGTAGATGTAGTGTTTCTCTACCAGATTATCGAATGGATCGGCGACCTAGCCGATCACGCCCACGGAGTAGGTAATCGATTACAACTGCTTTTAGCGCGCTAACATAAGGCTTTAGCATGGAAATCATTAGTCAATACGGCCATATCTTTTTGATCCTGGCCTGTGTTTTTGGATTTTTCATGGCTTGGGGTATTGGTGCTAATGATGTTGCCAATGCCATGGGCACTTCGGTCGGCTCACGGGCTTTGACCCTCAAACAGGCCATCTTGATTGCGATGATTTTTGAGTTCGCAGGCGCTTACCTTGCCGGCGGTGAAGTCACTGCAACGATTCGCAAAGACATAATTGATCCAGCAGTTTTTGATGAGCAACCAGAATTACTGGTATACGGTATGCTGGCATCGCTACTGGCCGCCGGTATCTGGCTGCTATTCGCCACTATGCTGGGCTGGCCGGTTTCCACCACCCATACTATTGTCGGTGCGATTGTCGGCTTCTCTGCGGTTGGCATCTCTGTTGACGCCGTGGACTGGGGCGAAGTGGGAAATATTGGCGCCAGCTGGGTAGTCTCTCCGGTGCTCGCCGGTAGCATCTCTTTCTTGCTGTTTCGCAGCGTGCAGCGGCTAATTCTCAATCACGAAGACCCCTTTACCCGAGCTAAGCGCTATATCCCTTTTTATATGTTTGCTGTGGGCTGGATAGTCTCTATGGTGACTCTCACCAAAGGTCTACAGCATGTTTTTAAAGATGTGCATATCCAACTGTCATTTTTCGAGAGCTCAGGCATTGCTAGCTTGATAGGAGTCATTGTTGCCCTTATCGGCATCAGCATGCTCCGACGTGTCAAACGCGACTTGGAACTTGAGCGTGTCAACCGTTTTGCCAACGTAGAGCGATTATTCGGCGTGTTGATGATATTCACTGCTTGTTCCATGGCCTTTGCCCATGGTTCCAATGATGTGGCCAATGCTGTGGGCCCTCTGGCTGCTGTAGTCAACACGGTACAGAGCGGCATGATAACGGCCAAAACCACCATGCCACCGTGGATACTGATACTCGGTGGCGGTGGTATTGTTATCGGCCTCGCCACCTATGGCTTCAGAGTTATGGCCACCATCGGTAGAAAAATAACCGAATTAACCCCGAGTCGTGGCTTCGCCGCCGAGCTGGGGGCCGCCTCCACCGTAGTTCTGGCCTCGGCAACCGGCCTGCCCATTTCCACCACACAAACGCTAGTGGGCGCAGTGTTGGGAGTGGGTCTGGCCCGTGGTATCGGCGCCCTGAATCTGCGTATGATTAGAGACATCATCGCCTCTTGGGTTGTCACCTTGCCTGCCGGTGCCGCGCTCTCAATTCTATTTTTCTATCTCCTAAAATTTTTATTTGGCAATTAACCTCCAGAGTTCGGTTGCAGAGCACCCATGCTGGGGCAAATCCCCATTACTTTATCTATAAATCTGTTAATCTGGGCCTGCGCTGTTAGGCCCGAATCACGACAGTGCCGAGAGCTTTTAGCAGTAATATTTTAACCATTGCAAAGCCGCGAGGAAGTTGTATGCCGAATTCAAAATTGCCGACCATGCGTCAGCAGCTTCAACAGCTTGTAGCCCTGCCCAGCGTCAGTGCCACCGATCCAAAATTGGACAACGGCAATCGCAGTGTGGTCGAGCTTTTGGCAACCTGGCTGCAGACCTTAGGGTTTACCATTGAGTTAATGCCTCTAGAAAATCAACCCAAAAAAGCCAATTTAATCGCCACTCTGGGCCGCGGCGATGGTGGCTTGGTTTTGGCCGGACACACCGACACAGTGCCTTTCGATGAAAGTGGCTGGCAATCAGACCCTTTTGTTTTGAGCGAACGCGATAATCGCCTCTATGGCCTCGGCAGTACGGACATGAAAGGGTTTTTCCCTCTCGCCATCGAAGCCGCACAAAGTTTTGCTGGGCGCCAACCGAAACATCCACTCATTATTCTTGCCACTGCCGATGAAGAAACTTCCATGGCTGGCGCGCGTTCTTTGGTGGCCGCCGGACGGCCGCGCGCACGCTATGCGTTAGTGGGCGAGCCCACTGGGCTCAAACCCGTGCATCTGCACAAAGGCATGATGATGGAGTCTATTCGCCTCACTGGACGCTCCGGCCACTCTTCCAACCCGCGCTATGGTGCCAGCGCGCTTGAAGCTATGCACACAGCCATTTCTGAGCTGTTGGCGCTGCGCAGTGAATGGCAAGCGCAATATCAAAATCCAGGCTTTGAAGTTCAAGTGCCAACGCTCAATTTCGGTTGCATTCACGGTGGCGATAACCCCAATCGCATTTGCGGCCAAACAGAATTACAATTTGATCTGCGCCCCCTGCCTGGGATGTCACTAGAGTTACTGCGCGAGCAACTGAACCAGCGTCTACGAAACTGCATTGAAGACGAACAAATTCATATGCAGCATATATCTTTGATGGAAGGCGTTGAAGCTTTTGCCGAAGACTCCGCTTCACCATTGATAAAAGCCACTGAAAAACTCACCGGACACAGCGCCGGTAGCGTCGCTTTTGCCACCGAAGCACCGTTTTTGCAACAATTGGGCATGCAGACAGTGATATTGGGGGCCGGAGATATTGACCAGGCACACCAGCCAAACGAATATTTGGGCTGCGAACGCCTCGCGCCTATGGTAGACATTTTGCGCAATCTTATCGGCAAATTCTGCTTTTAATCTGCGCCCACACAGTGACTCAAACCGCTGTATTTTACTTTCTAGAGAAAACATGAGTACCGATAGCACCCCTCTCAACTGGTTTCGTCATGCCGCCCCCTATATTAATGACTTACGTGGCAGCACCTTGATTATTGCTGTTCCTGGTAAAGGGCTGGAACACGAAAATATTCGCAACCTAGTGCACGACTTAGCCCTGTTGATCAGCCTCGGTATCCGCTTGGTAGTGGTCTTTGGTGCGCGCGTGCAAATTAACCGCGCCCTCAAGCAGCAGGGTATTCACAGCCAGTTGCAGCACAACAACAGAGTCACTAACCGAACCACTCTTGATGTCGTAAAAGCGGCAATAGGAAAACTGCGGTTTGAAATAGAGGCCACCTTTTCTCAAGGCCTACCAGATTCCCCCATGGCACGCTCGGCCCTCAAAGTAGTATCCGGCAATTTTGTCACCGCACTACCGATGGGAATTATTGACGGCGTGGATATGCACTGGGCCGGAAAGGTTCGGCGTATGGAAGTGGACGCCATTCAGCGCGCCTTAGAGCAAAATTCGCTGGTCCTGCTCCCACCTTTGGGCACCTCGCTAACCGGCGAACTGTTTAATTTAAATTATCTTGAACTCGCCGCCGCCGCTGCCCGAACCTTGCGGGCAGAAAAGCTGATACTGTTTCGCGATAGCCCGCGGCTACTAATCGGAGATACCTCTATTAGTGAAATGAGTATTGCCCAGGCCAGACAACTGACTGACAGCATCGAAAGTGCAAGCCTCAACTGTGCAGTAACTGCCTGTAATCCTATTACACAGCGCATACACTTACTCAGCTACAAGGAAGACGGGGCATTACTACAGGAGCTGCTGCGGCGCGAGGGCGTCGGCACCATGGTCTATCGGGATAATTACGAAACTGCACGAGGTGCGCAGATTACCGATGTAGGTGCCATTCTCGGGCTCATTCGCCCACTGGAAAAACGCGGCCTGCTGGTTCGCCGCTCGCGAGAAAAATTAGAAGCCGAAATCAATTATTTTACCCTGATTGAATTCGATGGTACTCCCATTGCCTGTGCCGCGCTCTACCCGATACAGGGAGAGCAGGGTCCGCCTGTAGCCGGAGAAATTGCTTGTATGGCGATTCATCCAGATTTTCGCGGCAAGGGCCGTGCCGCCACCTTGTTACAGCATCTGGAAAAACAAGCCCGCACACAGGGGCTCACTGCGCTCTATGTGCTCACCACTCAGGCGGAACACTGGTTTATCGAACACGGGTTTAAACAAGTCAACGTACAACAGCTGCCAGCAGAACGACAATCACTCTATAATATTCAGCGTAATTCCCGAGTATTGCGTAAAACCTTGCCCTGCTCTGGAGAGGTAAAAACTTGAATAAATACCTCCTGACAGTAAGCAAACCACTCCTTAAAAATAGTTGGCTAAACATGTGATACTGCACGCATAGTAAAAGCATAAAGCATTTGCATGATAGGTTCTCCGCTCACATGAACAACGAAAAAATTTGTACTAGCTAGCGTAATTATATACTTGTATGCTTGCATGGTTGTATTAACCCATAAAACCATTATTAATACAGTTGGAGCAAGCATGAATAAATTAATAAACGTTAAATCCATTTTATTTTTAATAATACTTTCATTTTTGTCATTAAATACTTTTTCATCGGATGAATTTGATAGCGTAATGCGTGCTGACGAACAGAGCGCTAAAATGATCGATAGCTTTATTACGCTCTATGAAGGAAATGATGGTTCTCAAAATATTGTTTGCACGATTGACTTTAATGAAAGTAAAACGATTAACTTTCAATCAGATGCACTGGGATGTGATAATGATGAAGCGCGCTCGGCAATCTTGTTTATGGTTCCGGCGGGAACTTTATTTATTGTTTATGACAGCCCCAGTGGTAGCAGGGAGGATGATTTTACCATAGTGAGAATAAAGCAAGATATACCACTGACCTACACCATTAATTCTTTTGAAGGGAACGTTAATGACAATTACATAGAGATGCAATATTTTAGAAACAATGGCCTTGACGGCAAAATATCTAGTATAACGATAGATATAAAAGAGTAAGCGCCAAAGTAGTACAAGCTAAGCATTTTTTGAGTTTTTTTATATTTTTTAACAATATTCCATGAATGGTAATTGTTTGCAAAATGCTGCGGTAACGCTTTTAAGTAGATTTAAAACTGCAACATTATTGACCGGCTTACAGCACGGGCAGTCCTTAAATACCCGTGCTGTACCACGGATCGTCATCACCGTTTTGTCTGTATTTAAATCGTTTGAGAGGTTTTGTCGCAAAGATTGCCTTCTTTCAAGTCTTCCAGTAAAAAGACACCTTGCTGCTCTAAATTTGACTTTGAGGTTTGATCAGTTTTAAAGGTGCTCATTACCCCAAAGCTGTGATCCTGTACGCGGTGCCGAGGGCAAGGCGCCCTTCGTAGCTGCCGTTGAAACGACAAATGAAGGCCGCCGCATTAAACTTTCCGTAGTCAAAGGTTTTCGTAGCGCCAAAATCACCGCCTGGAGCCAACGTTATCTGAGTGAAGGCTCGGATGGCCTCGGGGCATGGGTATCACACTTGCTCACACCATGGGTATTGCATTTAATGTCGCCTAATACCCTCACTTTCATTGCACTTCTCAAAACAAGCGATTAATGTTGAGCGTGCTGCGATAACACTAAAGTAAAACACGGCTCAAACGAGAAGAAACCGTACAAAAACCGTTTCATTTACTGGTGTCATGTAGCGTAGTCCGCGAGGTACCAAGCAACTAAAGCCCTCGCGGAAAACCAGCAACAGTACTAATAAAGAAGAATCACAGCATGACCGTGTGAACTTGAGATAACGCCACCTCCCAGTGTTACAGCACCAGGAGACGGCTAACCCCAAAAGATAAAGCACTATCTAGAGAGGCTATCTTGGATGATACGCTAATCACACGCTCGCCTTCAATAAAGTTGTTTGTTGCGCTGAGCAATTTC
>JAHZJJ010000018.1 GCA_022600975.1 Gammaproteobacteria bacterium
ACTTGCCAAAAAAATAAAATCGAGCCCGGCGAGGCTTTAGCATTGCTATTCAAAGGTGAGTGGCCGGATTTCTTGCAGAAAAAATTCGACGAACTTGGGATTAGTGCTGAATAGTTACTATTTTTTCAACTAAATCGGACTTCCCTAGAAAGTTTGGTCTCACATCATCAAAACAGGCGTTAACGAGGCAAATATACAATCACCTATGACCAGACTTTATCGTTTGGTTTTATAGCAACACAAAGGAAGCTCTATAAATTATTTTTTGGTATCCGTCTGAATCACCCCACCTCAACTAGCTGCATTATTTGTGATCCCAACAAAAACTACCGCTTCAACGCTCTCTGGCTCATTGCTCGCTTAACCCCTGTACACCCATAAAGCTATAAAAGTGATAAAAACGCCAGGCAAGGCGCGTAAATTGTTGCCATACTTACCTCAGCAATTAATCATCCGTTGATATATACGCAATATTTACAAATTATTGCCTGTTATTTCTGGAAGTTATGCAGGAGGCTTGTTTTAGCAGAACCACCAACGAAGGTTTGGTCACTGATGACTGAAATGGAACTGGTTTACCTCAGGTTGGGAATATTTGAATGCCTAGGCCACAGCCCTCTTTACAGGCCGGGCTCCGCTGTAACGTTGAGGCACTATGTCCGATTCCAATCCGCAGCGCCACCGAACCAAATCGGTATTATCTCTAGTAGTATTGGTAGGTTTTTGCCTGTTTGGGCTCTACCATGGGCTTCTTGCCAATCGCCCGGCAACACCGGAACCAGAGCAGCGGGCGGCACGTCCGCACCTGATTCACTGGCTGGAAACAAATCCTGACGCTTGGCCGGCACAAGACCCAATCTTTAATCTCGCCGCCGTACGCCGCATTTATCGGCACACCGACTACCGCTTACTGTGGTTCGATGACAACAGCCTCACCGACATCGCCATTGATCTACTCAAACAACTCACCGCCACTAGTGCCGGCAATCCCAGTAACATCATCGATTACCGCTACCACTTGGGTTACTTTGACCGCACCTTGCGCGACACTCCCCAGCGCCTGCAAATGGCAGCAGTATTGGATGTGTTATTAACCGATGCTTTTGTCTCCTACGCTCAAGACACTCGGCTTGAGCGACTAAAACCAAACCATTTTCGCCAGCCGCTGCTCCGGCATAAAATCACTCCGGTCAACTTCAACACCAATGCATTTCGCATCGCCACTACCACAGTTAACAGGCATGGTTATCGCTATCTCCGAGCGTATCAACAGGAACCTATCAGCCTTGAGCCCGCTAACAAAGCCTCCCGTCTCACTCGTTCAAAACAGCATCACAGGCAGCGCCAAAAAATCAATCAACCCGCCTCACCACGTTATCGCAAAATCACTTATACGGAGGGGGATACACCCTTCGGTAGTGAAGCCTTTGCCCTGCGCAACCAGTTGTCTCGATACCGCGCCATGAATGCCAGTGGCCGTTGGCAGCCACTGCCTGCAGGCCCTGCGATGACGGTGGGGGCTCGCCATTCAAACGTCGCCCGGCTGCGCAATATGTTGACGCTTTACGGTGATTATTATAGTTATCAGAACACTGCTAATAGCCAGGTTTTTGATCGCCAATTACACCATGCGGTGCTGCGCTTTCAAAAGCGCCACGGCCTCAGACCTGATGGCATTGTCGGCCGCAGAACCCGTGAACGATTAAACATTTCCCCTGTACGGCGTGCGCGTATCATCGAAGTTAATCTCCAACGCCGCCAGAAATTACCTGCCGATCTCGGTGAACATTTTATCCAGGTTAATGTGCCGGAATACAAGCTACATTATGTTCACAATGGCCGCATCAAGCTGTCAATGAAAGTCGTGGTAGGCAAAAAGATCCATGCCACTCCAGAAATAAGTACCAGGGTTAGCAGGGTGATATTTAATCCTACCTGGACAGTGCCCCGCAGTATCGTGGTAAACGAAATAGTACCTAAAGCCCGGGCCGATCACGACGGCATGTACAAACTGGGCTACCGGGTAGTCAATGGCAAAGGCGAGTATCTACCCTTAACCCCACAAAATTTAGCCAAGGCTGCTCAGGGTACCTTTTTAATTCGCCAAAAGGCGGGAGCCAATAACATCCTCGGCCGAATTAAATTTGAAATACCCAACAGAGATGATATCTATCTACACGATACGCGTGCTCGCACCCTCTTCTCTCGTACTGACCGCGGCTTTAGCCACGGCTGCATACGTCTGGCCAAACCACAGCAGCTGGCGGAAGCTCTATTGCGCCATGAAAAAGGCGATTGGGACAGTTACCGTATCCAACAGCTAACCACTGGCGAAAAAACCTCTGAAGCAAGGCTGGCCAACCGAGTAGCGGTCTACATCACCTATTGGACTGCCTGGGTAGATGGCGAAGGCCGCATGCAGTTTCGCCCAGATATTTATGCCAAAGATATTAAGCATGGCAGCCGGCAACTTAGCTTACTTTCAGACAGCTCCGTGAGCAGGTAAGTGCATTGATGTATATTTCAACAATTGCGCCAATCCAGGCCGTTGAATTTAGCAATAATATAGTGACCATGCTCTGCTCAAATTGGCCCTAGCTTGTGTAATCGTCAGCCTTTGGGCGGGTGCGGCTGGCAAAGGGTAAGCGAATGGTAAGCGGTTCAGCTTCGAAGCGTGTCGCATCAATAGCAGTATTGTCACTGGCCATTGCGCTGGCAACAACTACCACAAACTCAGCGCTCTCCACTTCATCACAAGCCCCGGAGTCAGTATCTGAAAACTTTCCCTTTAGTTCCTGGCAACGCCAACAGGTATTGATGCACGAAGCCTTAGCCCGTTATGCAACTTTAGCCACCGCCAATCATTGGCAGCCCTTACCGTCTGGTCAGGTACTAAAACCGGGTATGCAAAATTCCAGAATTCTCGTGCTCCGAGAACAACTCATGCAGTACGGAGACTATCCTCTCGATAAAGATCACACTGCTACAGTGGTGGCCGACCCCGATCTCTATGACCAACCATTAAAGCAGGCCGTCAAACGCTTCCAACGCCGCCACGGCCTGCAAGAGCATGGTCTTGTGGACGAGCAAACCCGCGCACAATTAAATATTCCACCATTTCAGCGGGCAAAAACCTTGGCTGCCAACCTGCGGCGCCAGCAAAAAATGCCCGGCGACCCAAACGCTCGCCGTATAGTCATCAACCTACCAGAATTTACTCTACGCTTGCTATCCGCTGGGCGCGAACAATTACGCATGCGCGTCATTGTGGGCAAACCCAACCAATCCACACCACAGTTTTCCACCCAACTCACTTGGGTCGTGTTTAACCCTACCTGGACAGTACCCCACAGTATTTCAGTGCACGAGTTATTGCCCAAAGGTATTGCCCAAATAAAGGCCGATAATTATCAGCTCATCACTCAGCGCGGTACTCCAGTAGCTTTTAGCAAAAAAAATCTGCGGGCACTACGTCTTGGCACCCTCGCTCTGCGCCAGCGCGGTGGAAAAAACAACACACTCGGCCGGATTAAATTTATCATCCCCAATCGACAGGCTATTTTTTTGCACGACACCAATGCCAAACATTTATTCAACCAAGAAGTGCGTGCGCTCAGCCACGGTTGTATACGTTTGGAGCTGCCGGAGGCGTTGGCGCAACTAATACTCGCCAATCAACGCAATTGGGATGATGGTAAATTAGCGCGTATGATTACTGGCCAGCGTACACGAACCGTTGCATTAAAAAACCCCGTTGCAATACATATTATTTATTGGACCGCCTGGGTCGACGCCCAGGGATTATTACACTTTCGCCCAGATATTTATGGTTTTGACGAGGCAGTTTTGTCGGAAGAATTGTAATTCTTAAACCAACGGCAGTTTACCCTGGGAGAGAAAAAATAAAGTTGTTAGCTCGCCGACTATTTCGTCAACCTCAAATACGCCCCCTGCCCATTCAAAGATTACTCGCCAGTCACAAAAAAATAATATTCTAACGCTGGCTAAAACCCACCCACTTTGTTATTCCAACCACACCAAACCCTGCAGAATTCATTCACCAAATCTACCTTGGTCAAAAAAATTAGAACAAGTTTGCACAAACTTTTTGGATTTTAATTGAGGTATTTTACTGATCTATTTGCGCTTAAAGGTTGTTTTTTGTACAGTTTCCTTTTGGTGCTAGACCCTATTGCGGGTAATACCATAAACGAATACCGAACTAGATTTTTAAGGGGGCGGTAAGGCTATGAACAATCCATCAAGGCGCCAATTTTTAACATTAGCAGCAGCTACCGCAATTGCACCCACAGCCCCCAGCTTTGCCAAAGTGGGGACTGATCGCATCCTGTCGATGCGCAACCTGCATACCGGGGAGCATCTAGATGCAGCCTATTGGGTGAGGGACGATTATCTGAAAAGCGGCCTCAAACAGTTTAATAAGTTACTGCGTGATCACCGTGCCAATGAAATTACCCGTATGGAGCCAAAGCTACTGGATTTGGTTTACCAACTGAAAGAAAAGCTCAACTACAACGGCGAAATAGAAGTCATCTCTGGTTATCGGTCTGCCAAAACCAACGCCAGCTTGCGCGCACGCTCCAAAGGGGTGGCTCGCAAAAGTTACCATATGCGCGGTATGGCGATGGACCTACGCATGCCCGGAGTGAGCCTGGCAAACTTGCGCCAGGCCGCTATTGGGCTGCAACTGGGGGGGGTGGGTTACTATCCCAAGAGTAATTTTGTCCATGTCGATGTGGGCCCGGTACGCCGCTGGTAGGCTTGCCAGCAGTTGCGCGATAAAAACTGCCGTTCTTTACTCCGCAGCTTCACAGCGCAAACTGATAATGGGCCAGTTGCGCTTTTCGGCTTCAAGGCGCAAATACTGATCTGGATCCACCGCCACCGGGTGCTCTACTGTCTGTAGCAACGGCATATCATTGATCGAATCACTGTAAAACCACTGTACCTTACCTTGATGTTGGGGGTTTTGCTCTAGCCACTGCTGCAAACGAATGGGCTTACCTTCACGATAACAGGGCTCGCCGCGGGGCCGCCCGGTAAAGCAGCCGTCGATCTCTTCCAACTCTGAAGCCAGCAAACTATCCACCCCCAAGCGTTTGGCAATAGGCTCAACCACAAAACGGTTGGTGGCGGTGATAATCATAATGTGGTGCGAGAGGCTGCGGTGTCGGTGAATCAGTGCCTCTGCTTGCGGCAGCCAGATTTTATCAATCACTTCCTGCATAAATTGCCGGTGCAGCGCATCGAGCTGGTTGCGAGGCAGACGTGCCAGCGGTTCCAAGGCAAAATCCAAATAGGCCGCAATATTTAGTTCACCCCGTTGATAGTCGCGGTGAAAGCGATCATTTTCGCTGCGATAGCGAGCACCGTCGACACACTGACGGGCAACCAAAAATTCATTCCAGGCGTGATCGCTGTCGCCACCGATCAAAGTATTATCCAAATCAAAAATAGCTAGTCCCACGAGGTTTTCCTTGTATTGGCCACGCTAATCCTAGAATTTTGTCTAAAGCAAGTTCATGCAGACATTAAAAAGTATATCTTGCCTCCCGGCTAATAGAACACCGAGGCCTCCCACGAACCCTAAGAAGCTTAACTGCCCAGGGGCTCGTTTAGCTGCGCCAAAGACTGCTGGCTTGCATCACTAACTTTACTTGCCGACAAGTTTTTACCCGAGAGCTTGCGCAGAGCCACATAGAAAACCGGAGTGAGGAACAGCCCAAACAGCGTAACACCGATCATGCCGGTCAATACGGTAATACCCATGGCATTGCGTACTTCAGCACCAGCGCCAGTGGTCAGCACCAACGGTATTACCCCGGCAATAAACGCAACCGAGGTCATAATGATCGGGCGTAGGCGCAA
>JAHZJJ010000019.1 GCA_022600975.1 Gammaproteobacteria bacterium
GCTTACGGGTTTAAAAAATCAATATTATCTCCTGATACGTCATAATGGTCGCGAATGATCGAAGGTTGGCTTGAATACCGTTTTCTGTGCAGTGTGTTACACATCTTGATAATAACTTTATCCCGGACTTTTAGGTCTGGCGGGTGGCTTTTTGGTTTGAATTTAGTTATCCGAAATACTAATTACGGAGCACAAGTAGCGGGAATAGCTGTGCCAAATCCACCCTGCTATGCAATGCCAAGCAGGGTGGTTATAATGCCTGGCTTCAATTTGACCATTTTTTAACCAGGCTCAAGATGTCTTCAACTGCGGTGAAAAAGCTTTATATCAAGACCCATGGGTGCCAGATGAACGAGTACGATTCGTCGCGTATGCGCGATCTGCTGGGAGAGTCTCATGCCATGGTGCCCACTGATGACCCTGCTGAAGCCGATGTGCTACTGGTCAATACCTGTTCAATTCGCGAAAAAGCACAGGAAAAATTATTCCATCAATTGGGCCGCTGGAAGCATTTGAAAGATAAAAATCCCAATTTAGTGATTGGGGTCGGTGGATGTGTCGCCAGTCAGGAGGGGGATGCTATCGCCAAACGTGCACCCTATGTGGATCTGATTTTTGGCCCTCAGACTATGCACCGATTACCGGAAATGCTGGAGACACGCAAGCAGCGAAACGGTGCTGTGGTGGTGGATGTAAGCTTTCCGGAAATCGAGAAATTCGACCGCCTGCCACAGCCCGAGGCGGACGGTGTTAGCGCTTTTGTGTCGATCATGGAGGGCTGCTCCAAGTATTGTACCTTCTGTGTCGTACCTTATACTCGTGGCGAAGAAGTTAGTCGTCCACTGGAGGATGTACTTGAGGAGGTGGCCCATCTGGCGGGCCAGGGAGTGCGTGAGGTCAATTTGTTAGGGCAGAATGTTAACGCTTATCGTGCCAGCAGTGGTGATCAAGTAGTGGACTTTGCCGAGCTGATCACTTATGTGGCGGCTATTGAGGGGATCGACCGTATTCGCTATACCACCTCACATCCGGTGGAGTTTTCCGATGCTTTGATTGATGTTTATGCGGAGGTGCCAGAATTGGTCGATCATCTACACCTGCCGGTGCAAAGTGGCTCGGACCGAATTCTAATGGCCATGAAGCGAGGTCA
This sequence comes from Gammaproteobacteria bacterium, assembly GCA_022600975.1. GTDB lineage: Bacteria > Pseudomonadota > Gammaproteobacteria > Pseudomonadales > Cellvibrionaceae > Microbulbifer. The sequence continues at coordinate 1,151 of JAHZJJ010000019.1, forward strand.
TACGGTATTGGAATATAAGTCCAAAATTCGCAGGTTGCGCAAAATTCGCCCCAATATTTGCCTTTCTTCAGACTTTATTATTGGATTTCCCGGTGAGACTGAATGTGATTTTGAAGCCACTATGGATCTCATTCAGGAAGTGGGGTTCGATATATCATTCAGCTTTGTATACTCGCCACGGCCGGGTACTCCAGCGGCAGATTTGCCAGATGCCACACCGGCTGCGGTAAAAAAACAGCGGTTGCAGCTGTTGCAAGCTCGGATTAATCAGCAGGCGGCTGCTATTGCTCGCCGTATGGTTGGCAATCGGGAGCGGGTTTTGGTCACCGGTGTTTCACGAAGAGATCCGGGCCAGTTACAGGGCCGTAGTGAAAATAACCGTGTGGTGAATTTCCGTGCTGATGATATGGCTTTGATCGGTAAGTTTGCCGATGTTTATATTGAGGAAGCGTTGCCCAATTCTCTGCGGGGCACTTTGGTTGGCTCTGAATTGGCTGAACAGCGGCCGTAACGTGTTGTTAGTGTGGGGCGATAGGTAAGCCTGCCACAAGCTTTAATGCCCTATAGTTATATTGAAGTAAACATATATAACCTAATCGTCCCATAGAATCCTTTCCCCTACGATGGAATCCGGTATAACCTAAGGGGACCAAGAACAGTTGAAAGGTGATTGAAACTAGTTTGGAAATGCCAACCCTCGCTCACAGTATTACACTTGAGCCCAATGACACCCGCCGCTTGGCCGATCTCTGTGGCCAATTCGATCAACATCTGCGCCAAATTGAACAGCGATTGAATATTGAGATTCGCAATCGTGGTAATCGCTTTGCTTTTTATGGCGATGCGAGTTCGGCCCGTGCCGCTGGCCAATTACTCAACGTTCTTTACAGCCAGGCCGGTGAACAGCAAATGCTTACCGCAGATGAAGTCCATTTGGCGTTGCAACAATCTGGAGTCGATGAATTGCTCAACTCGAACAGTGCGGAAATGACCGATAGTTCCCATCAGCCATTTTTAATTCACACTAAAAAAGTCACGGTGCGGCCCCGAGGTCAGAACCAACGCGACTATGTTGAAGCTGTTCAAAAAAATGATATTACATTCGGAGTTGGGCCAGCCGGTACAGGTAAAACTTACCTCGCAGTTGCCTGTGCCGTTGAGTCGTTATTAAAGGATTCGATAGAGCGTATTCTGCTGGTGCGTCCGGCAGTGGAGGCGGGAGAAAAACTCGGCTTTTTGCCTGGCGATTTAAGCCAAAAAGTTGATCCTTATTTGCGCCCGTTGTACGACGCACTCTATGAGATGCTCGGCTTTGAAACCGTAGGCAAATTAATTGAGCGCAACGTAATCGAGGTGGCACCGTTGGCGTATATGCGTGGACGCACCTTAAACAACGCCTTCGCGATTCTCGATGAAAGCCAAAATACCACGCGCGAACAAATGAAAATGTTTTTGACTCGGATTGGTTTTGGTTCCACAGCGGTAATTACTGGTGATCCAAGCCAAATCGATCTGCCCCGAGGGCAGGTTTCCGGCCTGCGTCATGCCATTGAGGTACTAGACGAAGTGAACGGTATTAACTTTACCCACTTCTCCGCTAGAGATGTGGTGCGTCACCCAATGGTGCAGCGTATTGTCGAGGCTTACAAGATTCATGAAGATCAGTGTGAATCGGCAATGACATTGCGCAAAGCCAATGGAGATGCAGCTTAGAGCCGAACTGCGGCGGTTTTACAGAACTTATTAAATTTATGAGTCAGTTATTTCTCGATGTGCAGCGGGCCAGCGATTGCACATCGTTACCGGAAGATACCGCGCTGCATCGTTGGGCGCAGGCGGCAATACGCGGGCAGCGCGAGCAATCAGAGATCGCTTTGCGTATTGTCGATGCGCCGGAGAGTCGCGAACTCAATCGACGTTTCCGCAATCGAGACCAGCCCACCAATGTATTATCTTTTCCCGCAGACATTGCACCAGATCTCAATTTACCTTTGCTGGGAGACTTGGTAATTTGTGCTCCAGTGGTCGCTCGGGAAGCGCAGCAGCAACACAAATCATGTATTGCCCACTGGGCACACATGGTGGTCCATGGCACACTACATCTTCAAGGTTACGATCATATTAAAACCAAAGATGCCGAAATTATGGAACGCCTGGAAATTCAAATACTAAAAGAGTTTGGGTTTAACGACCCCTATGTAGCGGTGCCTGAACCAATTGAAGCACCTCAATTAACAGACAACAACGATGAGTGATTGCGGAGTATGGCCACATCCATGACCACAGACGAACCTCCAAGTAGCTCCTCTTCCAGCCGCGGGCAATCCCGCTCCGGGGAGAAGACCTGGCTGGAGAAATTATTCGGTAGCTTTTCAGGCGAACCGAGATCACGTGATGAATTGTTGAATATCATCAAAGATGCCGCCGACAACAAACTGGTGGATGCAGAAGCCCTCTCGATTATCGAAGGTGCGTTGGAAGTTTCAAGCCAGCAGGTGCGTGAAATTATGATTCCGCGCTCACAGATGGTTGTGATTGGTTTACAAGATAAACCTAAAGATTTTTTGCCTAAAGCGATAGAATCTGGCCATTCGCGTTTTCCGGTTATCGGTGAAAGCGTGGATGACATTCGGGGTATTTTGCTGGCTAAAGATTTACTGCCGTTGCTACTCAAGGGTATGGAAGAATTTCGCCTTGAAGATGTTATCCGCCCGGCCAATATCATTCCGGAGAGCAAACGGCTAAATATTTTATTGCGGGAATTCCGTGAAAATCGCTATCACATGGCAGTGGTGATTGATGAGTACGGCGGTGTTTCTGGAGTGGTTACGATTGAAGATATTCTAGAGGAAATTGTCGGTGAGATCGAGGATGAAACTGATGAGGAAGAAGCGGACAGTTTTATTCGAAAGGTAAATGATAACGACTTTGTGGTTAAAGCGCTCACTCCCATTGAAGATTTCAACGAGTATTTTGTCTGTAACTTTAGCGATGAAGAGTTCGACACTGTGGGTGGATTGATCATGCAGTCATTCGGGCATTTGCCCAGTCGCGATGAAGTCACTCAACTGGGGCAGTTTTTGTTTCGCGTACTCTATGCCGATAATCGCCAGATTCACCTGTTGCGTGTCAGTCGCCAAGATGAGAAGAGCATTGAGAAGGCTAAATAGCCGCTCAGGTTTTCTCGCGGTAGAGTTATCGGCGATTAAATAAATTAGAGAATGGGGCAATAACAAGTTTCTTTGGCCACAAACACTATGCGCAAATTGATTTTCCCCTTTATCGCGGTGTTTGCGGGCACCTTGCAGACACTTGCACTGGCACCTTTTAATCAATGGTGGTGCGGGTTGTTGTCATTGGTATTATTTGCCTGGTTATTACACACTGCAAATAATATTCAACGATGGCCAGTGCGCAGTGTGTTATGGCTCAGCTTTTGCTATGGGCTTGGGTTGTTTGCCACTGGTAGCTCCTGGGTTTACGTATCGATCACCGATTTTGGTGGCGCTTCCACTCTACTGGGGGTGTTTTTAACCAGTTTGTTCGTCAGCTCAATGGCGCTGCAATTTATGTTGCCCTTTGCCGTTATCAGCCGCTTAAGGGCTCAGCCTTGGAGCTTTGCTCTGGCCTTTGCCGCGTTGTGGCTAATTGGTGAATTACTGCGCAGCTGGCTGTTTAGCGGTTTTCCGTGGTTGTTTGCTGGCTATGCTCACACACAGACCTGGCTGGCAGGCTGGGCACCGATACTGAGTGTTTACGGTATCGGTGCGATATTGGCTTTTACTGCGGCAGTGATGGTGCTTGCAGTCAAAGGCGAAGTGGGATTGTTACGTCCTAGCAACCACGAGAAGCCGACTCCGATGCGGCAAAGATTGGTTGCCGGCAATATTTCACTGGTCGCTATCGCTTTGATGTCTTGGCCTGCGGGGGCATTGATGGCGAACATTTCCTGGACCGAGATCAGTCCTAACAGCGAGCCTATTACCGTGGGTCTAGTACAAGCAAATATTCCTCAGGATAAAAAATGGCTGCCGAGTTTTCGTAGTGAGACGATTAACCGCTATCAAAAGGCCACAGCGGCGCTGCGCCGGCAAGGAGTGGATGTGGTGATTTGGCCCGAGGCAGCTATGCCATTTCGCTACAATCGGGCGCCCGATTTTATGCAGATGCTACAGCGCGATGCCGAGCGCTCCAAAATAGATTTGATTAGCGGCATTTTGGTCGATAAAGAACAGGGGCAATACGGCGGAGTATACAATGCCGCGGCGGTATTTGGCCGCAAGCCGCAGTTGTACTATAAACGCCACTTGGTGCCCTTTGGGGAATATGTGCCGTTAGAAGATTGGATCAGAGGCACCATTGAATTTTTCGATTTGCCCACCGCAGTGATTCGACCAGGGCCGACAAATCAACCGCCGCTGGAGGCGGGGGGCGTTAGTTGGGCGCCGTTGATCTGTTATGAAATTGTTTACCCTCAGCTGGTTGCCGAGAGTGCAGGCGATGCACAACTGTTGCTGACCATCAGCAATGATGCCTGGTTTGGTAAATCCATCGGCCCACTGCAGCATATGCAAATGGCACAAATGCGCGCGTTGGAAACCCGTCGCTATCTGGTGCGTGCCACCAATACTGGAGTTACAGCGATTGTTGATCCCAGTGGCCATATCACCGCGCAGCTGCCGCAGTTTGAACAGGCCACGCTGCAAGGAAAAGTGCAACCGATGACCGGCGTCACACCATTTATGCGTATTGGAGCCTGGGGGCTTTTGCTCCTAGCATTGCTCATGTTGCTGCTGGCATGGATATGCCAGCGGTGGTCTGCGCCTGTGGAAAATGCGATTACCGCCCGGCGATTTTCTAGCTGAAGTGCCATTGGCTTGTGCAATAGGCGTGAAGATTGCCGCAACTGGCTATCGGCAGCGCCGACCACTGCTATTATCCTAAAAATCACAACTGGATTACGTTAGCTTATAGATCAATAAGTTACGTAGTATTTGCGCGCCTTTAACCTAGAAGCCGCAGTTGAGCGCGCAAAAGCTGTGTAAGTTATTGGCGTGCATGGCGAATTTTAAAAAATCGTGGTCAGCTTATTAATGATCAGAACTTTTTAAAATTTGCTGGGTGTATCAATCACTTGTGCAGACTTGCGTGATTTAACTGCGGTTTTTAGGTATAAGGATTTTTAGGCTTAAGCATGGCTTTGCGACGCATCAAAGCCGCAATAGGGATATGTAGGTGATGCACTGTCTTATCAGTGGTGGTACAGGGTTGATTGGTCAATTATTTTGCCGCCAATGGCTGGCGCGGGGTAATGGGATCACTGTCCTTAGTCGACGGTCACAACAAGTGCCCAAACTTTGTGGTCCGACGGCCCGTGCTTGCACGCGGCTACAGGAGGTTGTGCCACCGGTAGACTTGGTGGTTAACCTCGCGGGTGAACCTATAGCCCAGCGCTGGAATGGTCATCATCGCGCAGAGATTCGACGCTCGCGGCTGGAAACCACAACGCAGTTGGTACAGTGGTCGTTGGTGCAGGCACAGAGGCCGCAGTATTTTTTGTCCGGTTCTGCGGTAGGTTATTATGGCAATTGCGGTGATGATTTGCTGCAGGAAAATAGCAGCCCCGGCAAAGGCTTTGCCGCAGAATTGTGTCGCGAATGGGAGTCTCTCACTGCGCCGTTACAACAGGCTGGCGTTTGCGTTGGCATTATGCGCACGTCAATGGTGCTCTCCAGACGCGGTGGCGTATTGAAAAAAATGCTGCCGGCATTTCGGTTCGGGCTCGGCGGCCCTATGGGTTCTGGAGAGCAGTGGATGAGCTGGATCCATGAATACGATTTGGTGAACCTGATGCTGCATGCCATCGATAACCATTTGTGCCAACCGTTCAATGCTTGCACTCCCGAGGCGGTCACGAATAACAGCTTTGCCAGACAACTGAGTGAACAGCTGCACCGTCCAGGGGGCATGCGTACTCCAGCTTGGGTATTAAGGTTACTATTTGGTGAGATGGCGCAAGAACTTTTGTTGGCCAGTCAGAAAATGGAGCCGCACGCCGCACTCAACAGTAATTTTAGGTTTTGCTATCCCACCTTGGAGCAGGCTTTTGCCGATCTGCTCGGCAATGTACAGCAGAACTAATGTGTATGGCTAATGCTGGTCGATGAGAAACTGGTAAATACGCTCTGTGTTTGTGGCGAAAATATTCACTTTGGATGGTATGCAAGGAGATGCACAGTGGCTAAGCGCACAAAAC
>JAHZJJ010000020.1 GCA_022600975.1 Gammaproteobacteria bacterium
CGGGCACACCGTTAACGGCCGACACCCTGATTGCCCTGTACCTGTGTCGCAGTATTGAGATGGTGGTGAGCATTCTGGGGGTACTGAAAGCGGGTGGAGCCTATGTGCCTTTGTCAGCGGAATATCCGCAAAGTCGGGTGGTTTATATTCTGAAGGATACTCAAGCGCCGATTGTAGTATGCCAATCCCAATACCAGGCGCGTCTGACAGATTGGTGTATGGAAGACACTGAAGAAGCTTCCGCCGATCCGTTGATTTTATCTGTAGACGCTGAGCCTAAATGGCTGGGTGGTACCAATAATCTACCCCCAGTCAGTGGTCCGCGGGATTTAGCCTACGTAATTTACACCTCGGGAACCACAGGCCAGCCCAAAGGCGTTATGGTTGAACACCATAATGTGGTGCGCTTATTAAAGGTTACCCAGCCTAAATATGCTTTCAACCATACGGATACTTGGTCTTTGTTCCATGCCTTTGTGTTCGATGTTTTTGTCTGGGAGTTCTGGGGTGCTCTGGCTTTTGGAGGCAAACTGGTGGCCTTGAACGAATCTGTAGTTCGAGCCCCCGACAAGCTGCTGGAATTATTGCTGAAAGAATCGGTAACCATATTGAGTCAGACTCCGTCGGCATTTTACAATTTGATAGGAGTAGCGACTACTAAGCAATCAATAAGCTCGTTGCGCTATGTGATTTTTGAAGGAGAAGCGCTGGATACCAGCAAACTAGAAGCTTGGTTTGACCACTATGGCGATCAACAGCCGCAGCTGGTTAATATGTATGGCCCCACTGAAACCACAGTGCACGCTAGCTACTATCCCTTATTCATAAGCGATGTCCACAGGGGTTACGCCAGTATTGGCTGTGGGTTGGGTGATTTACAGCTTTACGTACTAGACGAGCAACTTAACCCAGTGCCCATTGGTGCAGTAGGTGAACTGTACATTGGTGGTGCAGGTGTCGCGCGAGGCTATCTGAATCGGGAGGATTTAACGGCCGAACGTTTTATTACCAACCCATTTGCCAGCGCGGAGGATCACGAAAAAGGCACCACACGGTTGTATAAAAGTGGTGACCTAGTGCGTTGGGTGATGGATGCGCAGGGGGCAGGCCAGCTGGAATATCGGGGCCGCAATGATATGCAGGTAAAAATCCGGGGTTACCGGATTGAGCTAGGCGAGATTGAAGCGGTGCTCGGTGCCCAGCCGAATGTGCGTCAAGCGGTAGTGATTGACCGTAAGCAGGGAGATCAGACGTATCTGGCCGGTTATGTGGTTATGCATCCGGCAGCAATATTTGACCGCACTGCACTGCACAGCGCCTTGACTGCAGTGCTACCGGCGTACATGGTTCCAGCGAGCTTAATGGCCATTCTGTCAGTGCCATTAACCATTAACGGCAAGTTGGATCGCAAGGCGCTACCAGAACCAGAGTGGCTGGATGAGAGCCGCTATGTAGCGCCGCGCACGGAGCTTGAAGCGCAATTGTGTCGTCTGTGGGCGGAGGTTTTGGGTCTTAAGAAAATCGGCATTGAGGACAATTTCTTTCGTAGTGGTGGTAACTCGATTACGGCAGTGAAATTAAGTGGTGCTATCCAGCGTGAGCTGAGCCGCAACGCACCTCTGGCCTGGGTGTTTGAACAAAGTACTGTGAAACAATATAGCCAAAAATTTTTGTCGGACCAAAAAGCTAATCTTCTGAACACTTTGACTTTTTCTCCCCATGTGAAAAAAGATTTAATTATGATGCATCCTGGCCTGGGGTTTGCTCAAGTATATCGGCCACTTGCTAATTTGTTAGCAGGCAGATTAAATTGCTGGGGTATCGACCACTACAATCTTTTTTCTGAAATACCAACCGATTCATTGTCAGAGCTTGCGGGTATCTATCTCGATCAGCTGTATGCACAGAGCTTGATCAACGAGCCTATTCGATTGCTGGGTTGGTCCTTAGGCGGCAATATTACTTTGGAGATGGCTTATCAGCTGGAGCAAAAAGGCTACCAGGACATCCAAGTGTATGTGCTGGATGCTAAGTTTTTTATTGCTGCTGACGGCTCAGATAATGATATATCTATGGAAGAATTGGAGAAGGATTTAAAGCGTTTGGGGCTGAAACTTGATGATAGAATGCTAAATAGGATGCTATTGAATAAGGCAATAGTTAGTAGGCCACTTAGCGGACAATTGATGAATACCCATGTAACTTTATTTAAACCACTCAAAACCGATGAGACATTGGAAGCTAGAGTATTAGCGAATACACCGGATAACAACCTTTCATCTTTTGTTAGGAAAGCATTGACAATAATTCAGCTAAAGAACGTAACACATAGTAGTATGCTCGAAGCCTCTGCTGAAATTGCTCAGGCGATATTATCTGCAGAAAGATAAGTTTATGGGGTTCTATCGCAAAGATTTCCCGACAGAACCCTGATCCAAACAGTTGGTAGATAAAATTAGTTCTGGAAGTAAATTGATCAATATGGTGCTCAGATAGTTACATAACTACAGTATAACGAGACAACACCCGTTTAAAATAACAAAAATATTTGCTCTCCACATGCGCTTAAACTAGAGCGTTTCAGCTGTCGAATTGTTAATTTATTAGTGGAAGATACTTTGTGAGTGAACATTTGTTTGTGGTTACAGGTGGCCCCGGTTCAGGCAAGAGCAGCTTGATATCGGAGTTAAAACAGCGCGGAATCAATACTATGGCGGAAGGGGGAAGAGCAATTATTCGCGATCAGGTGAAAATTGGCGGGCATGCTTTACCCTGGGTAGATTCCAGGGCTTTTGCCGAACAGATGCTCGGTTGGGAGCTGCGGTCTTATCATGAGGAGAAATCTATGGCCGGGCCTGTGGTGATGGATCGTGGCATTGTTGATGTTGTTGGTTATTTAACCTTGTGCGCGCTGCCTGTTCCCGCTCACTTTGAGAAGGCGGCACGGTTATTTTGCTATAACAAACGTGTTTTCCTAGCCCCTTATTGGGAGGAGATATACACTGGGGACGCCGAGCGCAAGCAAGATCTGCAAGAGGCTGAGGTCAGTTTTAAAGCGATGACCAAAACCTATATCCAATTTGGTTATGAAATTATCGAATTGCCGTTGCAAGGGGTTGAAGCGCGGGCAGATTTCGTACTGCAGTACCTCAAAAGTTAATGAGTAAATCTAGATTTTAACCATAAAAGGCGGTGGAATTAAAGTTTATACGGAGCGGGTGATTCCGCCGTCTACACGAATATTTTGCCCAGTAATATAGCTGCCACCTGTGGCGAGAAAGGCCACAACATTGGCTATCTCTTCAACCTTACCATAGCGCTGCATCGGGATGCGATCTACAAGTTCCTGCTGTTCCGGATAACTGTCGATAAAGCCGGGCAGAACATTGTTCATACGAATATTATCGATGGCATATTTATCGGTGAATAGCTTGGTATACGCGGCTAGGCCAGCACGGAATACACTGGAGGTGGGGAAGGTAGGGTCGGGTTCGAAAGTGGCGAAGGTGGAGATATTGATAATAACTCCAGATTTTTGCTGCTGCATAATCGGGGTGACCAAACGGGTTGGGCGCACTACATTGAGCAAATAAAACTCCAGCCCGAGATGCCATTGCTCATCCGACAATTCGAGAATAGCCCCCTGGGGGCCGTGGCCCGCACCGTTAACCAGGAGATCGATACGCCCCCAAGCTTTAACCACTTTCTCCATCAATATTTTGAGATCTTTAGGGGAGTCGTTAGACCCTGTAACGCCGATACCGCCAAGTTCTTCGGCAAGGGCTTCACCTTTGCCAGAAGGCGACATGATTGCCATGTTAAAACCATTTGCAACGAGCTTACGTGCCGTGGCAGCACCGATTCCACTGCCGCCGGCGATGACGATGGCTACTTTGTTTTTACCTTGTACCACAATGGCCTCCAGTTTGCCGTTACAGTATTTGCCTTGGCCTGTGGCCCGGGCAAAACTACCGGCTCAATAAAAGATGTTTGTGGCAGTGTAAGGTGAGCCTTGGGCTTCCCAAACTATGGTAGTTCCTGGTAGCGATGTTATCCAGAGCTTGCTGCGTCGCTTCTGGCTAGATATGGCCAGAGTTTTTGCAAAATATCTTCGTCTATGTGCTCAGTAGGTAGCGGCTGCCACTTTTTGCGCTTGTTGAAGTGGGCTAACTTCAGACTCAGCTAATCTGCTTAGTTGTATTGTGCCTCGTCAGTAAAACCTGTTATTGGTCGAAGAAGTCCTCACCCGCAAAGTCGGCGCTTAACATAAAGTGGCTCCTTGGGGAGTGAACGTACAAGTCGATGGCTTGTTGATTACAGATCAAAACCGATCTTCGGCAGAGGAGGTTGGTAAGGCGCTAACTCATGCCCTACATTAATGGCCGCGTCTGTAGAGTGCTATGAACAAGTACTTCACAGTCTTCGAGAAGTTATTCTGGCTCAAACTTATAGAGTTCGTAATCTTTTTGAACCGCCGCCAGATCCAGGTCTTTCTTTATTTTAAATGTAGTAGTTCAGATGTGATCTGAACTACTACAGACGGCCAGACGGCCAAAGCCCCATAAAAAGCTACAACATCCAAGAGCACAGGCCCGAAAAATCAAGAGATATCAAAGGGAAATAGCTTAAGTCAGTGCCATTGATTTAAAGAGCATGTCCAGCCTTGGTAGTTTGTCTTGACCAACTCTGAAATACCACCGAAACGGTGTTTCTCTACATAAGGGACGTGCATGAAATAACTTCCTGTCTTTACTTTACCACTGGCTTCACTTTATAATTCAACTTTCCTAATAATTTATCAAAAATAATAGTGCCTGTTTCGTAAATCTTCATACAAGCTTTTTTTCCTGTTTCATAA
>JAHZJJ010000136.1 GCA_022600975.1 Gammaproteobacteria bacterium
GTGTCGACATTTGATCAATGACCGAATGGACATTACGGGAGCTCGCTGGGGGTTGAAAACGGCAGAAGCAGTGTTGAAGTTAAGGTCATTAAGATCAAGTGGAGATTTTGAGCAGTATTGGGAATATCACAAGCAGCGAGAATTAGAGCGTAATCATCTCGTCAAATATCAAGGCCAAAAATTACCCAAAGTTGCTTAAAAATTCGTCGTTAGAAAAGAGCCGCACCCAACGAATAATAAGTCTATCCTTGTGGGGGCAATCTTCTCAGCGTGAAGTTTTTTGGGTTGAATGGACACTTTGGGGTAAGTGATGCGTTGCTCAGGGCCATTGCCACAGGCGGGCAAAGCTGCGGTATCAATTAGGCTCAGAATATGTTTGCCTGCTGCACCGGGGCGAATGGTATAGGTTTTATTGCCAAAGTGCATGCGGCCAACCACCAGCTTATTTTTTTGCGTCAGCGTTATTTCGCTATAGCGGTCATTTGGCAATTTTCCTCTCCACAATGCCTCACCAGGGCCGCGAGGCTCGTAGGCTATGCGGTCCCACTGGAGTCGCTTACCGTCAGGTAATTCGATTTTTAATGTAGGGTTTCCACCACTAAATGCAGCTTGAGCGACATGAATTTCATGGCTCGCTATAGCATATTGGCGGGGCAAGATTTCCTGGCTATGGCTAGTGATCAAATTTGGTATTTCCACTGCTGAAGCAGATGTAACTACAAGCAGAGAGGATGTGAGTAGTATCCGGAGAAGCTGGAGTAAAGGCATAAAGAAGCTCTCTTGGTGAGCGCTTCTTTATCTGGGTACTGCGCATCAAAAGAGAATAGCGCTTGTTATTGTTTAGTGGACAAGGTAGGAATTTAATTGATGGGAGATATTTTGTCAAATAAGCTCTTCGACTTGACCGCCTTTATCCATTCTAAGGGAATTGTACTGTTTGTTATAATCTTGGTGCCTTGTATTGAGGGAGTATAGTATCTTAAAAACCGCAGCTCTTATTGATGATGAAAACTTTTTAAAATTTTGTCAGGTGCATCAATAATTTGTACAGAATTGCGTGATTTAGCTACGGTTTATAGGGTTATTGTGGAGAAAGATGGTACTAGAGCAAAGTCGTATATCATTGGCACGAGCAGTAAGCTCTGCTTAATTTTAAATTAACAATTGTGTTTCACATTTAAAATGAATAGTTTTACTGATCCTCGTTACCCCGGATCTTTTGACCTTAAACGCAAAGCCAAAAAGCGCATGCCCCGTTTCGCTTTCGATTATGTAGAAGGCGGTTGCCATGAGGAGATTGGTTTGTTGCGCAATCGTCAAGATATTCAAACGGTACAATTGCGCAGTGCGCTGCTTAAGCATTTTTCTGGCAGCAGTTTGGAGGTTGAGTTGTTCGGTCATACTTATGCTGCGCCATTTGGCGTTGCCCCTGTGGGATTACAGGGGTTAATGTGGCCCAAAACACCCGAGATACTTGCCAAGGCTGCAGCAGATAAAAATATTCCGTTTGTGCTTAGCACCGTTTCTTCAGCCAAGCTGGAGACCATTGCCGAAATCTCCGAAGGCAAAGCTTGGTTCCAATTCTATAATCCTACTGATCCAGAGATCCGCAGCAAATTACTGGCTCGTATCCAGGCCGCGCGCTACCCAGTACTGGTAGTTACGGTGGATGTCCCCACTTTTGGCCATCGCCCCCGAGATATCCGCAATGGCCTAGCAATGCCGCCGAAGATGTCTTTTTCCAATATTTTGCAAATGTTGGCAAGACCTGCCTGGTTAATGGCAACAGTGCAGGCGGGAAAGCCCGAAATGCAGACTCTGAAGCCCTATATGCCGAAAAATATGCCCACCGATCAACTGGCTGCATTTATGAATAAAACCGTGATGGGCCGGGTAGATATTGAAGGGTTAAAGCCCATACGGGATTTTTGGCAGGGTCCCTTGGTCATCAAAGGGTTAATCAACGAAACAGATGTTGCCAGCGCTGTTAGTCTGGGAGCAGATGCGGTAGTGATTTCCAACCATGGTGCGCGTCAGCTCGATGTCGGTGAATCCCCAGTGCAGGCGCTCAAAAACCTGACTGGGCGATACAATCATAAAATCAAAATATTCGCGGATTCTGGCTTGCGTTCCGGCACTAATATTGCGAGTGCGCTGGCCTGCGGCGCTGATTTTACCTTTTTGGGGCGAACCTTCGTTTATGGAGTGGCCGCTTTGGGAAATCAGGGTGGCATCCATACTATTAATATGCTCACCAATGAATTGACCCAGGTGATGAACCAATTGGGTTGTGCCTCAGTAGCCGACCTGCACAAGTATCTTGTAAAGGGCTAAGTAATGGTATTTGAACAACGTCAAGTGGCCAATACCGACTTAAAATTGGATGTTTTGGGGTTTGGTTGCGCCCCATTGGGTAATCTCTATCAACAGATGACGGATCGCGAGGCTATTGAAACCTTATCACAAGCCTGGGATAGCGGCTTTCGCTATTTTGATACCGCGCCACACTATGGTCAGGGGCTCAGTGAACGGCGCCTTGGTGATTTGCTGCGGGGTCGTGATGATTATGTGCTTTCGACTAAAGTTGGGCGAAAGCTCAAGGCCGCGGGTTACGCTGCAAAGCGTCATGGTTTCGTTTCAACGATGCCTTTCGATATTTATTATGACTATAGTTACGATGGCGTTATGCGCTCCTTTGAAGATAGTTTGCAAAGGTTGGGGCTTGATCGCATCGATATTCTCTATATGCACGATATTGGTCGCGAAACACACGGCGACACTAACGAGCATTACTTTCCTATCGCCATGAACGGAGGTTATAAGGCCTTAGACGAACTGCGCAGTCAGGGGCTGGTTAAAGCTATTGGCCTTGGAGTCAATGAATATCAAGTGTGTGAAGCGGCGCTCGATTATGGTGACTGGGATTGTTTTCTGCTGGCGGGGCGTTATACCCTACTGGAACAGGAATCACTACACAGTTTCTTGCCTAAGTGCCAACAGCGTAACTGTTCTATTGTGATTGGCGGAGCCTACAATTCCGGCATATTGGCCACAGGCACCCGCAATGGTGGGGTGTTGTATTACAATTACGGCCCCGCACCACAGACGATCATTAATAAAGTCAGCAAACTCGAAGACCTGTGTGATCAATATGGCGTAACACTCGCCGCGGCCGCCTTGCAATTTCCCCTCGCACACCCATCGGTTGTCAGTGTGATTCCGGGCTTGGGCAATGCCAGCCGCATACGGCAAACTCTGGATCTATTTCGTGCTCCCATTCCCCAAGAGTTTTGGCGGGCATTGCGAATCAAACACTTAGTGAGTGAGGTTACACCACTACCGAAAGGGGCCTAATCTGTGAATGGCTGGCAGGTCGATAGTCACCAACATTTCTGGCGGATCGAGCGTGGAGATTACCGCTGGTTAACACCCGAATTGAGTGCGCTATATCGCAACTTCCTACCAAGTGATCTGCTACCAAGCTTGTCAGCTTGTGCAATAGATAAAACCGTATTGGTACAAGCAGCCGACAGTGATAGAGAAACCGATTTTCTACTTCGCCTCGCCGCGCAGCATGATTTTGTTGCGGCAGTGGTTGGCTGGGTGGACATGGCAGCCGCCGATGCTGCCGAGCGTATAGTTGGTTTGGCAAGTAACGTTTATTTTAAAGGCATAAGGCCGATGATTCAGGACATTGCCGACCCCAATTGGATGCTCCGCCCGGAATTAGATCACGCATTTCGTGCCTTGTTGGCATATAACCTCAGTTTTGATGCTCTGGTATTGCCGCAACATTTACCCAATTTGTTGGTTCTGCTCAAGCGCTACCCAGACCTACGTATAGTAATAGATCACGCTGCCAAGCCAAATATTGCCAGTGGCAACACTGTACAGTGGGCTGAGAATATTGCCGCTATCGCCGCGCAAACCTGCTGCTATTGTAAAGTGTCAGGATTGGTCAACGAGGCGGAAGAAAAAGCAGATCTGGGAAATTTGGCCCCCTATTTCAATCATCTGTATCAGTGCTTCGGCGCCCGGCGGCTAATGTGGGGCAGTGATTGGCCGGTTGTGAATTTATGTATGAAATACGGATCCTGGCGAGCTTTGGCCTTACAGCTTTGTTCATCACTGACAGCCAGCGAAAAACAGAGTTTGCTGGGGCAAACTGCCATTGATTTTTATCAGCTTTAGAGCCAATAGTGGCGAGTAATCTATGACAAATTCTGCTTCCAATGCGCTCGTTAGGCTCCATTCGGCTGACAATGTTGCTGTCAGTTGCCGACACCTCGTAGTAGGTGAGGAGATCGACCTCAATGATACTATCATTCACTTGGTTGAGGATATTCCCGTAGGTCATAAGGTTGCCCTGCGCCGTGTTAGGTTGGGCTGCAAAATTGTCAAATATGGAGCCCCTATTGGTTCAGCTACCGCCGACATTGAACCCGGCCGCCACGTTCACCTCCACAATATGAAAAGCGACTATATTGCCAGCCACACCCGTACAACGGTGAAGCATTCAGGAGAGCATTTATGATGAACGGCTATTTAAGGCAAGATGGCCGCAAAGGTATACGCAACATCGTGGTGGTAGCGTACCTAGTGGAGTGCGCACATCATGTGGCCCGACAAATCGTCAATAAAAGCGGCAATGACCAAGTACACCTGATTGGCTTCCCCGGTTGCTACCCCAATGCCTATGCATTGCGAATGATGGAAAAGCTGGGCACACACCCCAACGTCGGTGGCGTGCTGTTGGTTTCTCTGGGTTGTGAAGGGTTTAACCGTGAAGCCTTGCAGCAGACCGTCAGTGACAGTGGGCGCGCGGTGGAAACTCTGGTGATCCAGCAGCAAGGGGGCACTTTGAAAACCATTGCCGCGGGGGTTACCAAAGTTAAGCAACTACTGAAACAAGCACAGCAGACAAAAATGGTGCCGATGACAATTGATGATCTAGTAGTGGGAACCATCTGCGGCGGTTCCGATGGCACTAGCGGCATAACCGCTAATCCGGCTGTAGGGCGCTGTTTCGACCAGTTGGTGGCGCAACAGGCTACTTGTATCTTTGAAGAAACGGGTGAGTTGATCGGATGCGAAGATACGATGTGTCAGCGCGCGACAACTCCTGAGTTGGCGAAAGAAATCGAACTTGCCATGATCAAGGCCGCTAATTACTACACCACGATGGGTTATGGCAGCTTTGCTCCAGGCAATGCCGAGGGTGGCCTGACTACCCAAGAAGAAAAATCCATGGGGGCTTACTGCAAGTCTGGCGATTCACCCATACAAGGACTGATCAAACCTGGGGACATTCCTCCTGGCGGTGGCCTCTATTTGCTGGATGTGGTGCCCGATGGTGAACCCCGTTTTGGTTTTCCCAATATTTCAGACAATGCAGAAATCGTTGAGCTTATTGCTTCGGGTAGCCATGTAGTGTTGTTTACCACCGGCCGGGGCTCTGTCGTTGGCTCTGCGATTTCTCCGGTAATTAAAATTTGTGCTAATCCAGAAACCTATGCGCGTATGAAAGACGATATGGATATTGACGCTGGAAAAATTCTCACAGGGACCAAAGTCGATCGTGTCGGCCGGGAAATCTATGATTTGACTTTAAATGTTGCCGCTGGGGAAGCCAGTAAATCCGAGGCTATGGGGCATCAGGAATTTATTTTAACCTATAAGCAATTCGAACCCATTGGCCCCGGTTGTCTGCCGGCAAGGGTTTCATAGCTTCCTGGTAATGGAAGTAAGGAAGAGACCATGGATCAGAGATTCAGCCACAAAACTGCGCTGGTGACTGGCGGCGGCAGCGGCATTGGCAAAAGTATCTGCTTGCGATTGGCACAGGAAGGTGCCCGGGTAGCAATTGTCGATCTCGATGAAGAAAGTGCCGGCACAACCCTTGATGGAATTCACTCACAGGGTGGCAAGGCCAGTGTTCACCGTTGCGATATTGCCAACCACCAGGCCGTAAAAGAACTGTTTGTTGAACTAAATAACCAGTACGCCATAGATATCCTCATCAATAGCGCCGGTATTGCGCATGTGGGCACCATCGAACAGTGTTCCGAAGAGGATCTTGATCGCCTTTATCAGGTGAACGTAAAAGGCACCTACAACTCTATGGCAGCTTTGATAGGGTTTATGAAAAACAAACAAAGCGGGGTTATTCTCAACCTAGCTTCGGTGGCTTCTTCTGTGGGTATTGCTGATCGATTTGCCTACTCGATGTCCAAGGGCGCAGTGCTGACGATGACTTACTCTGTTGCTAAAGATTATATCGGTGACGGAATTCGCTGTAACGCCATTGCTCCCGGCCGGGTTCACACCCCCTTTGTCGATAATTTCCTAGCAAAAAATTACGGCGATAATGCACAGAAAATGTTTACCAAGCTTTCACAAAGTCAACCCATTGGGCGCATGGGAAAACCGCAGGAAATAGCTGCGCTGGTGGCTTATCTGTGTTCGGATGAAGCGAGTTTCATCACCGGTTGCAATTTCCCGATTGATGGTGGCTTTGTCACCCTAAATAACTAATGGCAGGCTTCAGTTTACCGCGAAGATTAACGGCTGGTACTGAGCTTAGGAATTAAACTATGAAACTACTGCGTTATGGTGATGCCGGCAACGAGCAGCCGGGTATTATTGATCCCGAAGGAAAGATCCGCAGTCTTGTGAGGTATGTTAAAGATATTGATGGACCCACATTGAGCGCCGAAGGGCTGGCAAAGTTGCGAGCAATCAATCTCAACGCCTTGCCTTTAGTGGACGAGAATGCAAGGCTCGGTGCCTGTGTCGGCAATATTGGCAAATTCATTTGCATCGGTTTGAATTACGCTGATCACGCTCAAGAAACGAGAGCGGCTATTCCTAAAGAGCCGGTGGTATTTATGAAGGCAACCAGTTCCGTATCTGGCCCCAACGATACCATCGTTATACCACGTAACAGTATTAAAACTGATTGGGAAGTGGAACTGGCATTTGTTATTGGTAAAACCGCGGCTTATGTTAGTGAAGAAGAGGCCAACAACCATATTGCCGGTTACTTTGTTTGCAATGATATTTCTGAGCGCGAATTTCAACTGGAGCGAAGTGGCCAGTGGGATTTGGGTAAAGGTTGCGATACTTTTGGCCCCATTGGCCCTTGGTTGGTAACAGCCGATGAGGCAGGAGATATCTCCAATCTGAAGCTGTGGTTAGAGGTCAATGGCTACCGTTACCAGAACGGCAATAGCGACAAAATGATTTTTAGCCCCACAACTATTGTCAGTTATTTGAGCCAATATATGAGCTTACAACCTGGCGATGTTATTTCCACCGGCACCCCGCCAGGGGTAGGGCTGGGGCAAAAACCGCCGGCTTATTTGAAGCCGGGGGATACAATTGAACTCGGCATTGAGGGCCTGGGTACCCAAAGACAAACAGTGGTAGCCAGCGTTTAATTTTTTCTGTGTGCAAGCTATGTTAAAGAATATTCACCCACTACTGAGCCCAAAACTGTTGCAAATTCTCCGAGCCATGGGGCACGGTGATGAAATAGCCATTGTCGATGCCAACTACCCGGCAAAAAGCAATGCCTCCCGCTTGGTGCGGTTGGATGGTTGCAGTGCGGTCGAAGTGCTCAATGGAGTGTTAACCGTATTGCCTTTGGATCGCTACGTTGAGCACCCCGTGCACACTATGCAGGTGGTAGGCGATCCAGAGGCCGAGCCTGAAATTGTTTCAGAGTTTTATACCATCATTAAACGCCAAGAAAGCAATCCGGTCGCATTTGCAACGATCGAGCGATACGCATTTTACCAGCGCGTAAAAAAATCCTTTGCCGTTGTTGCTACGGGTGAGCGCAGGCCTTATGGGAATATTCTTTTAACGAAAGGGGTGATTGTTTGAGGGTAAACTTTTAGGCTCGTAAAAAAGTTATGGGCCATATTTTGTGCCGATGATTACTCAAGCGAATAATATAGTGATCTTTGTCACATGTGATGTCTTTGCGGTTTAACCCTAAACCTTGTATGAATGATGGTCAACCCCAAGAAGATAGTAAAATCCCAGCAGCTTGATTTAATGAGAATTAAAAAAAACCATCATTATTTAGGTCCTTTTATTACCGCAGCGGCTACTCGACGGAGGAAGAGCTTACAAACCTCCCGGCGTTGCCGAAAAGGACTTGCCGAGCTGGCATTTAATCCAAAGATAGACCTAGCAGATCAGATATACCAGCATGCTTTGCTGGATGCCAGCCGCCTCCATATTTTGCCGCGCCAACCGACGCGAGCACAATGGCTCGGTTACAGCATTGCATCAGCATTCGCACTGGGGGCTTTTCTTTTTATATTTGCCAGCGTCGTCCATTTGTGGGTCGTACAACACTCTTTCAAAGGCTATTCCGCCAATGCCATTTATGCTTGTGGTTCTATTTTTTTCACCACTGCAGGTTATCTACAATTGCTCGAGGCCATTAATGGAGACATTGCAAAAAGTATTGGCAAATCCTTCAAATACTGGGGTTTTAGTCCAAGAAATCTCGGTTATTTGAGTTGCCTCTCACAATTTTTTGGCACTGTCATGTTCAATTTTAATACTTTCTTTGCCTTACTACCGAATTTGACTATCAGTGAATCCAATTTATTCATCTGGGTGCCCAATATGGTTGGGTCGTTATTGTTTATGGTTGCGAGTTATTTCGCCTGGATAGAGCAACACCATGCATTTTGGGTATTCAACCGACGTTCGTGGAGCAGCTGGATAGTCTTAATTAATGGTTTAGGTTCAGTATTCTTTTTAATGTCCGCGTTTACTGCTTTTTTTCCTGATCCGGCGCTACCCGTGTGGATTATAAGCTTCAGCACATTGTGTACATTTTTTGGCGGTATTTTTTTCTTTGTTGCTGCGCTAATGTTGGTACCTGAATATGCTGTGGAATAATTAGCGCCATCCTGCGCTAATGTAAGTTTTCATGTTACGTATAACAGGCTATCAACCATCAAAATATCATGCTATTTATGCAGTATATTGGATCCTATGTGAGTAAACTTTCCATTCTACTTCCATAGAATCTCTAAAAATATAAATTTAAAATGTTTTATGCTTATACTAAGCAAATTAATTTTATTTTTAATAACTCGTGAAGCTACAGTCGCCGATGTATGTTGAAAAATATCAAGGTATATACATGAAATATCTATACAAGTTGTTTATTTATATAGTGTTACTTTCAGTTGCTACAGGTTATGCTGAAGAGCATAAGCTTTCTATAAAAAATGTTGGCGGGAAAGACGCCACCCCGCAAACAAAAAAGGTAAATGCAACGTATGCTGAAACCTTAAACTTTAAAGATATTCGAGCCTTTGAAAATAATAGGAAAGGGCTTATTGCAACCTTCGATCAAAAAACAGGCGATATCATTCGAAATAGCTTTAATTTCATTGATGAAAATTCCGCTAACAGAGCACCTGCAACAGTAAATCCATCGCTTTGGAGGCAAGCCGTATTAAACCAACAAGCTGAGGGGCTCTATGAAGTATTGCCTGGCAAGATATACCAAATACGCGGGGCGGACCTTGCTTCAATTTCGTTTATTAAAGGAAAGACAGGTTGGATAGTTTATGATGTATTAACTACTCAAGAGGCTGCCTCACAAGCGCTAAAATTTTTTCAACAAAATGTACCAAAAGGTGGAAATCTGCCAATTGTAGCGATGCTTTATTCGCATTCACACGCGGATCATTTTGGCGGCGCACGAGCTATTGAAGAAGCCTTTCCGAATGTGAAGGTCTATGGGTCTAAAAATATTACAAAGGAAACGGTCGATGAAAATATACTCGCAGGAAATGCAATGTCTCGTCGCGCAGCCTATCAATATGGTGCAACATTGGGAAGGAATGAGCATGGTATTGTTGATGCAGCTTTAGCCAAAGGCGTATCAACCGGGCAAATTACTTATGTCAAGCCTGATTATGAACTTAATTTAAACAGTGATGTGGAGAATTTAACCATTGATGGTATAAAAATGATTTTTCTCGATGCCTCTGGCACTGAAGCACCATCGGAAATGGTAACTTATATACCCTCAATGAAAGCCTTATGGCCTGGAGAAGTAACCTATCAAGGTATGCATAACATCTATACTTTGCGAGGTGCAAAAGTACGCGATTCTATAAAGTGGTCTAAAAAAATAAATCAAATGATCGCTATGTGGGGAGATGAGGTGCAAGTACTATTTGCACCACACTCAGCACCAATATGGTCAACAGAGGAAATTACTGACTATTTGAAACTGCAGCGAGACGCCTATGGTTTTACCCACAACCAAACCTTGAGACTTGCCAATAATGGTTACGTTTTACAAGATATGGGAGAAAAGATATATGAGGTTATGCCAGGTAGCATTCAAAAATCATGGCATACCAATGGTTACCACGGTACCTATTCCCATAATGCGAGAGCCGTTTACAATATGTATTTAGGGTATTTTGACATGAATCCGGCTAACTTAAATCCTCTACCTATTAAATCCGAGTCAGCTAAGTTTGTAGAATATATGGGTGGACCAGAAGCGGTATTAAAGAAAGCGCAAAAAGATTTTTCTGATGGCAACTATCGTTTTGTAGCGACTGCGCTTAATAAAGTTGTCCAAGCGGAACCTAATAATATTAAGGCAAGGGCTATGTTGGCTGATGCCTATGAACAAATGGGATATCAATCTGAAGGAGCGGGTTGGCGTAATATTTATCTAACAGGTGCACAGGAGTTACGCTTAGGAAAGGTTACACCGGGAGCGCCAAAAACGGTTTCTGCTGACATTCTCTCTGAAATGGATCCAGGCATGTTGCTAGATTATATTGCAGTTCAAGTAGATGCTTTAAAAGCGCAGTATATTCCATTTGCAATAAATATTATTGTTGATGGTAAAACTTACTTTGTTGAGATGTCTAATGGAAACTTAAGTAATATCGAAGTAGAAACACCTATGAATAATACTGATGCAACCATTACATTAAGTGCTGATGGTTTTACCAAAATATTATTGAGTCAAGCGCGATTAAAAGAGCTTATTGAATCAAAAGAAGCTTACCTTGAGGGCGATGATACAGTGTTGGATAAATTGGTTAGCACTTTAGTTAAATTTGATGAGGAATTTGAGATAGTACCCTTTAGCAAAGAAACGGTTGACTCCAAGTTATACCAATGATTCTACTGAAGAGCCAGATGAGGAAATTTAGCCGATCTGGATTTATGTGGTTTCCTGGGGATTTTCGTTAGGCATGGGCATGGGTTTTGGTTTTCACGGTATGAATAGTGTTTGACGAATGATGGGATTTTAGGTATGAAGAGAGTAGAGGATTTTTTTCATTTTTAAGCGGCGCGCTTACGCTCCCCTTAAGCTTATCCGGGCTTAACGCCACTTCTGTGGCCTGATCTCATTTCCTGATCTCATCAGAGTCTCGGTGCGCTTGCTTATACACGAATACCCGCTTTGTAGAAGCTTCTCGTCTTCTGCGCGTCACTTCGGTTGCGCAGGGAAGCTTATGGGAAGAGTTGGTCCAATAGATGCGCTAGCCGCCAATCTGAAACAGTGCTAGAATCTTGCCCCGAATAAGGCAGTGTCGACTGCCATGCCTGGGTACTCTTTCAAAAATAATCTCCTCCCCAGAGTGATATATTACACAGTTTGTTGCCGTATATTATGCGGTGGCCTGCTGACGTACGTGTTGCTTTCATGCAGAGAATGACGATGAGCAAAATTGACAAAGTGGTGCTGGCATACTCAGGGGGACTGGATACCTCGGTGATTGTGCGCTGGTTGCAGGATACCCACAATTGTGAGGTGGTAACCTTTACCGCGGACATTGGCCAGGGTGAAGAGGTAGCCCCAGCACGGGCCAAGGCCCAGGCATTGGGGGTGCAGGAGATCCATATTGAAGATTTGCGCGAAGAATTTGTGCGTGATTTCGTCTTTCCAATGTTCCGTGCCAACGCCCTATATGAGGGTGAATATCTACTGGGCACCTCTATTGCGCGGCCATTAATTGCCAAGCGTTTGGTTGAAATTGCCGATGAAACTGGTGCCGATGCCATTTCTCACGGCGCAACGGGTAAGGGCAATGACCAAGTGCGCTTTGAATTGGGCGCCTATGCTCTAAAACCTGGTATTCAGGTGATTGCGCCCTGGCGTGACTGGCACTTGAGCTCACGTGAATCATTGATGCATTATTGTGCGGAACACAAGATTTCAGTGGATTATGCTTCAACTAAGAAAAAGTCTCCTTACTCCATGGATGCAAATCTCCTGCATATCTCCTTCGAAGGCGGTATTTTGGAAGACCCCTGGGTGGAAGCAGAAGAAGCCATGTGGCGCTGGAGCGTCAGCCCCGAGGCCGCGCCCGATAAGCCCACCTATATTACCCTTACCTTCGAGCATGGCGATCCCGTTGCCATTAATGATGAACGTTTGAGCCCGGCCAGCTTACTGGAACGCCTTAACAAGTTGGGTGGAGCAAACGGTATAGGCCGGCTGGATATCGTAGAAAACCGTTATGTCGGTATGAAATCTCGTGGTTGCTACGAAACCCCCGGCGGCACCATCTTGCTAAAAGCGCACCGGGCCATTGAATCGATCACTCTGGATCGCGAGGTGGCGCATATGAAAGACGATCTTATGCCGCGCTATGCCAATCTGATCTATAACGGATATTGGTGGTCTCCCGAACGCCGCATGTTGCAGGCAGCCATCGACGAATCACAGCAAATGGTGAGCGGAGAGGTGCGCCTGAAGCTCTATAAAGGCAGTGTCAGCGTCGTGGGTCGACGCTCCTCGCAGAGCCTGTTCGACGAGCGAGTAGCGACATTTGAAGACGATGCTGGCGCTTACGATCAGAAAGATGCCGAAGGGTTTATTAAATTGAACGCGTTACGACTGCGTATTGCCGCGGCAAAGGGTCATACGCTGCGATAGCTTGAATAAGCTGCTAAGTATTTTCAGGCGGCCTTAATGCTGGGTTGGAAACTAATATCAGGGCGGGCGCTATCCTGTCGACACTTATTTTTAAAAAGACAAGGGAACTAACACAATGACAACAAGCGTGGCCGAGGCCGGCAAAGCGCCGGACTATGACTACAACATTGTGCGCCAATTCACCGTGATGGCGGTGGTTTGGGGCATCGTTGGTATGGGGGTGGGGGTATTGATTGCGGCGCAATTGGCATGGCCCCAATTAAATGATTTTTTTCAACCCTATAGTCACTTTGGGCGCCTGCGGCCCCTACACACCAATGCGGTTATTTTTGCATTTGGCGGCAGTGTACTGTTTGCCACCTCCTACTATGTAGTGCAGCGCACTTGTCAGACTCGCCTTTGGGGTGGTTGGCTGATTCCATTTACCTTTTGGGGCTGGCAGGTGGTAATTGTTGCTGCCGCAATCACCTTGCCAATGGGGTTAACTTCCACGAAGGAGTACGCCGAACTAGAGTGGCCAATCGATATTTTGATCGCGCTGATCTGGATCGCCTATGCCATCGTGTTTTTTGGCACCATTGCCAAACGGCGCACTTCGCATATTTATGTGGCTAATTGGTTTTTCGGTGCTTACATCATCACTATCGCCCTGCTACATATCGTCAACAGCTTGGCCGTGCCGGTGAGTGCCTTTAAGTCTTACTCGCTGTTTTCTGGCACCACCGATGCCATGATTCAATGGTGGTACGGGCACAACGCGGTGGGCTTTTTCCTCACTGCAGCCTTCCTCGGTATTATGTATTACTTTGTACCGAAACAGGCCGGGCGCCCGGTCTATTCTTATCAGCTGTCTATTGTGCACTTCTGGGCACTGATTTCTATTTACGTCTGGGCCGGTGGCCACCATCTGCACTATTCTGCATTACCCGATTGGACACAAAGCCTAGCGATGGTTATGTCGATTATTCTGTTGGCACCCTCCTGGGGCGGCATGATCAACGGTATCATGACTCTGTCGGGTGCCTGGCATAAGTTGCGCACAGACCCTACCTTGCGTTTTCTGGTGGTTTCACTGTCGTTTTACGGTATGTCTACGTTTGAAGGGCCAATGATGTCGATTAAGACCGTCAATGCGCTCTCCCACAATACTGACTGGACCGTAGGCCATGTACATTCTGGTGCTTTGGGTTGGGTAGCGATGATCTCTATCGGTGCAATCTATCATCTGGTACCCGTGCTGTTTAATCGCAAACAAATGTACAGCGTAGGGCTGATTAATACACATTTCTGGCTGGCTACTGCCGGAACCGTGCTGTATATCGTCGCTATGTGGGTCAACGGCATTACTCAGGGGCAGATGTGGCGATCGTTTAACGCCGATGGCACCCTGACCTTCAGCTTTATAGAAAGTGTGATCGCTAGCCATCCGGGTTATGTCATGCGCTTTATTGGTGGTGGCTTGTTTCTTCTGGGTATGTTGCTAATGGCTTACAACGTATTTCGCACCATCAATGATGGTAGCAAAGTGGCGGAATCGTGCGGCGGTGAAGCCTTGCCGATTGAAAAAACGGCTTAAGAGGGGCGGACTGTGAAAAACCATGACATCGTAGAAAAAAATGTTGGATTGTTGATTGTACTTACAATCGTAGCTATCAGCTTTGGTGCGCTGGTGGAAATCGTACCATTGTTTTTTCGTCAAGATACCACAGTGCCAATTGAGGGTTTAAAACCCCTGCCGGCGGTGGTGTTGGAAGGCCGTGATATTTATATTCGTGAGGGTTGCCACGTCTGCCATACCCAAATGGTGCGTCCGCTGCGAGCCGAGGTAGAACGTTACGGGCATTATTCCATGTCTCAGGAATACGTGTATGAGCATCCGTTTTTATGGGGCTCCAAGCGTACCGGCCCGGATTTGGCGCGGGTAGGTGGTCGTTATTCCGATGAATGGCACCGGGCCCATTTGTACAATCCGCGTAATGTAGTGACGGCCTCCAATATGCCTGCATTCCCCTGGCTGTTTGACAATGTAGTACACGGCGAACACACCGCGAGTAAAATGCGCGCTCTGCGGGCTGCGGGCGTACCCTATACCGACGAAGACATTGCCACTGCCGGTGAACCATTTATCGGCGGACGAGTAAAAGAAATCGATGCACTGGTGGCTTATCTACAGCAGTTGGGCTTGCTGGTACAACAAAAACGATAGCGAGGTATTTGCGTGGACATCAACAGCTTGCGTGCGTTGGCGACGGTGCTGGTAGCAGTCGCTTTTGTAGGGGTTTGTTGGTGGGCTTTTTCTCCCAAACGTAAAAAGCGCTTTGAAGAAGATGCCCAGTTGCCCTTTGCTGACGAAGAGCAGTCGCAAAAATCAGCCGAGGCGGCAAGTCAAAAGCACCATCAGCCAACTACAGATAAAGTTCGGCAAAACAACACGACTAGAGCGCAACAGAAAAAGGGACAGGATAAATCATGAGTACTTTCTGGGGTATGTGGATCATTGTACTCACGCTCACCAATCTCGGCTTGGTGACTTGGGTATTGTTAGCCAA
>JAHZJJ010000137.1 GCA_022600975.1 Gammaproteobacteria bacterium
ATTGTTGGACAAATACAAACCTTCGAGAGAAGTGTTATTTTGTGGGTTAATTGTATTGCGAATCTCTACAATAAATTTATGTTTTGTAACCGGAATAGCAACGCCATCGGAAAATCTATCAAATTCGGCCGAAGACAACTCTTTGCCGTCGACAACGATAGACAGAAGCTCTAGATCTACACCATTCAAAAAAAGTGCCGGCAGTTTCTCGCTGTTGACAGCTGGGTTACGGTGCACTTGCAGCCTTGAATGAACCAATGTTTTCTGCGGCTGTAATTCAAAAGTTAGCTGAGTGCTATCCACCAAATAATCCGGTACTTGATAGTCTTTTAAATAGGTCGTTCTGGTCTGTGTACTATTTATGCGTTCTTTCATTTATTAACCCTGTAATAAGTTTTTGCCTGGCTATAAGTTTTAGCTGGTCACAATTGGTTGTGCATGTTATAAGGTTATTCTGCCTGCTAGACGAACTTCTAGATTGCACTAATGAAATGCTTAGGCAGTTATCCTACTGAAAGAGATCAATCTAAACCGATCCTTTGCAATAAAGTAGGTAGCCAAATGGTTGCCCTGGCAGATAATACCAGGATGGACAAACCTCAGTATGCTTTAGTAATTGACAATGGCCATACTAGAAAAATACCAATAATAAACAAGCATGCCCTACCAGATTTCTCAATGGCTACAGCTATACCAAAAACTCAATTTTCGTATTGTGAACAGAAATAGAAACAGCTAGATTCACCGTTTCTTTATGGCCTTGGCAAACTGATAAAACGCTCTATCAAGAAGAAGTGTTAGTAAACCGTGCAAGTATTTTCGTGGCCGCTGATACTTTTTCGTTTTAAAAATATCAGCGGCCACGTATATAAAATAAAAATGACCTCAACCCTATTTATTCTATTAGCCTTAATCGCTAATAAAAACTTTTCTTCTATTCCCCTTTCGGGTTTTTCAAATAACGGAAGAACTCACTCTCCGGGTCAACCAGCATCATATCTGATTTATTTTTAAAACTTTCTTTATAGGCCGTAAGGCTGCGATAGAAGCTATAAAATTCCGGATCCTTATTATAGGCCGCAGCGTATATTGCCGCAGCCTCCGCATCACCCGTACCGCGCAACTGTTGAGCTTCTCGATACGCTTCCGCTTCTATCTCAACCTGCTGACGATCCGCATTGGCCTGCAATCGCTCCCGCGCCTCTTCACCCTTAGCCCGATGATCTTTAGCTTCCCGATCGCGCCCTGCGCGCATGCGTTCGAACACAGATTCGGAAACTTCCGGTGGCAGATCAATTTGTTTAACCCGTACATCAATAATTTCGACACCAAGATTAGTGCGGGCCTTTTGATCCAGATTGTGGGTAATCTGCTCCATCAGCTCATCGCGCTCACCACTGACCACCTCGTGCAGATCACGCACACCAAACTGGTTGCGCAAACGGTCATTGATTTGCTCCGACAGCAGTCGTACTGCATTGCGCTCATCGCCGCGAGTCGCCACATAGAAACGACGCACATCCGTAATGCGATATTTAGCGTAAGAATCAACCATCATGAACTTATTTTCACTGTTGAGCATACGCACCGGGCTCGAATCCACTGTTTGCACCCTGGCATCAAACTTAAGCAAACTGTGCCACAGTGGTACTTTAAAATATAAACCCGGTGAATAGTCGGTGCGCACAACTTCACCAAAGCGCAGCAACACCGCCTTTTCTGTCTCTTTTACTACAAATACACTACTGGAAATTGCCAACAGTGCCACCAGCAATAGCGCAACCGTAAATAGCGTTTTATTGTTCACACCACTTCTCCTTTAGCGAACACTGCCCGAACGGCGATTGTTGTTTGATTGATTTTTGCGCAACTGATCAAGCAACTGCGAAATCTCATCCTCAACCTGGGGCGAAAGCTTTTGCCCCACTCCGCCCATACCACCAGCCTGCTGGCCCAGCTTGTCCAGTGGCAGATAGATCATATTGTTGCCGCCCTCAACATCAATCAGGACCTTAGAGGATTTACTCATTACCTGCTGTAGCGCATCGAGGTACATGCGCTCGCGAGTTACCTCTGGTGCGCGTGCATATTCTGCCAACAGTCGTTCAAAGCGCACGGATTCACCGCGGGCACTCTCCACCACACGATACTTGTATGCCTCCGCCTCTTCGATTATCCGCTGCGCCCTACCGCGCGCCTTTGGAATAACATCATTCGCGTAAGCCTGGCCTCTGTTCTGCGCCCGCACCTCATCTTCTCGTGCCTTAGTGACATCGTCGAAGGCATCTTGTACCGCGTGCGGCGCCTTGGCATCCGTGAGGTTAACCGTATCAATACGAATACCCGTTTGATACAAATCCAAATACTCTTGCAGCCGCGCTTCAGTTTCTGCCGACACCTGGGTACGATTTTGCGAAATCACGCTGTTAAAAGTCAGTGAGCCCACCACATGGCGCAGCGCGCTGTCGGTTGCCTCTTCCAGGCTCCGCACAGGGTCGCGCACCCGCAATACAAAAGATTCCGCATCGTCAATGTGCCACTGCACTGTGAGCACCACTTCAACAATGTTGGCGTCTTCAGTGAGCATCTGCCCAGTGGTACTTTCGGTACGCACCTCGGTGACATTGACTTTGGTCACTGTATCTATCAAAGGAGGATTCCAATGTAACCCGGCACCGGCCGTATCGTGGTATTTACCAAGGCGCAGCACCACCGCAGATTCGTTGGCGTCCACCTGATAAATACCCCACCAGCCGTAGAGCGCTGCGGATATAACCAGTACCAGAACCCAAGGGAATTTATTGGGGCCATTTTTAGAGCTGGAACCACCGCTACCAAAGAGGCCATTAAACTTTTTTAGCAATTTTCCCAGTGCCTCATCTAGGCCTGGTGGGCCACCATTATTACTGCGATTGCCACTATTCCAAGGGTCTTTATCTTTCCCACCGGGTTCATTCCAGGGCATTGATATACTCCAAAGCTATTCGTATTTGTCGAATCCAGTTCGTTCTTGTGCCGAGATTCTAGCACTCTTCGCACGGATATTTTTAACGGATTGCCGTTACAACACAGCAAAAGTTTACCCAACCGGCCGCCACTGAGGGGTATTTTCAGCCTCCGCATAGGGTGCGAGCATCCGCTGCAACTCGGAAAGCGGCATTAGCAGTGTCAATGCGCAATCCCCATTGTCGCAGTACTCTTCAGATTGCACGGCATTGCAAGCGAATAGTTGCGCTCGCAAACGCGCATGTTGTGGTGCAATCATTAACGAGCCAGTTACCATTTGCTCACCGAGACACTCCGCTATAGCCTCGATCAGCATCTCACAACCAGCACCGCTAGCTGCAGAGCACCATACCGCTCGCGGCACCCCATGTTCATCGCGATCAATACGCGGCGTGCTATTTGGTAACAAATCAATCTTGTTGTACACCAGCAGTTGTGGTACCTCAGCTGCATCGATTTCTTTCAATACCGCTTGCACTTCTGCAATAAGCTGCCCACGGTCTGTAGCCGCGGCATCCACTACATGCAGTAACAGATTTGCACTGGCAGCCTCTTCCAGTGTGGCGCGAAACGCCTCTACTAGTCGGTGCGGCAGGTGGGCAATAAAGCCTACCGTATCCGCCAACACCATGGCCCCGACGCTGGGCAGCGCCACTCGGCGCATAGTCGGATCAAGCGTGGCAAATAGCTGATCACGTACATAGACATCAGCGTCGGTCAGACGGTTAAATAAAGTCGATTTACCGGCGTTGGTATAACCTACTAAAGATACCGTTGCCAGCTGTGCCCGTGTGCGTGCACGGCGACCTTGCTGACGCTGGCTGCGCACTTTAGTCAGGCTTTTTTCGAGCGAGGCAATGCGGGCACGCAGCAAACGGCGGTCTGTTTCAAGCTGAGTTTCACCTGGGCCGCGCAGACCAATCCCCCCCTTCTGGCGCTCCAGGTGTGTCCAACCGCGCACCAGCCGTGTGGCCATATGGCGCAACTGAGCTAACTCAACCTGAAGCTTGCCTTCATGAGTGCGCGCACGCTGGGCAAAAATATCCAATATCAGCCCAGTGCGATCCAGCACCCGGCATCGAAGAGCCTGCTCGAGATTGCGCTCCTGACTAGGGGAGAGCGTATGGTCAAAAATTACCAGTTCGGCACCGTAACGTTTAACCGCCTGCTCAATCTCTTCTAGCTTGCCGCGGCCGATAAAATATTTGGGGTCAGGTGTTGCGCGCTGGCCAAAAATAAATGCCACCGGGTCAGCACCACAAGATAGCGCCAACTCTTCGAATTCCCGTGGGTCATCGGGGCTATCAATAGCAGAAAACTGTAGGTGCACCAACACCGCCAGCTCACCGGATTGTGGACGATCAAAAAACAAAGGGACTTCTCTAGCTAGTGAATAGCACTATTTTTGTGTTCAATAACAAACGCCCCGAACAAGCCGGGGCATCTGCAATGAAATTAACCATTTAAGGGTCAAACGGATCCGCACTATCTCTCGTCGTCTCCGCAGCGCCAGGCGCAGCTGGATTGACCAGAGGGATGCGCACGGCACGTGATGGCACCACCGTGGAAATCGCATGTTTGTAAACCATTTGACTGACAGTATTTTTAAGCAATACGACAAATTGGTCGAATGATTCAATTTGTCCCTGCAATTTGATACCGTTTACCAAATAAATTGAGACTGGGATACGCTCTTTGCGCAAAACGTTTAAGTAAGGGTCTTGTAAGCTATGCCCTTTTGACATCTTTTTTCTCCTTATCAATAAGATAAAATAACCACACAACACAGGATAAGACCCGCGAAATTCGCAGGCAAACTAACGAATCAAGGTTGGGTTGGTAAATAAAAGAGCCGTAAAATATATTTGGCTCTGTGAAACTGGCTGAATGAGCTGATCAGGGGACTCCATAATCTAGCCCTTCCACGTTATGGCTGCTCAAGTGATAAATTTCAAGGCTTTAGCAAGTATTTCGTCATCTTTAAGTACTCCTCCACTAGCATCCTGTAAATAGATATTTGTGATGTCTGGCCAGCGGCGCAACCAGGTCAATTGACGTTTAACCAGCTGACGAGTGGCAGCAACACCACGAGCAACCATTTGTCTGTAGTCCAATTCACCATCGAGGTATTGCCACACTTGCCGGTAACCCACTGCGCGCATCGCCGGCAAGTCGGCAGTTAGATCATTGCGATCACGTAATTGTTCCACTTCACCTACAAACCCCAGTTCCAGCATACACTCAAACCGTTGCTCGACCCGTTGATGTAACAAACTCCTATCCCGAGGAACCAGCGCCAATTGTTGCACTTGATAATGCTGACCGAGCGACTCTTGCTGTTGCTCCCGATGCTCCCGACGCAATTGCGTCATGGTTTTACCCGTTGACCAATAGACTTCCAGGCCCCGCTCGATACGGGCCGAGTGCCGGGGATCGAGCCCGGCAGCCAACTCCGGATCAATAGCCGCCAACTCCCGATGCAGTGCTGGCCAACCCTCTTGGCGCGCACGCTGCTGCAGTTGCGCACGCAACGGCAGATTGGCCTCTGGTAACTCGGCGATACCCTGTAACAACGCCTGAAAGTACAACATGGTGCCACCTACAAGCAGCGGAATCTTACCGCCAGAGGTGATCTCCGCCATCGCCTGCAACGCGTCGCGACGAAAATGGCCGACAGAATAGCGCTCGCTTGGTTCGCAAATATTAATCAGGCGATGAGGGTAACGCGCCAGCTCAGCGATGGTAGGCTTTGCTGAGCCAATATCCAAACCGCGATAAACCAAAGCGGAATCGACACTAATCAGCTCAACGGGCAACTGGTCGCTAAGAGCCATAGCCAAGTCGGTCTTGCCCGAGGCCGTAGGGCCCAGTAAAAAAATCGCCCGCGGCAAGTGTCCACCAGTGCGCGGGCCAACACTGTTATTCATCTCACTGGCCACGCATAAACCACTTGTCCATGTCCGCAAGTTTAATGTGTGTCCAAGTGGGCCGACCATGGTTGCACTGGCCACTGCGCTCAGTCTTTTCCATGTCGCGCAGCAGGGCATTCATTTCCGCGATGGCTAGACGCCGATTGGCGCGCACCGAACCATGGCAAGCCATAGTAGAAAGCGTTTGATTAATATGTTCAACAATGCGGTCACTGCTCCCCTCGGCCAGCAGGTCGCTGAGCACGTCGCGCACCAACTGCTCCACCGGAGCACCGTGCAGCGCAGCGGGAACCTGGCGCACCAACAAACTTTCTGGTCCAGCGCGCTGAAGCACAAAACCCAGAGAGACAAATACTTCACTGCGCTCATCAAAGCAATTGGCCTCACTTTCACTGACAGCCAAACTGATGGGCACCAGCAACGGCTGAGCTTGAATATTCCCCTCGGCATAAGCCTGCTTCATTTTTTCATAAACAATACGCTCGTGAGCGGCGTGCATATCCACAACAATCAGGCCTTGAGTATTCTCAGCAAGAATATAAATACCGTGCAATTGCGCCAGAGCAAACCCCAGCGGTGGAACCTCATTGTCGACAGTTTCTTTCTGCGACAAGGGCAACTGCTGAGTCGGCTCTCGACTTTCAGCAACTCCGGAGCTCTCTGCGACCTCCTCACCCCCATGAGACTGATGCAAAGCACCGTACACCTGCATTTGTCGCTGCAACCCCGCAACCGAAGGGCGTTGCGGCAATTGCATCGCGCGCTGACCACTAAAACTTCCGTCGCCACCACTGATGGCTGGCGTAGGCTTGCGTGGGCTATCACCCTGCCCATCGCTTTGCACTGCGACCAACGCTTCAGCTGGTACGCCACCTTGCTCACGCACCCCCGGGCGCACTGAAGCCAGTGTATGGTGCAAAGAGCCAAACAAAAAATCGTGTACCAGGCGGCTATCGCGAAACCGCACCTCGTGTTTCGTGGGATGCACATTCACATCCACTGCCGCCGGGTTTAGCTCTAAATAGAGCACAAAGGCCGGATGCCGACCGTGATGTAGCACATCGGCAAAGGCCCGGCGCACCGCATGACTCACCATACGATCGCGAATCGCACGGCCGTTGACATAAAAAAACTGTAGATCGGTCTGTGAGCGGGAAAATGCCGGTTCCGCCACCCAGCCCCACAATCGCAAACCGTTGCGCTCAACATCGATATGCAATGCATTTTGCATAAATGCAGGGCCGCACAACTGAGCCAAGCGCCGCTCCATTTCGGCCTGCTCAGTACCGGCTCGCAAATTGTGAACGCCCTTACCATTGTGGCGCAGATTAATAGAGACATCGAAGCGGGAAAGGGCTAGGCGCTTTAGAGCATCATCAATGCGATTGAATTCGGTTTTCTCCGTACGCAAAAATTTGCGTCTTGCAGGCGTGTTAAAAAATAAATCCCGCACTTCAACCGAAGTGCCCCGCGGATGGGACGCTGGAGTCAATTGTGGCTGCATCTCGCGGCCTTCCGCGGTCACCTGCCAGCCCTTACCGGACTCCTCGCGACTACTGGTGAGCGACAACCTCGCTACCGAGGCAATACTGGCCAGCGCCTCGCCACGAAAACCCAATGTTGCCACCGCCTCAAGATCTTCCAGCGCGTAAATTTTTGATGTGGCATGGCGGGCCAGGGCCAGCGCCAGGTCATCTTTGTCAATTCCCTTGCCATTATCGCGCACACTGATGCGCTTGGCACCGCCGGCATCAATATCAATGTCGAGCCGAGTTGCACCAGCGTCAATACTGTTTTCAAGTAATTCTTTAATCACTGATGCGGGGCGCTCCACCACTTCACCAGCGGCAATCTGATTGGCGAGACGAGGTGAAAGCTGCTGAATCTTGTCTGACATAAAATAGGAACAGTTGGGTTAGAGAATCAACTTTAATAGCAGGCCAATTACTTTTTAACCTGAAGGTATCGCCAGCTTCTGGCCGGCCCGAATTGTTGAAGTTTGCAGGCCATTGGCTTTTTTCAACGCAGCGACGGAAACATTATATCGCGTAGCGATGCCGGAAAGGGTATCTCCGCGGCTGATAATATGCGCGCGTTTACCGCCTCCCTTACCAACGGCCGCCAGCCAGCTCCCGGCGGGAGGGCTGGCACGAAAATGTGCAACTATGCTATCACCAAGCTTTTGCCCCATTCGCTTTTGAAACTTCGGGTCACGCAGACGTCGCGCTTCTTGAGGATTGGTAATAAAGCCTGTCTCTACCAGAATTGAGGGCACGTCTGGCGAGCGCAATACGGCAAAATTGGCCTGTTCCACACGCTTTTTGTGCAGATGGGTAAACTGACCCAGTTCCGCCAGAACTTGACTGCCGATCTCAAGGCTCGCATTCATACTGGCAGTCATTGACAAATCCAACAGCACTCCCACCAGGGTTTCGTCCTTACCATTCAGGCTCAAGCTGCCAGTACCGCCAATCAAATCAGATTCATTCTCCCGCTGGGCGAGAAAGCGCGCAGTTTCACTGGTAGCCCCGCGCGAGGACACCGCATAAACACCAACCCCGCGCGCTTTTTTATTCTTAAACGCATCGGCGTGAATGGATACAAACAAGTCTGCACGCCATTCACGCCCTTTATTTACCCGGTTGCGCAGCGGCACATAATAATCGCCATCACGCACTAATTTAGCGCTGAAACCACGCTCACGATTGATACGCTGCTGCAACGCCCGGCCGATAGCCAACACTACATCTTTTTCTCGCAGCCTACCCGGACCCAAGGCACCAGGATCTTCACCACCGTGCCCAGGATCGATAGCAACCACGATATCTCGCTTGCCACGCACCTGATTAAGAGTTTTTTCTGCACTAGGTGCATGATCATAGAGATCTACCACCAACCGATCAGGCAGCTGTTCATGGCGGCGCAAAAGAAAGCTGCGTGGACGCACCGGCTGCTTCAGGTCCAATACAATACGCAGCGCCCCATTTTTTTTCGTTGCATGACGTAGACTGACAATCGGCGTCTTATCAAAGGATAGAGCGTCAATTTTGGCACGCATTTTAATATCAGGGAGATCAATCACAATCCGTGCCGGATTGCTGAGAGTGAACAACTGATGTTCAACGGGGCCATCCAGGTCAAATACTAAGCGTGTATGATCCGGCGCGCGCCACAACCGCAAATTATCAATATTGGCTGCCAGGGCGTCAGCGGCCACAAGCACTGGCAGCACTGACACACACAACAGTACCCGAAGAAAAATACTTGCCACTAAAAACCTCATCAATAATCTGACGTACCCAGCCATCATTTAAAACTGTGTTGAAAGCAAAAGAACCAGTGGCATCTTTTGCTCCATTGTAAACATATTGCCCTGTTTGTGTTAAGTGGTAAAGAATAATCCCTATTCGGGTGATATTGGCCGAAAAAAGCCGTAAAAAAATAAACTTAATTGTGATAGATATTGGTAAAAAAACAACGATATCAGATGTGTATTTTCAAGTAGGCTATAAGCGACAGAGAGATGTGCGATAGCAACTTCCAGCCTAATAATTTATAGCTGCAGGCAGCTTTTCATTCATAAAGTCGAATGGTTAATGCCCATCGTATGAATGGGTGATAACATCGGAAGGCTATATATTGTGGCTTGCGATGGTGGTCAACTGACTCTAGGTGAACAGGCTTTACTCACAAAGGATGAAGCCAAGCTCGTAGAAGATCAACAACCTACTTGCCCTTAAATGGTAGTAAAAGCGCTGACATCCTTATAATACCAATACGGGGATGTCAGCACGTTCGCCCTACTGAAGGAAGTTGTTAACAACAAGCTAAAACCGAGCCTAAAAATACAACTTTAACCCTGTGAATAGCTGCCAATTAACAAAGCGCCCAAAATCGGTATTTTCATTACCAGAGAAATAATTAACCCCTCCATAGAAGGTTAAGAAATCCAGCCACCGATACTCAAGGTTCAATGTCTGCTGGCCGCTCTTGTCATTTAGATTGCGGAGAAATATATAATTAATATCCATATCATCTCTAATATTATTACGTTGCACCATCATCATCACATAAGCTCGGCCTAGCTGATAAGATGGTAAATTATTGACCCGAGTTAAATAGTTTCCGGCCGTAGCATCCATCTCCCCTAAAAGAAGTTGCGCCGCGTAATCGTGATTGATGGCCAGTAGTTCACGGCTTTCATGCCTATCCAAACCGGCCTGATTCATATAGTAATCCAACACGAGATTCCAGCCATTTTCTAAGGTGTAACTGACCCCGGTGACCGCTGCGAGCAGAGAGCTTTGTGCAACGTGTGCCGAATTGGGTAAAAGTCGCTTCAGCTTTTGCCCCTGATTGAGATATAAAAAATCTCCATAAACAATCAGCGCTTCATTCACTGTCCATTGGCCGTAACCGCCGATACCGAACCCTCTTTCAGGCTTGGACACCAGCGCTGTGGCACTGACTGTTTTACCCTGCCAGGTAAACAGCAAATCGCCAGTAGCTTCAAACGACTCCATTTGCTGCTGCCCCGCACCCGTATTTAACGTAAACTGGTATTGCCATTCGCCATTAAGCTGGCCACCCAGCTCCACATATTCCCGGGCCAGCAGCTCGCTATTTGGATTCTTCTGCCCGGTATCATTGTGGTAACGGTTGCTCGGTGACAACAGGCGCGCAGGGCCCCAAGAATTTACATAACGGCCCAATTTAAACCAATGGTCGCCCAGGTAATAATCCAACGTCCAGTAGCGCAAGTTTAAATCGCCATTCGAGTTGCTCCCAGTATCCGGCACCCGCTCTTTGTCATAAATCCAACGCGGTTGTAATGACAATTCAACAGGGCCACTGGAAGCCAAAAATTCCGACTGTAACTCCACAAGATCAGTTTGCTCAGGTAGCTGTAAAACGGCGTTGTTGGGATTCTTATCAAAGCGTTGCCACGCTGTATGGTACTGAGCTTGCCAATGCCATTCAGTATCAATCTCTCCACGGGCATTAACACTCAGCAGTAAACAATAGAGTAATAGGTTTCGCGGCATAATTCAGAGCCTGAGCTTTGCCGCAGGGATGGATTTCACTTCAATATCATCGTATTCCAACACCGAACTCCGGGAAGGGTTAATCTCATCTCGGATTACCATCTGACTAATAAACGGTTTCAATTTTTCCTGCTGTAAAATAGTATTGCCATAGTGAAAGGTAGCGGATTTTAATAATCGACCAGCTGAAGTGTAAAAATTTGCCTGTACACCCAATCCAGTCTTTTGATCTACCCAATACTTAATGCGATCATAGGTAGTGGATGTGGTCTTGGCCTTGAGGTCAAAAACATAGGATAACGTACCGCCAATAGTTTCATCCGCCAAACGCGTGGCTTGGTAATCCTCAGCATAATTTGTCGATGCGATATCACCGTTGGCGGCACTGCCAGTGAGCCGTTGTCGCTGAGAAATAGGGACTGGCTTACGCAAGCCTTTTTTACTAAACCACATATTGTTGCCGAGCTGTAATAGCTTGTTGCCCAGCACATTGCGTGGATGCTTAAACTCTGCCAGCCAATCACCTGCAGTCACACTTACCTCAAGCTTAAACTGCTCAGTACCACCACCTGCCAGCTTGGACTCTACCGTCACCAGCCACTTGAGCCCGGAAAAACCGCCACCGCGAGCGGTGTCGGCATAACGCAAAATTGCTTCGTCACTAGCACCCATAGCCGCTGTATTCAACAAGGACCAGAGCAATATCAAGAAAAGCTTTAACCATAGATATTTCATCTTAAATCCTCACTTTTATACATGGCGCAGAGCATTAGTAATATCGGTATTGGCCGCACGCCGGGCAGGAATAAAACTAGATACGATGGCAAACACCGACAACATCGTCATAGAGCCAAAAAGTAGCAGCGGTTTAAAATCAACCAACAGGCGCACCGGCGAAGAGGCGCTGGGTGGCGTATAACTAAGCCCACCAATATTCACCACCGACCCCACTGAGAGCACTATCAATAATCCAAGTGCGCAACCCACCAGGGCAATCAGTAAGCCCTCCAGAGAAAACATCCCCAGTACTCGCCATCGTTGCATCCCCAATGAACGCAGTGTGCCTATTTCCCGCGTGCGCTCTATCACCACCATGCTCATGGTATTCATAATGCTCATGACTACGATGACCAGTACAATAGAAAAAATAAAACTGAAAATAAGGTTAAACAGATTTTTTACCTGTTGGTAAAAGGCTGATAGCGACTCCCAAGTGCGCACCTCCAAATCCAGCCCTTGTTCAGCAAACAAATTTTTCATCCGCACTTTCACCATCTCGGTGACCGCTGCGCTATTCAATACTACAGTTAAACGCTCGGCGCCCTCTGTGGTGAGCAAGTTGCGGGCCAACTCAAGGGATAACAAAATGGCTTTATCATTGGTGGCAGCTGTGCCAGTATCATAGATATCGATAATATCAACGTCATAGGCATTAGCCTGCCCTGCCAAGGTTGAAGTAAACAATACCGCGCTGCTACCAGGCTCAAGTGCCAGTGCTTGTGCCAGGTTCTTTGATACAGAGATGCCGAACGGGTTTCCCGGCTGCAAAAACCCACCACGCTGAGGGCGAATTTCTTTACGAATATGCTGTAGATCAGTGCGTACCAGCGCGTCACCGATAAAAATGGTAGACAAATCGCCATCACTAATCAGACCACTCAGTGATAATCGCGGCGAGACCAACTCCACTTCCGCAAATTGCATCACTAAAGTGGTGATACGGCTAATTTCTTCAGTACTCAAAATAAAATCTTCCTGGTTGATTCCACCGCGTTCAAAATACCCCGAGCGCGCAATGGTTAAATGCCCCAGCTTTTCTCCCTCTATAGCTTGACGCTGTAGACCGGAAAACACATTGGCAATATAACCACCGAATAAATTTATTGCCGCAAAACCTGCACTAATGGCCAATATAATTGCTAAGCTACGGCTCCGATTGCGAGTAAGATTTCGCATTGCAAGCTTCAATAACATTTACTGAGCCTCCATGATTGTATTTACGGTTGCATCAACTTTATTCGAGCATTGGGTATCCTCCACCACCCGGCCATCTACCAACTGCACGCAACGCCGGGCACTGCGAAGCAACAGTTGATCATGGGTAGAAAACACAAAGGTGATCCCGTATTTACGATTCATCTCGGCCAGTAGTGCAATAATTTTCTGGCTGTTGTCCGAATCCAGGTTTGCCGTAGGTTCATCGGCAATCACCAACTCTGGCCGATTGATCAAAGCGCGCGCTAAAGCCACACGCTGACGCTGGCCACCACTTAATTGATCGGGGCGATGCTCAGCATATTGGCCGACCCCCACCTCCTCTAATAGAGTTTCAGCACGACTTTTTAATTCTGGCACCACCCGGCCTCCATGCAGCTGCCCCGGTAGCATAACGTTCTCTCGTGTCGTCATTACAGGTACTAAGTTAAAGCTCTGAAAAATAATACCAACACGTTTTTGTCGCATCTGGGTTAGTTGCCGATCCCCCATATTCAGCACCGATGTATTATCAATGCGGTAATCCCCTTCACTGGGCAAATCTATGGTGGACAACATATTCAGCAAAGTGCTTTTGCCACTGCCAGAAGGGCCACAAATTACTGTAAACTCCCCACCTTCAATGGTTAGGGAAATATCTTTAACAGCCACGATCTGGGTAGATCCGAGCTGGTAACACTTCGTCGCACACTCAAGGGTAAGAAAACTCATGATTGCAGCAATACCTTCTACTAATTATTTGAACAACGATATTAATAGAAAAGCAGTGCACTCACTGGACGAAGTGACAAATGGTATAAAGGAGAGATAAAAGCCTTGAATCAGCGATGAATGGCAATCTAACTAAAGCGATGATTGAATAAAGTTATGGGGCTAGATACACTTCACTGAGATATATAAAGCTGCTAGGAGCCTGTCGAACTTAACCGATCGTAGCGAGGGAAAGACCGGTTTGAGCCATTTTTTATGATGATTCGAGGCGAATAGTGGTTCTATTTAACGAGAATCAGCATAAAAAATGGCCAAATCCGGCTTTTTCGCAGTAGGCCAGTGTTAAGTCCGACAGGCTCCTAAAACACATCAAGCCTTTCACCTTGTAGCCATTGCTAGCTAAAAATCGGGCACACTAACGTCACAAAGTGTAAAAAAATCCGAGATCTAGCCCTACATTTGGCGAAATCGCCACTGCTCGTTGCGGCTAACGACAAGTCTTCGTTCACCTTGAAGGTGTACCGATACCTGGCCATCAAAGTTGCGCTCAACCTTATGGATTCCGCCCACCCGAACTATACAGCCGCGGTGAATACGCCAAAAATGCTCTGGATCTAATTGTTGCTCCAACTGAACAATAGGCGTACGAATCAAATATTCCTGATTTTCATAGCATACAGTGGTGTACTTACTTTCCGCCAGAAAGTAGTCCACTTTGACAACGGGGAAAATATGTACACACCCTTGCTTGCTTGCCTTGATCCAACTTAAGCGTTCAGGAACTTCTGCCACTTCATTGCTGCCATCAACTTCGCCATCGGGAGGGGTATATTGTAGCAATTGGCTGATCCGCAACATAAGCTGTTTCGACCCATCCCTAACCTGTTGCTGAGTTAGGCGCTGCTGCAAACGTTCTATGGCCTTTTTCAACCGCTTCTCATCAACGGGCTTTAATAGGTAATCAACGACTGCACTTTCAAAAGCTCTTACCGCATATTCTTCGTAAGCGGTAATAAACACCACCAAGGGTGGCTGTTCAAGCCGACTGAGACGGTAGGCCAATTCAATACCATTCAATTTAGGCATTTGAATATCGATAAAAGCCAACTCTGGTTTTAACGTATTGATTTGCTCCCAGGCCTCCTCTCCATCCGAGGCCAAAGCTACAACTTCCAATTGCGGCCATAAATTGGTTAATAGAATATTTAAATGGCGCCGCAGCAGTGGTTCATCATCCGCAATCAGGGCACGGTAGTGTATCGACATGGAATCTCCAGTTTAACCAAAACCCCCTGGGGTTTCTGTGCTCCGATTGAGAAGCATGCGGCCTCTCCGTAGAAATGTTTGAGCCGCGAACGCGTATTGCTTAAACCAATATTATGGCCGCGGCGGCTGGCTTCTGAGCGAGCCAAAGTACCATCATTGTATATTTGGATCAGCAATTGCTCACCCTCAAGCTTGATTTCCAGATGTAAAATGCCTCCTTTTTTCAGCGGCTCTATACCATGGACTACGGCATTCTCGATCAGCGGTTGCAACAACATAGGTGGAAGTAACAGATTGTCACCTACTTTTTCACCAATATCAAAACGCACCTGCAAACGTTTACCCAAGCGAATTTTCTGTATGGCGAGATAGGCTTTATTAAATTGCAACTCATCCGCCAAGCTCATCCAATTTTCTCGGGTATTGTTTAAATTTTGTCGCAACAAAGTAGTCAAAGCTAGAAGCATTTCTCCAGCTTGCTTGGGGTCAAGCTCGATCAGCGCTTGAATATTCGCGAGGGTATTAAACAGAAAATGAGGCTCCAATTGAGATTGCAACAAGCGCCAGCGAAGCTCCATGGCTTCCACTTCTTGTTTTACTCGCTGAATTTCAGTCTTATCGGCTGTTTTCTGTAACAAGAAAAAACGCTCGCGACTGTAATAAAAATAACTGATAACAAGAGTAACTACTGCCATCAGTAGCAGTGACCGGGAATGGAGCCAAAACTCCACAGATACGCCAGGGGCCAATTGCACATGACGTAGCAACAATGGTAGTATTCCCCCTCCCCAGGTAGCAACCGCAATCAACCCTGCGAGAAAAACTTGTAGACTCAGCGGCATTTTCGGACTGATACGCTGTAACCCAAACCAGCTATAGCAAACCGTAAAACCCATACCCAAACTAATGAACAGCGACAGCCACAAAACATCAGTCAAGCCGAGAGCATAGAGAAGCGTGCCTGCGGCGCTACAAACCAAGGTTAATTTAAGAGGTCTTTGTTGGTTTTCACTCAACATTATAATTACCTTTGACACCAACAAAATCAATCTGCTCACAAGTAACTAATACTAAATTCTTTTTTTTCAATGAGTACTCCAGATTTCGTAAGGTAGCTAACATCTCAATAACCCGCAGCTGGAACGTAGCGAAGCGGAGTGTAAGCTGTCGGGCGTCTAAGGCGCGTAGTTAATTGACTTGTGTACGCTCAGCATGGGCATGAACTAATGAGGTGAAAGTCCTCTGTAGGAAGATCACCGTCGAAAACCATGTTGTGATTAGATGATAACTACTAGCGAATGGCAAGGGTTTACCCGCGAGGGCTGGTCTGAAGGCAGCCGGACGCAAAACTGCGAGCTGATGAACAAAAATATCCTATGAGGCGTAGGCTGGAGGCGAGCTGGCACAAGACAACGAAGCCATGTGATCTAACGGCCACCGTAAATGATGCAGTTGCGCAGAGACAGTTCATGTTCTTATCTGGGGAGATCTGCTTAACACGCGGTTGGTCATTAACCAGTGAGGCTCTGGTTTACAAGTGCCTTGGCCTTTCAGCCTCATCGACCGGAAGGAGCGAATCAGATGACAATCGATAGCGCATGACGGGGCAACTCGGCATGTGATTAAGCAGAAGTCAGCAGACGGCATAGTAGCCCAACGCCCATCGTAATGGTTGGGACATGGTGAAGGCCTGAACCTAAAGATCAATGAGGAGCCTGTGCAGCTTAATTATCCATACCCGATCGGGTTTAGGAGTAT
The DNA here is from genome assembly GCA_022600975.1 of Gammaproteobacteria bacterium. Taxonomy (GTDB): domain Bacteria; phylum Pseudomonadota; class Gammaproteobacteria; order Pseudomonadales; family Cellvibrionaceae; genus Microbulbifer. The sequence goes on from JAHZJJ010000137.1 coordinate 16,712, forward strand.
TGACGCAAAAACAGTAACCAGCATTGAGGTAAGTTGGAGATAATCGGCCAGCTTATTTTAAAACATCTTTAGGGAACGCCCTGTGCGGATCCGCATGCAGTGTTGTGGGGGCTGGGGGTTAAATACCCCTGGCTACCCGATTACGATTTTTTGCCTATACGACTGATTGTATTTTTTTCTTAAGCTCTAAAGACATTTCACCTTTATCCGGACACTCCCCATACTTGGTTTGGAGGCGCGACAAAAGCATTACACAATCATTTAATTCCTCTTCGAGATCGTACTGCTCATCTTCATCCAAACTGCCGGATTCTATCTCGTTCCTAAGACCCTCGATACTCCTAATGAGAGTGTTAAAAAGCACGATGCAATCAGACCAGCTGATTTCAATATTATCTTTAGTCATTTTTAAGCCCGCTTACCTGATAATTTAGCTTTGTTTAACGCCAACTCTGATTGGACGTTTACAATTTTTTCGGCTTTCTCAAACATCGTTTCAAGCAACAATATATATTCGCTTTGCTTCATCCTTCGAGTGGCTACGATGTGAACATGCCCTGGGTTTATAAGATCAACTGCGATAGCCAGCCCTGGTGGAACTTGGGCGTTGGCCTTAATTTTCCATCTATTTTTTCCACCGTCAAATATCTCGTTTGCAGATACACCAGCGTGGGATGGAAGCACGTAAATAATTCCCGTTCTTGGATCTGACTGCAACTTCGAGTCTTGCGGTCTAATATTGCCGTCTTTATTGGTAAATTTAGGAATGCTCGAATTACCATTTCTATAGAGATCTCTCTCAATTTCTCAGATATCAGATATATAAAAGTCTTTTTCAGTTTTCATTGACCCCTCCTATGTTGGATCACGTGTTTTTGAATCGTAACGCCAACATCAGCTGCGCGCTTTTTGCGTCGGCTGCATGTTTTTGTTAAGCATTACTCTGGTATAGGTAAACAATCTTCACAGGCCATAGTAATTGACATATCTTCACACGTAATGCTGCTTGTACCACCTGCTCTAATCTCCCACTCACAATTTTTATTGTTTAAGTATCCAACTCCTTTTACAAAACAAGGTAAAAAAGCATAGTTATCATGTATATCCCTTGCGGATACCCGCGTAGCATTGTTGAAAAAATATTGGGCTTCGTCTTTGTTCAAAGAAAAATCGGCGCAAAACTCGCCAGACACACCATCGTTACCACTACTCATAATGTCGGTCACATCAATAACAGTTTCCTTGGTGTCAAAACCTTTACATGCGGCTAAGGATATTAAAAAGAAACAAATTGCAAATGTCTTCACCATGTTGCTGTACCTGCTTCCGTTGGCATTTTGTATGAGATTTCTGGATGTCGGTAAATATCTGCTTTAGCGATAGAAAATAATGTGAAAAGCTCTCCAATAAGCCATTGTAGCGACTGGTTTTGTAATGGTCCAATACTCTCATATGCCTTTGTTTTGGTGTCGTAGTTTCCAACTATTTCTATGCCTATCGAATCGGAGTTTAACGGGTATCTATCAGGGTAAGGCTTCATTTTTTCGCTATTATGTAAATTGGTTACGCTGGTTGAATAATTTTGCCCTTTTCTGAAAAGAATCTGCGTTGCTGCTTGGAGCAGAGCTTTCGTGCAAGCTTTGGTTTCGTAGCACTTGGATTTTATTTTTCCTACATGATGCGCTTTTTTATTAAGATTGGCAGTTTGAAAAATGTTCCCCATTTTGTCGATTAGAAAATGTGCTCCATGCCCTCCGTTCTGATAGGAATTGAATGTGTGCTGGGCGGTTGGAGCTCCGGTTTGATGTATTACTAAGGCATTTACATTAGCTAACGGGCCTTTTTCTATGCCTGGAAACAACCGTTGTTGTACCTTTGGGTCTATAAAAATCCCATTTTTTAAAGTTGCCATAATTTCTCCTTAAAGATTTGCTTAACGCCTCAAGAACCGGCGCCGCTTGCGGCGTCCGTGTTACTTGATTTGTTAGGCGATTTGAACGGGATGTCGATTTTGTGCGTGAAACTACCCATTTGAAATATCAACCCTTCTAAATCAAAGTCATCATCAGGTTCGCTATCTTTACTTAACTCTTTGTACAGAGCTTCATATTCGGTAGTTAGCTTGAATTTCTCAAACTGACGGACTTTATAATCCATGTATCTCTCTAGTTTCATTTCGGTCGACTCTAGCACCAAACCGTTTTTCATACGAAATAGTAGGTATTTTTCGTATTGAGAAGCATATGACAGATGAACATATCCTGTCCGTTCGCCGAGCGGAACGACCAGCAAGCCAGAGAACCAATCCATTTTTCGGTCAGATTCATTTGGAAATACCTTAAGAAGAACTGATTCCCTCAGGTAGCCAAACTCTTTATCAGGGTCGGGTTTGCTGATTGTAATGTCACTAACAACTAGAGAACGCTCTATTATCGAAAATGTCGCAATGTATCCTCGCCAGTTACCGCTCGAAATAATTTCTGTTTCCGGCCGCAACTTTTCCTTCTCAAGAAAAAGCACTTCCAGAGGATTTACATGTAGACGAAGCTTCTCTCCGTTGTACATCAGGTAGTCTGGTGCTTGCGCTGTAGCAAAAACATGTACAGGAAACAAAACGGATATTAAAAAAACTATGATTCGAAGCACTTTCTCTCCCTATTCGCCTAACGCCTCAAGCAGCGGCGCGCTTTAGCGCGTCCAGCCACGAAGTGGCGATGCTGCCTTGACTTGTTAAATGCTGACACGCTGAGCACCAATATTGAAGCTTTTTGCAGTAACGTAGCGATTGCCAGCATTTGTTTCTAGTTTGATGGTTGTATAACCACCTTCTTCTTTTATTACTGAGACGGCCAATATAGTTGGGTTGCCTTCGAATGCCATTTCTTCAATGGCATGAGAGTGATAGCCATTGAAAGTAATAGCCTTTGACACAAAGATATTTTGATCTCAGTTTTCTGGATATCGAATGTTATAGATCAATTCATCCTTGGCTGGTATTTCAATGACGGACTCAATCTCTGAGTCATGCCAATGTATTTCGTTTAAGTTCTCCATACTACCCCTGGCATTTAACGCCGGCCACAGCGGCTGGCGAAGCTGGCGGTTTTTGTGCAGCGAAGCGCACAAAAAATGACAGGTTTGACAGTCCGTTGCTGGCCCTTGTTATGCGCTACTTCGTTAACCATACACGTTAGATGGATTGGACCATTTTTTTGATTTTTACAGCTTTTTCGAAGTGATCTAGCTGATGTGTCTTGATCCACCACTCTGCCGCTTCCATTAACAGTTCTGGATCATCATTTTTGTTCTTGAAAAATGCGTAGAATGAGAC
>JAHZJJ010000021.1 GCA_022600975.1 Gammaproteobacteria bacterium
CAAGGCCTAGCCGATAATTCTGTAGCTTTAGGTGCAGGTTCCGCTGCCACCGATGCAAACACCGTGTCTATTGGCTCAGATAGCCTTAAACGCCGCATTGTTAACATGGAAGCTGGGGTGGATGCTAATGATGGTGTTATTGTCCAACAGCTTAATGAGGGGCTCGCTGAAGCAAATAGGTATACTGATGAGGCCATTAGGAACATACCAGCAGGTCTCATTCCTACAAGTATTACAAAGAACTTTGATCGGTTGGAAAGTCGCGCCAATGCGGCGGGTGCACTGGCTATGGCGATGGGTGCTGCTTCCAATGCCAGTGTTTATACCTGCACAAATTTCAGCTGGCGTGAGTGCCGCGGTACAGTATCTGTTGGGGTTGGTCATCTGGACGATGAAATGGCCGCCGCTATCAGTTATAGTCGCCCACTGACCCGCAGAAGCTTTTTCAATATTAATGTTGGTGTTGCCGATGACGAGGTAGGTAGCAGTATTGGCATGGGCTTTAATTTATAAAATACAAGTTTCTTAGCTGCTCAACTAAGGCTCGATTGGCACTGTAGCTCTAGGTGAACCTAGGTCAGAATCAATCGGGCTTCTTGCGATTGTCTTTGCGATAAAGCAGGAGCTGTTTTGCAGTACAATAGGTTTCTTAGGGAGAAGTACCAGTGCAAGTTGTAAAACTCCGCTGAAAACTTCTGTTTGCTACGATGGTTTTTCTCCGTTCGAGAATGCATCGAGAGCATTGAAACAATCGCGCATAAAAATTCAAAAGAGCCTGTCGCAAGTTGCTTATCAGTGCATCACCTTCTGCTGATGCTGAACGTCAGAGGATGATGGTGGCTGCGTAATCTCAGGTATTAATAAAAAACTCGATAAAAGTTTTAGAGCTTCCACTGAATAAGCTGGCACAATAGCCATTTTGACGTTATTGATTTCATCTAATCCCTACATGTATTTATGTTCAAGGGCGATGTCAAGCATAAAAAAGCAAGACCTTTCATTTATTGATAAAAATTATCATTCAGTCTGCAAACCGTAAGATTCGCCTAATTTGCACCTAGCTGTTAAACTCGGTTCGTTTTAAAAGCGAGGCGCTTCGACCAGGACCCTGCATTCAGTCATTTTTTGTAGAGTGTAAGGAGTTTAATCTGTTATGGATGATGGTGGATCGATTTGCTCAAAAATTATTAAAGACAAGAGGATCTTTTATGTCTTCTAATGTCGCGGATGCCACTACGGCCTCTCCCGCCATCGGTTCCGGCGAATTGCTGGGCCATCCTAAAGGGCTTTACATTTGTTTTGCCACTGAACTTTGGGAGCGCTTCTCTTTTTACGGTATGAAGTATCTGCTCCTGCTCTACTTGACTAAATATCACCTGTTTACCGATAGCGCCAGCTACGACATTCTGGGCGCCTATGCGGGGCTGGTTTATGCTTTGCCGCTCCTTGGTGGGTTGCTCGCAGACCGCTATCTGGGTATGCGTAAAGCAGTTGTTTTTGGTGCCATACTTCTGTGTTTTGGCCATTTGTTGATGGCCGTTGAAGGCCATCAGGCAGTGAGCTACCCCGCTGGCACTCTACTTAATCAAGCCATTACCCTCAACGATGGCAGTGTCATCGCCGCTGGTACTACCCTGACTAAGAATGTCATCATTCAGGATGTGGTGGCATTGAAGGTATTCTTTTTCGCATTGGCATTGATTACCGTTGGAGTCGGATTTTTAAAACCCAACATTTCCACCATCGTGGGGCAGCTCTACCCTAAAAATGATTCACGTCGGGATTCTGGCTTCACCATTTTCTACATGGGTATCAATACCGGCTCTTTTTTAGCCACATTGCTGTGTGGCTGGTTGGGGGAAACCTACGGCTGGGGCTATGGTTTTGGCGCTGCCGGTATTGGTATGTTGATTGGCCTTGCTACCTTTCTATGGGGCCAGAAGTATTTGCAGGGGCTGGCAGAGCCAAATCGTCCGGCATTGCTCAAAGAAAAAGCCTTAGGGCCGATTAGCAAAGAATGGGCGATTTATCTTGGCAGTATTGCTTCGTTGGCAGTGGTATGGTTTCTCATACAGAGCGAACCCGTGGTTCACCTAGCTCAAAACACACTGCTGATTGTTGCTATTGTTGGTTTGATCCTTTTTTCCATGTTACATAAAGACAGTAAAGGTAAGGATGCGGTTGCCATCGGCCTCGCTGCAATCACCGCTGCACTGGGGCTGCTCTGGGCCTTTACCAACGTGGATATTTGGCTTGGTGCCATGCTGCTGGGATTGGTTGTTTTTATTGGCTACGGTTTTATTCGCCATTACAGTGAAGAGTTTTCACGTACTGTCGTGTTGATGGTTTTGATCACCTCTACTATTGTTTTTTGGGCGCTGTTCGAACAATCTGCAGGCTCCATGACCTTGTACGCTGATCGCGTATTGGACCGCTCTTTCGGCGATGGAGAAATCCGCGCCTCTATGTTTGGTTCATTGAATGCTGGTTTTTTGATGCTGCTGGCCATCCCATTCGCCATGTTGTGGCTATGGTTGGGCAAGCGCGGCTGGGAGCCCAGTACACCAGTGAAATTTTCTCTGGGAATTATACTGGCAGGTTTAGGCTTTGGGGCATTAGTGCTGGGGGCTGAATTTCCAAATGAAGCGGGCAAAGTAGCGGCTGCTTGGTTAGTGCTTGCTTATCTACTGCATACTATCGGTGAACTCTGCCTCTCTCCAGTAGGTCTGTCTGCTGTGACCAAGCTTTCTATTGGTAAAGTAGTGAGTGTTAGTATGGGCACTTGGTTTCTCGCTACGGCATTGTCTGAGACCGTGGCCACGCGGATTGGTAAAATGGCTGCTATTGCTCCAGAAGGCAGCTCAGATGTGACCTCTACGCTGGCAACCTATACCGCCTTGTACGAAAACCTGATGTGGTGGGGGCTCGCCGCTGGCGCTGTGTTGCTAGTAATTTCGCCATTGCTCAAAAAAGGCATGTGTGGCATACGTTGATTGAATAACAGCGAAATCACCGATAAAAAAGATCCCCGTGAGAACAGGGGTCTTTTTTAGAGTTATCATCATCCAATGGGTGCATAGTTCAAGGTGTACTATTGTTTTGCTTTACAAGCTTGTGGAAAAGAAAAATTTAAGCTCTCTTAGGTTCCGGAAATTCTCTATCTAAGGGTTTGAAGCAAAAGTTTCACTTGACCTCCGGTTTAATAAAAGATAAAGCGCTTTGGTTGCTTCAATCTCTTCCATTCAGATACCCCCTCTTCGTCAGTGTAAACTCCATAAATCTTGAACCTAGAAGCCGCAATTGAAGCACGCGAGTCTGTACAAGTGCTTGATGCACTTGGCAGATTTTAAAAGTTCTCATCACCAATAAGGTGACCGCGAATTGTTAAAATTCGCCGTGCATACCAATAACTGACACAGCTTTTGCGCGCTTAACTGCGGCTTCTAGGTTGAAAGCTTTTGGGTTCTTGAGCCTCCATACATCTATTTTAAAAATAACGATATACTAAAGCACGTATTGCCTATACAGTTACAAATCATTATCATTCGCAATATTGTTGTATTGTAAACTAATTGTAATTAGGTAAATAAGTGGATTCTTGTTTTGTTAAGCCGCTGGCGTTGGCTGTTTCTGCGCTGTCGATGGTGTCGTCTATTGCCCAAGAAAATGAAGTTGAGAGCGATAGTTCGAATAAAGATCAATCACTGGAAACTGTGGTGGTAAGCGCCACTCGCTACCAACAAGATATCGATAAAATCCCCGGTTCAGTGACGGTGATTTCACAACAGGAACTTCAAACTCAGCTCAGTTTCAATGATGACCTGACTTCAGTATTGGGTAAATTGGTACCAGGCATGACGCCGAGTCGCCAGAAACTATCCAATCAAGGGGAAAATCTGCGTGGCCGCACGGCTCTGATTTTGGTTGATGGTGTACCGCAGAATAATCCTCTGCGCAATGGCAATCGCTATGGTTATCCTCTGGATTCATCAATGGTCGAGCGTATAGAGGTGGTAAGCGGCGCCAGCGCTGTTCACGGTATGGGGGCCACGGGTGGCCTCATCAATTACAAGACCCTCTCAGCGACTGAGGGTGATGATAGTCGCGAAACTCTGGGCCTGCGAATTAGCGATAGCTTTTTAAGTGATGGGCTCAGCACCAAAGGTTGGTATCAGTTGCGCGAGTTTAACGACGATTACGATCTGGTATTTGCCACTTCTTGGCAAGATCAAGGCCTTTACTACGATGCCAAAGACAATGCAATTGGCATAAATTCTGTTCAGGGGGAAACGCAAGATTCTGTGGCGAAGGACTATTTCCTCAAAATGGGCACTAACTTTAATGATCAGCGTCTTGAATTTTTGATCAATCGCTTTCAGTTGCACAGTAATCATGATTATGTACCGGTTAGTGGTGACGATGAAAATAAAATTCCAGGTACGGTGGCTTCGGGTACCCCAACAGGTGAGCCCATTAACAATGAAGTCACCATTTACAGCTTGACCTATAGTCGTCAGGCATTGGCTGGGGGCACATTGACCGCACAGCTGTTCTATCAGGATTTTGAAGGGGTTTACGGTGAGTCCAATTGGTGGGCAACGCCAGAGATTGAGCGGGATCAGGGTGCCATAGTATCGACTAAGCCGGGTATTAAGTTGGCGTACACTCAAGTTGATCTGTTTGGCAGGAATGACAATTGGGTAGTTGGCCTTGATCTTATTGAGGATGAGACTCAACAGTTGCTAAAGCAAACAGGTTTGGGCGTGACCCCGTTGCTGTCGTCGCTGAGTTTGGCACCCTTTGTACAGGGCGATATGCTGATCACTAATCGTTTGCGCCTTTCTGGCGGCCTGCGTTATGAAAGTATTCGGGTAAAGGCCAAAGATGGTCAGACACTCTATGGTTATGGCCTTCTGGGTAATGATGGCAGTGAATATGGTCAAATCGACATTATCGGCGGTACCCAGGATTTTGATGAACTGATAGTTAATCTGGGTGCAGTTTACAATCTGACAGACCATATTAATGTGACTGGAGGTTACAATCAGAGCTTTGGGCTGCCGGATATTGGTCGTATATTGCGCGGCGAATATATAGGTGGCAAAGCCATACTCGATGCCGATGCTCCCAATATAGACTTCAATCTTATGCCCGCGGTTGAGCCAGTGGCAACCGACAATTATGAAATTGGCATCAATTATACGGATGCAAAATGGTTGCTGACGGCCAGTACTTATTATTCAGTGGCCAAAGATGGTGCCAACTTGTTACTTAACCAGGGCGGTACCTTTGATGTCGTGCGCCAGCGCACTGAAATCCGTGGTACAGAATTTGTTGCTAACTACCAGCTAAGCGAACAACTGCAAATACAAGCGCTTTACTCGATGGTACAAGGCGAGGTGGACCGTGATGGCAGTGGGCGCGTGGACAGCGATATAGATTTGAAAAACCTGTCGCCGGATCGCATTATGCTTGGAGCAGATTACCACTATAACGATGCTATCACTGCAAGGCTGCAGGTAAACCATTTAAAAAGCCGTCACAATATGGATGTTGCCAGGGACCAGTTTTTTAAGGGTTATACGTTATTTGATGCTACTGTGGCTTACAATATGCGAGATTATGGCCGCCTAAGTTTCGCCGTTGAAAATTTCACCGATGAATTCTACATAAATTATTTCAGCCAAATTCGCAATGCCAACGCTTATTATTTCTCTGGTCGGGGCCGTACCTTTTCGTTGGGCTATGAAATAAGCTTTTAATCGAATAGCCAGAAGAACTTGAATCGCAGTGTATTCACTAGGTACTTCAAAAGTAGATTATGAAAATTTGGCTTAGACGCACTCACTTAATTTTAACTTTGTTCAGTGCTTTGGTGCTACTCAGCGTTTGTATTAGCGGAGTGTTGCTTTCCTTTGCTAAAGAAGCCGAGCAGTGGTTACTGGGTGAGCGCTGGCAGGTACAGTCTGAGTCGCAACTCCTATTGCAGCAGCAGGGCTTGGCTGAGTTGGTTCGGCGGCTCAACAAACAGCTGCCCCAGGCGACCCCTGTAAATACAATACTGCTCGAACAACACCCCGATCTTGCCTGGCAGGCTATTTTGAGTGACGGGCACTATGCCAATTTTAATCCTTATAACGGTAAACTTCTGGCGACCTATCGGTTTGAAGACTCTCTTTACGGTTTTGTAATGGCCTGGCATCGCTGGTTGCTCTATGCCAATGGCGCTGATAAGCCATTGAGGCCGCTGGTATCCTGTGCAGCGTTAATCTTTATTGTGCAACTGTTGCTGGGCCTGTGGATGTGGTTGAGGCCCCGAAAACGCCTACGGCGTTTGCGGATAAATTTTTCTGCTAAACCTCATAGTGTTTTATACCAGTTGCATACAGTTACAGGAGTACTATTAGTGCTCCCACTAAGTTTAATTGCATTTTCTGGAATGAGTTTTTACTGGGAAAAAGCAACCTCAAGTGTGCTGGAGGGTATTACTCAACAAGTACGAGAAAAACCTGTGCATCCATTAGCCTCTGAAAATGCCGTTAACAATACCGGAGAGCACCTTGATACCGCTTACCATCAGGCTCGCAAAGCCCTATCTTTGGGGGAGCTTTACAGAATCCACTTGCCAGTCGTGGCTACAGACCCGCTAAAGTTAAGAATCAAAATGCCAGGTGAGAGCCACCCTTATAGTTGGGCTTGGGCAGATGCTAACAGTGGTGTACCACTTGGCTACTACGATGCCTCTCAGGCTAATTTAACTACGCAATTATGGAATTTTCGCTACCGTTTTCACATTGGGGATTTTTACGGTTTAACCCTGCGCCTAGTGTGGTTGATACTTGCGCTGGTGCCGGTGTTTTTTCTGTTGAGCGGGCTTTATCTTTTTTATTACCGTTATAGCCGCAATGACAAATGGTAATCAATTTGTCATTGCGGAGTTAAGTTTTAGGAACGGACGGTGAGGTAAGTATCCTCATCACGGAGTAAGTATAGCGCTGCAATAGCGGCCAACATGGGGAATGCAGCAAAGAACAGTAAGTTGGGAACTACCCATGGATCGAGGTATTTATTCCAGGCGCTAACTGTTGACACCGCGTGCATAAGCAATATCAGACCGTAGCTGAGGCGTTTTTTGAAGCCCACCAAAAAAGCGAGGATGACGACAGCTTGTATGGTACCGATGACATACACTATGGTGATGGAGAGCCCGGGGATTTGATAATAGCGCTCAAAGATGCTGGCGCCGTGTTGGGGGTTAAGAAATTTATCTAATGTCCACATGCCAAGCACAAAAAAAGTGGAAATACGCAATAGAAAAAGAGAAAAAGCAAGCTTTGAATTTGAGGATTTCATGCGGGTAAGGCTCCTTTGTAAGCGCGCAAGCATATAAAAAATTAGCCACTCTAACAACTAGATTGTCAATACAAGTGCTGATACCAAGCCTTGCTTAGTGCTATGAGACAATTGGTGATCCCTAATAAGTTTTACTCAGCATTTTATGCTTGATGTTGCCCACACTTAGGAGCTATTGATGCCACAGGTGCCGAGAGCAAAAGGATCCATCTCAATAAAGGACGGCACTCAGCAGTACGGTAAAAAACTACTGGTGATCCAAGGATATTTAAGGTGAATTACAATAACTTTAAAGTCTCGCTAATTGGCAACAATATGTCTTGAGCCAGTTGCTGGCAGCGTGCAGGTGACCAACCCTGTTCAGGGTTTGGCAAATTATTATTATCTTTGAAGGGCATCTCCAGAGTCAGTGCCAGAGTACGAAATTGTTTCCCGCACCAATGCGTGCCAATGCTCATATTAGCCTCACCGGGTTTGTCCAGTGGGTAGCCTTGCTCGGTCTGAAAGTCGAGGCTTGCAGTTACAAAGGCTTGCTTGAATGTGCTTTCCAATGCTGCGTGGCGTTCATCATAGCCAGGAATCCCCCCACATGCGGCAACAAAATTGAAGGGCAATGCTTCATCGCCGTGAATATCAAGAAACATGTCACCACCGAGAGTGAGCATTTTTTTGCGCACAAGAAATACTTCGGGGCTGCGCTCCATACTTGGATTTTGCCACTCGCGGTTGAGGTTGACACCTGCCGCATTGGTGCGTAAGTGGCCGCGCACGCTGCCATCGGGATTCATGTTTGGCACAAGGTAAAAAACAGTGTTTTTAAGCAGGCTTGAGGCTCTGGGGTTGTCGTCATCGAGCAAGGCCTCCAAGAACCCTTCCACAAACCATTCAGCCATGGTTTCACCTGGATGTTGGCGGGCAATCATCCAGATTTTGTATTTTGCCGTTTGCTCATTGCCGATAGTGAGCAGCGTCATGTCGTGCCCATCCAGTGTTTGACCGAGCGTTTCTAGTTGCACCTGTTCATGGCCCTGGGCCCAAGCGAGCATATCCAGATGTCGGTCCCAGGAATAGGGGGCGAAATAGGCTAGATAGAGGCTGGGTTGTTCCAATTCAACGGTGAAATCAAGCAGCTCGCCATCATACTTGGTATCGATGCGAAACCAATGCTGGCGATCATAAGAGGCGCATACGCGATATCCCTCCCAGCCTTGGGGGTAGGCAGATTTTCCCGCGTTAATGATGCGCAGTAGATAGCTGTGGCCTGTTTCGCCTTCAAGCCGAAAGTGAAACCACTGATAAAAGTGGGAATTATTATCTGGGCGAATCGCTAGTTCAATCGGACTGCTTTCGGCATTTATCACGCGGATATTACCGCTGTCGAATGCGCTGCTGATGTGCATGAGGAAAGCTCCAAAAAATTAAAGGGTAGCCAGGGGGCTTAGTGCAATCTATTCGTTCGGCGTGAGCCCAGTACTATGCTGCCTATTTAACGCACCATGTGCAAAAAGTGCATGTGCTTTTCGTATTGATTAACGATGTCGCTAATAACTTGGTCTTTACTCCAGCCCATGATGTCATAATTTTGCCCGCCTTCCCTCAAAAAAACTTCAGCACGAAAATATTTTTGCTCTTCGTCTTCTTTGTTGTCGGTCATGAAGCTTGGCTGGAGGTAGGCTCGTGGAAACACCTGATAAGTGAAATCAATTTCGTCACCGTGAAAAATGGTCAGTTCTGGCAAACTTTTTTTGGTATCCAAATCAACAGTACACTCGACATTTTGCTTTTTTAGCTCCGCCGCTACAGATTTCATCGCCGGTATGACGATCTCTGCATTGAATTTTTGTACATGGTTTCTTCTTGGAAAGCGGATTAGGTTGCTGAGCCGATGTTGCCAGGCGATGTGTTTGTTTTCCGAAGTTGCTGGTGCCAGGTTGGTCTGCGTTAAACTCTCTTTTTTTGCCACGTCAAGCGCCAAGGCCTTGAGAAGGCCATAAATGGCAAAAATTAACACCACCATAAAGGGGAGGGCACTGGCAATCATAGCGGCCTGCAATGCCTGCAAGCCTCCGGCGAGCATCAGTGCCATAGCCACTACTCCTATGGTTACTGACCAAAAAACTCGCTGCCACAAGGGAGTTTCAGTGGCGCCACCAGATGCCAGAATATCTATCACCATGGCACTGGAGTCGGCAGAGGTAACAAAGAAAATTACTACCATCAAAATGGCAATCAACGACAATAGCCCAGAGAAAGGAAACATCTCCAGAAACTTGAACAGTGCCAAAGAAGCGTTATTTTGAACAGTGGCACTCAATTCTGTCGCCCCGTGATGCAAAATGGCATCTATTGCTGTGTTACCAAACACAGTCATCCAGATAAATGTCAATAGAGACGGCACAAGCAGTACGCCGACAATAAATTCCCGAATAGTTCGCCCCCTGGAGATGCGGGCAATAAACATACCTACAAAGGGGGACCAGGATAGCCAGTAGGCCCAATAAAACAGCGTCCAGCCGCCAAGCCAGTTATTTGATTTATAGGCATACAGATTGAATGTCTTATCGACAATATTTGACAGATAGCTACCAGTATTTTGTACCAGTGTTTGCAGTAGCAGTACTGTTGGCCCCAGAGTCATAACTACCAACAGTAGTATCAGTGCCAACAAAAGGTTGGCTTCCGATAGGCGACGAATACCTTTTTCAAGGCCAGTTGCCACCGATAGCGTCGCCAGGCAGGTAATCGCAATGATTAGGATCACCTGGGTTGAAGTGCCCACCGGGATATCGAAGAGGTAGCCCAGCCCTGAATTTATCTGCATTACTCCGAGGCCCATAGAGGTGGCAACACCAAAGATGGTGCCGATAACTGCGAAGATGTCGACGCTATCGCCGATAGGCCCGTGTATGCGATCACCAATAAGTGGATAGAGTGCTGAGCGCAGTGTCAGCGGCAGATCGTGCCGATAAGTAAAGAAAGCCAGAATCAAGGCGACAATGGCATAAATGGCCCATGCATGAAATCCCCAGTGAAAGAAGGTTAGCTTCATCGCTTCTTTGGCGGTATCGATAGAGCCGGCATCCCCTATGGGAGGATTTAGAAAGTGCATAACGGGTTCTGAGACCCCATAAAACATTAGTCCGATTCCCATGCCCGCTGAAAATAGCATGGCAAACCAGGAGCTAAAGCTGAAATCCGGAGTGGCGTGATCGGGGCCAAGCTTGATGTCGCCATACTTCGAGAGTGCGAGAAAGGTTACACAAATAAGAATTAGAGCAACCAACAGAATATAAAACCAGCCGCCATTGGTAATCAGGCTGTTTTGTACTTGCTTGAAAAATGTTTCTGCCTTAGTCGGCATCATTACTGCGAAGCCGACCAGGAGAAAAATTAGGGCTGAGGAGCAATAAAATACCGGAGAATTTAACTTGTGCTGAAGCCGAGGGAGGGAAATGTTACCAATAGTCATAGTGTTGCAATCATGCTTCTAAAATGAATGTAGAGCTATAGGCGTTCAGGCCATTTTAAGTGCGAGAAATGTTACAGCTCTAACCATTAGATGTCAAAATACATTGTATTGGAGTGGCTTTTGTGGCAAAAAGGGTCGAGTTATTTTCTTCAATCTCTGACTTCCCCATATGACAGAATCTTCCTACTACGGTGATGTACTGGTTTCGCTGCGACAGATCATTCGCGCTACCGACCTCCACTCAAAACGTATGGTCAAAGTATGCGGCCTGACCATACCTCAAGTCATGGTGCTGAGTGCTATAGAAAGCCTTGGTGATGTGACTGTAAAGCGGGTCTCTCAGGATGTATCGTTAAGTCAGGCAACGGTTACAACGATACTAAATCGTCTCGAGGAGCGAGGGTATATCGCCAGGGTTCGCAGTAGTATTGATAAGCGAATCGTCAACGCCCGTCTGACACCTGAAGGCAGCCGTATCCTTTTGGGCGCTCCACCGCTGTTGCATGAAAAATTTATTAATCGCTTCGAGGCTCTGGAGAACTGGGAAAAAACCCAACTGTTATCCGCTTTGCAGCGTGTTGCCTCAATGATGGACGCAGAATCAATTGATGCTGCACCGTTTTTAGATGTGGGCAGCCTGCCCCTCTAGACAAAAATATAATTTGAATTCTTATTATTAGATATGTAAACAATAAGGCGTGATTTTTTTTGACTGCTGAGTTTAAGCTTCTTCCCATAATAACAATCCGAGTGTTACATTGCCATGGAACAATAGGTCAAAAGGATAATGTTGAGCCTCTCCTGTTGGTATTCTTCCGGTGGCTATGGAGCAACCTATGTCGGTTTTCAGGTGGCGCAAAACAGTAGCTAGTGAGGGTTTGAGTTGATTTCTCGGTTGAGCTTTGTGTTTAAAATACAATCAAATTGAGTGGTTCAGCAGAGGTATACTTGTATTTTGATACGCCTTTCTCGTAATTCACATGGTAAAAATGCAGCAAAAAAACCTGCCGTTTTAATAGCGTGGTTTTATAGTTAGTTTCTTGTTCTGTGTACCTCTAAGTGACTGTTAGTTTTAGTGTCAATCAGTTTACGATCCAGCCTTTTTATATTTTATTGACTTCTATTTTGTAAGTATGGAATTTAGAGTGAAATTCGGGAGTTTATGGTGACAAAAATTGCAGTGATAGGATTTGGTGGGCGTATGGGCCGCGCATTGACAGAGGCGCTGCAGCACGCTGACAACGCTGAACTATCTGCCGCTTTGGTGAGACCGGGCTCCAGCCTAGTGGGTGCCGATGCTGGCGAGGTTGCCGGTATCGGGCGCAATGGCATCAAGGTTGTTGACGCCCTGAGCAAAGCCGATTTCGATGTGTTGATAGACTTTACTGCTCCAGATGCCAGTATTCGTCACGCCGCTTACTGCGCCCAAAATGGCAATCCAATAGTGGTGGGGACTACTGGCTTTAAGGCGGCGCAACAAGCGCAAATGTTGGCTGCCAGTGAGCGCATTCCTTTGTGCTTTTCCCATAATTTTTCCACCGGGGTCAATTTATGTTTTCGTCTGCTTGAAATCGCAACACAGGTTTTAGGGGAGAATGCTGATATTGAGATAGTCGAGGCGCACCATCGCCATAAACTGGATGCCCCTTCGGGCACTGCACTGAGTATGGGCGAAGTTGTGGCTAATACCCTTGGTCGGGATTTGTCGCAGGTGGCGGTGTATGGCCGCGAAGGTCAAACTGGCGCGCGTGCGCGCGATACTATCGGCTTTGCTACGGTGCGCGGTGGTGATGTCGTCGGTGACCACTCAGTAATGTTTCTGACCGATGGTGAGCGGCTGGAAATTACCCACAAAGCAAGCAGTCGATTGGCATATGCTCGCGGTGCAGTGCGCGCTGCTCTATGGTTACATAACAAAGCGGGTACGGGCTCCGATGCGGCAGGCCGCTATGATATGAGTGATGTGCTGGGCCTGAACGAATAGCTGTGGCAGCCAGAGTCTGGGAGCGGCCAGCAATGGAAAAAAAAATTATCGTCGGCAGTGAAGAGTGGTGCGCTTTTCCTGGGCTCGGTATTCCGGCGATCAAGGCGCGGGTAGATTCTGGAGCAAAAACCTCTTCATTACACGCTTATAATCTGCACACCTTTAATCGTGACGGTGCGCCCTGGGTTAGTTTTGAGGCTCACCCATTACAAAATATGCGTCGTCCGCAAGTGCGCTGTGAAGCGCGAGTGCTTGACAAGCGCAGGGTGCGAAGCTCTTCGGGCGATCAGGAAAAACGTCATGTTATCCGTACGGCTATCAGTATCGGCGGCAGTGTCTGGGATATAGAGGTAACACTGACCAATCGCGACTCCATGGGTTATCGAATGCTGCTTGGGCGACAAGCCATGTTGGGCCGCATGCTGGTAGATCCGGCTCAAAGCTTTTGTTTGGGTGAGATTCCCGCCAGCCAGCTAGAAGAGTTTTATCGTGACGAGCATCATATCACCGGTGCCGGGTTGCGTATTGGTCTGCTGGCCTCTAACCCTGAGTTATACAGTAATCGGAGAATTATGGAGGCGGGTTTTGAGCGTGGGCACCGAATGACCTTTTTGAGTTTGCACCAATGTTATATGAAACTTGACTCCGCCGAGCCGGAAGTTCATTACCGCGATGGGCGCATCCTCAATAACCTGGATGCAGTGATTCCCCGGATTCGCCCCAGCCAGACATTTTATGGTTGTGCGCTTACCCGTCACTTTGAAAGTATTGGGGTTTATACCCTAAACAGCTCTGCTGCCATCAGTCAATCCCGCGACAAACTGTTTTCACTCCAGTTGCTGCAGCAGAACGAATTGAAAATACCGCTTTCCGGGTTTGCCAACTCACCCATAGATACCGGTGAACTAATAGCAATGGTTGGCGGTGCACCGTTGATTGTTAAGTTGCTTGAAGGGACTCAGGGCCGTGGCGTGGTGCTGGCAGAAACCCCAAAAGCAGCGGAATCGGTGGTCAATGCGTTTAAATCTCTAAAGGTAAATCTGTTGGTACAGGAGTTTATTCGCGAGGCTCAGGGTAGGGATCTCCGCTTGTTTGTTATCGATGGGAAGGTTGTAGCGGCGATTCAGCGCGAAGCTGCACCCGGTGAGTTTCGCGCTAACATTCACCAGGGTGGCACGGCCTCGGTCGTCAAGGTGTTGCCAGAGGAGCGCAAGTTGGCCATAAAGGCAGCCAGGGTGCTTGGGTTGCAGGTGGCTGGGGTGGATATTATTCGTTCCAATAAAGGGCCGCTACTACTGGAGGTTAATTCCTCTCCTGGGCTAGAAGGTATTGAAAGCGCAACGCATAAGGATGTTGCTGGTGCGATGATTGCTGGTATTGAAAGAGCATTAAAGTGGCACTCTAATAGCACGCAAGCCGATACAGACTCAAAATAGGGTTAGGCGCTTCGGCGCGCTATATTGTCGTAAGTCTTAATTAATGATTTTTTTAGTGCCTATTTTTAGATAAATAAGGCTAAGTCTTATTCGGTGCATGCTATTAGCCAAAAAATGGAGTTTCAAGCTGTTGCGATCACAGGTATCAATCGTTTGTTGTATCAGCGCATTTTCGGTTGCTTTATTTTCACACTTGACTTGTTAGTTTCTATGTTACAAAACGGTAATGGTTTTTTTGATTAATTCAAAGGCAGCTGGAATAGAGTCATTTTGCACTAAATCTGCATACGGTTCTGCATAATATCCGCTGAAAGCTCTTTAAGTTTTGGAGGGGCTGCTTGACATAAAAAATAAAAAATGGTAATTAAGTTTCGACTCTAAAACCGGTGGGAATAAAGATGCGTGATTATCTTTTTCGCTAAAATGTTTCGTCATAAGTGTTAATTTCTAATAAAGACAAAGTATGTGAGGTGCCCACATATTTTGATAGCTCTAAATATTCTATACAGTTTAGGGCAGCAGCAATTTAATAATCAAAGTAAGTGACAGGCCGCAGTTTACAGGATTTTTGTGTCATTGGTTAGCTAGTCCGCCAAATGGAGAAACAGGTATTAGAGAGTTGTAAAACTATTCATATTAATGACATTGAGGGAAGTGAAATGTTGAGTAAATATATAGGGGAAATAGCAGCTGTTGTGCTGGTAATACTCGGCGCTTTCAGCAGTATCGCCAATGCGCAAGTCAGGCTTGAACAAGATGCGCAAGGCGAAGTGAATGCGGCAGTGGCCGAGGCGCTGAATCTAAGTTTGTACCATGTTCAGCGCATCAATATCAGCTCAGGTGTTTCTGTGGATGTGGCGACGGATGTCCGGGTGGACTTTGTGCTGGATGGTAAACCGGTGCAGATGTTACTGTCCTCCCATTCAGTGCGAAGCCCGGATATGATGGTATACGCGGTTGATCAAGATGGCGTGAGGCGAGAGGTTAATGCTCCGCCGATACGTACTTATCAAGGCGTATTAAACGGTGCTGAGGGCGCCAGGGTTGCCGCATCGGTGAGCGCGGCGGGTCAGCTCAAGGCTTGGATTCAGGTGCAAGGCGAAATTTGGGCGCTACAGCCGTTGTCTGACGTGGTATCCGATCTCGATTCTGATTTGCATGTTGTGTATCGTATCAGCGATATTCTTCCCAGTGATTGGAAATGCGGTACGGATGAGACGCCATTTGAACATATGCTCCACGGGACGTCTGACGTTTCAAACCTGAACCAATTTACCCAAATTGCTGAAATCGCATTTGATGCCGATACTGAGTACTACTACCAAAACGGAAGCTCAATGTCTGCCACTATCTCGGATATTGAGAGCATAATGAACGCGGTGGAATTGATTTACTTGAATGAGTCTGGTATTGGATATGATATCGGTAGAATTATTGTGCGCACCGGATCCGACCCTTATACCACCTCAAACTCGAGTAGTCTGCTCAGCCAGTTCCGCGGCGAGTGGACGACCAATCAGGCTGGGGTACGGCGAGATGTTGCGCATCTGATGACCGGTAAAGATCTAAGTGGCAGTGTGATCGGTATTGCCTATCTCAATGGCGTTTGTAGCTTCAGTTCCGGTTATGGCGTGTCCCAATCAAAATTCACCAACAACTTTGCTTCCCGTGTGGCACTCACGGCCCACGAGCTCGGCCATAACTGGAGCGCAAATCATTGCAACGGCAGGAGTGACTGTGCAATTATGTGTTCAAGTATTGGCGGTTGTACAGGGGTGCTGAACAGGTTCGGTGTGTCGACGGAGAATGCGATTTCCTACTGGGCTAACAGCGTTGGGTGCTTGAGTAATATTTAAGCCGGATTGCTGAAATAATAGCTGAATGGGGCTGGATGTTGGTAATAGCTGTACATTTTAAACGTTTGCAGTTTGTTTGCTCAGTTAAGCGGGTAAACCTGTTGGGCTGAAAGAAGCCTCAATCAGCCCCAATTCTGTGTGTAAAAGTAGCATTTTTGACAGCAAGTTATTTAGTAACTGGGAAAGTCAAATATCAATCCTTAAGCATCCACGAGCTGTTATTTCAAGAGGAAATGCAGTGTTAACAGTGGTGATGGGCTTTAGTGCCATATAGCCACGGTTTGCTGCAGATTGGGGCGGTGTGTCTTTATTGGAAAGCGAGAAGTTTTAGCGTAGAATTAGCATCTAAGTTGATCCTGCGAGTAATTGATCCATTGATTTTGTCAGCGGTGGTCAATGCCGGCCCACACAAAGCGCAGTGTCATGCTAAAAAGCGAGATGAAACAATGATTTCATCTCGCTTTTTTATAACCTCTTTGCATGGTCTTAAACTGTGCTGATACACACGGACATTGTGTCTCATCAGTGCAGATTGTTGCCGAAGGAAGCCAAGGTTTTGAGCCTTCCGTCGAAACCATTCTGACGATTGGAGATTGATTTGAGCAACACTTTTCCCACCCCAAAGACTCTCATCCCCAGTTTCAAGCCAGCGCTGCTGGTACTCGCCGATGGCAGTGAATTTTATGGGCGTTCAATTGGTGCCGAAGGCACCACAGTTGGTGAGGTGGTTTTTAATACATCAATGACTGGCTATCAGGAGATCCTCAGTGATCCCTCCTACGCTCGTCAGATAGTGACCCTCACTTATCCTCATATTGGTAATACAGGTACCAACCGAGAAGATCAGGAGTGCAACCAAATCTGGTCTGCAGGGTTAGTGATTCGCGACCTGCCGCAACTGGCCAGTAGCTTTCGCAACGAACAGACCCTCGATGCCTATCTGCGCGAGCACAAGATTGTGGCTATTGCCGATATTGACACTCGTCGGCTTACTCGCTTATTGCGGAATAAAGGTGCTCAGAGTGGTTGTATTCTAACCGGCAAGGGTGCTTTAGGCGCCAAAACCGAAGTACTGGCTAAAGCCAGAGCCTTTTCCGGTCTCAAAGGTTTGGATCTTGCCAAGGTCGTCTCCACCGAGCAACTTTATCAGTTTGCGCAAGGGAGCTGGAAACTTGGCAGTGGCCATCGGGCGGCACCAGCGGCTCAGCCCTATAAGGTGGTTGCTTACGACTTTGGTGTGAAACGTACTATTTTGCGGATGTTAGTTGATCGCGGTTGCGATGTAACTGTGGTCCCAGCACAAACCCCCGCTTCTGAAGTACTGGCGCTAAAGCCAAATGGCATATTTCTATCTAATGGCCCGGGTGATCCCGAGCCCTGTGACTACGCTATTGCCGCTATCCAGCAATTTCTTGAGACCGATGTGCCTATTTACGGTATTTGTCTTGGGCATCAACTACTTGGTTTGGCCCTAGGTGGTCGCTCGCAAAAAATGAAATTTGGTCATCATGGTGGCAATCATCCAGTACAGTGTTTGAAAACTGGCAAAGTGATGATCAGTGCGCAAAACCATGGCTTTGCGATAGACGGAGATTCACTGCCCGACATGGTGGAAGTCACCCATAAATCCCTATTTGATAGCACCTTGCAGGGGCTTCGTCTCAAGGGTAAACCAGTGTTTGGCTTCCAGGGGCACCCAGAGGCGAGCCCGGGACCCCATGATATGGCGCCGCTGTTCGATCAGTTTATTGACTATATGAAGGCCCACCGATAGCAGTAGCCTGCTTAAAGGTGGTTAGAATCGCGAAATTGGGTGGTGCAGGTTGCACAGCTTAAAAATACGTGTGAACGCAATTGAACGTACAACCGGTGCAGGCCGGATTGAAGTGGAAGAAAGATGCCTAAACGCACAGACTTAACAAGCATTCTGATCATCGGAGCTGGCCCTATAGTGATCGGCCAGGCTTGCGAGTTCGATTACTCCGGCGCTCAAGCCTGTAAGGCTCTTCGGGAAGAAGGTTATCGGGTTATTTTGGTGAACTCCAATCCCGCTACCATCATGACCGATCCGGCAATGGCAGATGCTACCTATATCGAGCCGGTAGAATGGAAAACAGTAGCCAAGATCATTGAGCAGGAGCGCCCCGATGCCATTTTGCCCACCATGGGTGGACAGACAGCACTCAACTGTGCGTTGGATCTGGAGCATCAGGGAGTACTCACCGAATTTAATGTCGAACTCATTGGCGCAGATAAAAATGCCATTAATAAGGCCGAAGATCGCAACCTGTTTGACGAAGCGATGCAGGCAATCGGCCTCGACACGCCACGGGCAGAAATTGTCCGTACCATGGAAGAAGCCAAGAAAATTCCCGAGATGTTCGGTTTTCCGGTAATTATTCGCCCGTCATTTACTATGGGTGGTTCCGGTGGTGGCATTGCCTACAATTGGCCGGAGTTTGAAGAAATCTGCAAGCGCGGGTTTGACCTTTCTCCCACGCATGAATTGTTGATCGACGAATCATTGCTGGGCTGGAAAGAGTATGAGATGGAAGTGGTACGCGATAAAAACGATAACTGTATTATCGTCTGCGCAATTGAAAATTTTGACCCCATGGGGGTGCACACCGGTGATTCTATCACCGTAGCTCCGGCTCAAACGCTGACCGACAAAGAATATCAATTGATGCGCAATGCCTCGATTGCAGTTCTGCGCGAAATTGGCGTT
The DNA here is from genome assembly GCA_022600975.1 of Gammaproteobacteria bacterium. Taxonomy (GTDB): domain Bacteria; phylum Pseudomonadota; class Gammaproteobacteria; order Pseudomonadales; family Cellvibrionaceae; genus Microbulbifer. The sequence continues at coordinate 18,827 of JAHZJJ010000021.1, forward strand.
GAAACTGGTGGTTCCAATGTGCAATTTGGTCTCTGCCCCGAAAGCGGGCGTATGGTAGTGATCGAAATGAATCCGCGAGTTTCGCGCTCTTCGGCACTGGCTTCCAAAGCCACTGGGTTTCCGATTGCCAAGGTGGCTGCAAAGTTGGCGGTGGGCTACACCCTCGATGAGCTGCAAAATGATATTACCGGTGGCGCTACGCCGGCTTCCTTTGAGCCGAGTATCGACTACGTGGTGACTAAGGTGCCGCGCTTTACTTTTGAAAAGTTCGGCGAGGCAGATGCGCGTCTGACCACACAGATGAAATCTGTCGGTGAAGTGATGGCCATTGGCCGCACCTTTCAAGAGTCTTTGCAAAAAGCCCTACGCGGTTTGGAAGTTGGCTCGGTTGGTTTTGAAAACAGAATTGATCCACAGGAAGATGGTGCCGAGGAGCGTTTGCGGCGCGAACTATCGGTGCCTGGTGCCGAGCGCATCTGGTATCTGGGTGACGCTTTCCGTATGGGTATGAGTGTCGAAGCGGTGTATGAGCTTTCAGCCATTGATCCCTGGTTTCTGGTGCAGATCGAAGAATTAATCCGTATTGAGCAGCCGCTGAAATCGATGCCGATGTCGGGGCTTACAAAGGAACATATGCGCTTTCTCAAGAAGAAAGGCTTTTCCGACCGGCGCCTGGCAGATTTGCTGGGGGTAAGCCAGAAAACAGTGCGCGAATTTCGTCACAAACTGGGAGTGTTCCCAGTCTATAAGCGAGTGGACACCTGCGCTGCTGAATTTGCCACTGCCACCGCTTATCTGTATTCCAGTTATGACGAAGAGTGTGAGGCCGTGCCCTCAGATAACAAAAAAATTATGGTGCTCGGCGGTGGGCCCAATCGCATCGGCCAGGGTATAGAGTTTGATTACTGCTGCGTTCACGCTGCACTGGCGATGCGAGAAGATGGTTTTGAAACCATCATGGTCAATTGTAACCCGGAAACGGTATCGACCGATTACGACACTTCAGATCGTCTTTATTTTGAACCGGTGACCTTGGAAGATGTATTGGAAATTGTTCGATTAGAAAAGCCCGTGGGGGTAATTGTGCAGTTTGGAGGCCAGACGCCACTAAACTTGGCGCGTTTTCTCGCCGCTGAAGGGGTGCCGATTATCGGCACTACACCGGAGCAAATTGATCGTGCAGAAGACCGCGAACGCTTCCAGCAAATGCTGATGCGGCTCGGTCTCAAGCAGCCGAAAAATGCCATTGTGCGTTCAGTGAATGAAGCGATTCAGTGTGCCCGGGAAGTGGGCTATCCACTAGTAGTCCGCCCCTCTTATGTGCTTGGCGGCCGGGCGATGGAAATCGTCTACAAGGAAGACGAGTTACTCAACTATATGAAAGAAGCCGTGCAGGTTTCCGACGAAGCGCCGGTATTGTTAGATCGCTTTTTAAATTCGGCGATTGAAGTAGATATTGATGCAGTTTCAGACGGCACTGATGTTGTAATCGGCGGTATTATGCAGCATATCGAGCAGTGTGGTGTGCACTCTGGTGATTCTGCTTGCTCCCTGCCTCCCTACAGCCTTCCGGCTGAAGTACAGAATGTAATGCGCGAGCAGGTTAAAGCGATGGCGCGCGAGCTGGGTGTAATCGGGTTAATGAATACCCAGTTGGCCTATCAGGACGGTGAGATTTACGTTATCGAAGTCAATCCACGAGCCTCGCGTACAGTACCTTTTGTATCCAAATGTATTGGCACTTCTCTAGCCAAAGTAGCGGCGCGCTGTCAGGCGGGGGTCAGCTTGCAGGCTCAGGGTTTTGATTGCGAAATTGTACCGGATTATTTTTCGGTCAAGGAGTCGGTTTTCCCGTTCAACAAATTTCCCAAAGTGGATCCCATTCTCGGCCCGGAAATGAAATCCACCGGTGAAGTGATGGGCATTGGTGAAACCTTCGCCGAGGCCTTCGACAAAGGCCTTATCGGCGCTGGCGATACGCTGCCCGAATCCGGTAGAGTGTTTATTTCTGTGCGCGATGTAGATAAAGTGGGGGTTGTGGATGTTGCTCGCGGGCTAGCTGAGCTTAATTTTGAGCTGGTGGCTACAAGAGGCACCGCAAAAGTGTTGCAAGAAAACGGAATAAGCGTTAAAACCGTCAATAAGATGAGCGAAGGTCGGCCGCATATTGTCGATATGATCAAGAATGATAAGATTGGCTTGGTGCTCAATACCACCGAAGGACGCCAAGCCATTCGCGATTCTGCTGATATTCGCCGCAGTGCCGAGAATCATAGAGTGTGTTATACCACTACCTTGGCTGCGGCCCAGGCTATGGTTTTAGCCATGCAAATTGCTCAGCCGCATAAAGTGCGACGCCTGCAGGACTTGAACCAGCGCGTGATTCTCTTACAGGCTAATTTAAAGTCCTGTTGACATTGGTTGCTCTGTACGATTGGGAGTTGCTTCGTTATCTAAAGATTTTTTATATACTCAATTCGGAGGTTCCATTGTGTTGAACCGTGTACCAATGACCATTGAAGGCGCAGAGGCTCTGCGAGTAGAATTAGAAGACCTTAAAAAAGTGCAGCGTCCGGCGGTTGTACAGGCCATAGCTGAAGCCCGTGCACACGGAGATTTGAAAGAAAATGCTGAATACCATGCTGCGCGTGAGAAGCAGGGATTTATTGAGGCGCGAATACGCGATATAGAATCCAAGTTGTCATTCGCCCAGGTTATCGATGTCAAGTCCATTGATCCCATGGATAAGGTGATTTTTGGCTCAACAGTCAGCATCATTAAACTGGAGAACGATGAAGAGGTCAGTTACAAAATAGTTGGGGACGATGAAGCCGATGTAAAACTGATGAAAATTTCGGTAAATTCCCCTATCGCTCGTGCACTTATCGGTAAAGAGGTGGGTGATATCGCCGAAGTGCAAACGCCTTCTGGTACAGTTGAATATGAAATTGATGCGGTAAGGCATCTATAAAATTTAGTTCAGGGAAATACAAACAAGCTCAAGGTTAGTTTTGAGCTTGTTTTACTATTTATATAGTATTAGTTATTTTAAATAACGCTTCCTTATCCTCTGATTTTATATTCAACTGGGTTATCCGGGCACTGTACAAAACCGCACTCTAGAACAACGTTAATAGTATTAGCCAGCAGTAATAAAACAATTACAGTGAAAGTGTATTTTGCCAGTAGCTTGTGCCAGCGAGCCGGGTGCTTTGTGTGGGTTTTATGGGCTACATTGCATCCCAGAATAATGCTCGAGTAAATAATGATCAAAATTGATACAATGAATGACCAAGTATACAGCTGATAGTGAAAAATACTGATGCCGTATGTCCCTGTCCCCGGCACAATGTGTAGGAAAATTTGGCGCAATGCTACCAACGCTGTAAATAGGGAAAATAGTAAGGCCAATGAATAGTGGCTAGAGCGAATACCAAAGTGCAAGTTTAGCAATAAGCTCACACTGACACCCAAGAAACCAACACGTTGTAATAAACACAAGGGGCAAGGTAGCTCATGCAAAACAAATTGCAGCACAAAAGCCATAGTTAAAACAAAAGCGATAGTTAATATTTCGATAATATTCAATAATACAATTGTTTTACCGCTAACGGCTAAATCAGATTGCATACTGCCCTCCTATAAAACTATATTTAGAGGCGAAGTTGCATGGTGTATAAACCATAAGGTTGCAAGCAAAAGCGTAAGAGTTAAAAAGCCGATCGCCCACTTGGCTTTGCTAAATATCGCCAACAAACTTGCGGCTAAAAGTAACAAAAAGATAGAAGCCATCATAACTAGCGACCCTGTGTTTTTTAATGCCAAAAGCCTCAATAACCTACAGGAAAGTTCCTAGTTTGGAGGGGCTCTGATCTAAAGTGTAGGCTAGCTGATCGTTTCATTGGGCTTTGTTAATGTCGGCAACATAATCACTGTTTGGCAATTGATGATTTACGTGAATCAATATTATCTATGTTCTTTTTTAGCTGTGTACTACAGAAAGTATTGGGGTGTTAGCCGGCTTAAGGCAAGGTTATTCATTAACCGCTCATTGTTGTTAAATAGTTTATCCATGGCTTGCTACAGTGGGGAAGGCGAGCGACATTAGCCAATTTGACCTCATAGTCATGCACTGCTGGGAGTAGCGCGCTTTGGCATGCTATTATGGAGCCATTTTATTGGTCATTGGGCGCGTAATGGCTCCCACAGGAGAAGCTATGTCTTGGTTGGGCGCGGGAATTGGAGCAGGTATCGGCATGATGTTTGGTGGCCCTATTGGCGCGGCACTGGGCGCCTGGGTGGGCAGCGCTTTCAGTTCCGGTTTGCAGCGACATGCGGCGGGTGCGCTTGATCGCGAGGGCATGCAGACGGTTTTTATAGTTGCACTGTTTTCAATGTTGGCCAAAATGGCCAAGGCAGACGGCCAGGTCTCTACAGCGGAAATACAATTGGTTGAGGGTTTTATTGATAATAACCTGCGTTTGAATACAGAAGACCGTCAGCAGGCTATTAAAATTTTTCAGAATGCTAAAAATGATCGCTACAGTATTTACGATTATGCTCAGCAATATCAGCAGTTGATTCGTGATCAAGCTATGCGTGAAATGGTTTACCGGTTGCTCTTTGCAGTAGCTCAGGCCGATGGCGAGCTACATCCAGCTGAAGAAGAAATTCTACGTAAAATCCCCAAGTACCTCGGTTTGCAGGCGTCTATCTTTAGTGCCATGTGGAGTGAGTTTTCAAGGGGTCATTTAAGCTCTGGCAAAAGCCTCCAAGCCCATTACGATACTCTTGGCTGCGATAGTGAAGTCAGCGACAAAGCATTAAAGCTGGCCTACCGTCGCAAAGCAGCGGAATTTCATCCAGATAAAATCGCCTCCAAAGGATTACCGGAGGAATTTATGCGCCACGCAGAAGATCAAATGAAAACTATTACCGCAGCCTATGACGCCATTGTTACATCCCGAAAGCAAAAACGTTCTGCCAGTGTACATTAATGCTTCAATGAGGTAAGCCATGTCTTTAGCAGCACAATTAAAAGCCAAGTTAGAGGCAGCTTTTGCCCCTTTGCACTGTGAAGTGCACTGTGAAAGCCATCAGCACCATGTGCCTGTAGGTTCAGAGATGCATTTTCGTGTGGTGCTCGTAAGTGATAGTTTTATTGCCACCAGTAAGATAAAGCGGCATCAACAAGTGTATGCCCTATTGGCGGAAGAAATGGCCGGGCCGATACATGCCCTGGCGTTGCATCTGTTTACACCCCAGGAGTGGGCTGGCCATGCACCGGAGAGCCCTCCATGCTTGGGCGCTAAAAAATCTTAGTCTTACTCTATTGAGAGATGTGTTGTTGCAAGTAGATTGAGGGGCCCTTTTGGTGCGGTTCTCCCAATATTCAATAGAGTTTTTGAAAAATCGAGGTTTCGCCAATTTTATCTAAAATTCAATTTTGGATAAAGCCTTTAGGCAATAATGTTGATTTTTATGCCTTTATGGTAAAGCTGAAGCTTAGGTTCACTCATTTTTTTGAAGTTTATTCCGTTAGTTTTCAAAGGAGGAAACAGTTTATTCATCTTTAAGGATGAAATAAGTGCCTTTTTGTATTGAGTAACCCACCTTAGAGGGTGGTTTTCTCTGCCAATTTAAAAAAAGTTCCCTTAAATATGATATTTTTTTAACATTCTTGCCGCAAAGAATTATTTCCATGTCTAAACTTGCAATTGATTGGGTTAATTACTGGTTAATTTGTTGGGTACCATGGAGTCAATTATGAAAGTGACGCGCATTCTGACACCGCTTGCAATTGCTATATCCGCTATGATGGGTGCGCAACAGGCGGCAGCTGCTTTTTTTGATGAGAGTAAATTTATTGTTCGCATTGGTGCTAGCTATGCTGATCCAGATGATGCTAATACGAGCGAGATTCGAGAGGATTATGCCGAGGGTTTTGATCTAAAAAGTGAGACCACTTGGCAAATTTCTGGTGTGTGGATGCCAGTTGAACACTGGGGCATTGAGTTGATGTATATAGGCAGTGCCGACACTGACCTGGATTTTAAGGGAGCCTCCAGGGACGAGTATGGTAAGAGGTTTGCAGAGTTTAAGGCTGAATCTTCCAGTGCCTATATCAACTGGTATATGCTTGATGAGAGCTGCCTTTTCCAGCCTTATTTTGGTGTGGGTGTTAATTACACTGACTTTCATGATGAATCTGTGAAATCCGGGCTTCTTGGGGCGACCGATGGGATAGGGGTTGGTTATAGTTGGGGCGCTACTGCTCAACTTGGAGTTGATTTTCGCTTTGGCCGGGGCGATTCTTTTCTAATTAACGCTTCTGTACAGTATATTGAATCCTCCCCAGATATTAGCGCTTATAGATCTTTTCTCAATGAGGAGGTTAAGGACTGGGGTGACATAGATTACGATCCCTGGGTGTTTAATCTGGGCGTTGGCTATGCATTCTAACTAGCGGCTACCTGGCAACAAAAAGGGCGCTTTAGCGCCCTTTTTGTTGCCAGGTTATAAGTGCTGGAGAAAGTTATTTTGAATTCTGCAGCACTTTAATTGCTAGGCTAAAGGTTTTAACAACTTACAAGTCGAAACCAAAACCAAGGCTGCTGCCTACCTCGTTGTCTGCATAGGTGGCACCTACGCTAAAGCGAGCGCTGCTGCCTAGCGGGCGAGTGTACATAACGGCTCCGGCGGTCTCAGCTCCCAGGTGGCCAACACCCATAGACAGGCTGCCGACACAGTCGCGCCAGTTGTCGCAGCTGCTGTTGCCAGCGTTGGCAGCGGCGGCCATATTGGCCATAGCCATGGCGCCAATAGCATCTATTCGATCATCCACTCTATTGAATCTACGATTCATGTCTCCACGGAGATTGTTTACTCGGTTATCGAGGTTAGCAATATTTTTACTGTTGTTAGCAATGTTTTTACTGTTTTTAGTAATGCTTTTACTGTTTTTAGTAATGCTTTTACTGTTTTTAGCAATGAAAGACTTCGCAGGTGTAAACTCAAGGGCCTGATTTGCCTCTGTAAGCTCAAAGGCCTGATTTGATTCTGTAAGCTCAAGGGCCTGATTTGGTTCTGTAAGCTTAAAGGCCTGATTTGCTTCTGTAAGCTCAAGGGCCGCCTGATTTGATTCTGTAAGCTTAAGGGCCTGATTTGACTCTGTAAGCTTAGGGGCATTTAAGGTGGAGTCTTGTGCAAGTGGATCTCTAGCGAGGTCTGCCTGGGCGAAAGCTCCCAGCAATAAGCTGCTGCCCACCGCTAAGCTGCTGAGGGCTTTGAGGCCCATAGAAAGCGTGGACTTTTTTGATTTTTGCGTAGCATAAAATTTCTTAGACGGCATAAGGTATTACCATTTATATCGGATAATCATTGATTAAGCTTGTTGCTGACACTCTTTAAAATATTGCCTCTCACAAAGGTGTGATTAATATTTTATAAAAGAATGAAAGCTGCGCCAATGATTACATATTTCTCATTCTTATGCATTTTTTTTTTTTGAGTAAAATTAAAATGGCTCTTAGGAACCATTCAGTATCCTATGTTAACGGGGCGGCCTAGGGCAGTTGCACGCAGGTTTTTTACTCATCCAGTAGCCAGCAGTAGCCAGCAGTAGCCAGAAAGCCTACTTCTTTGTATGAAATATATACAAAATCGGACGTCTTTCTTAGATTGGGCGCACTTTTTACTCAAAACTTGGAGGTGAGGTCTTTTAGGCACTACATCCGACCTTCTTGACTTGCTCCAGCCGGATTCTTCCTAAGAGCCATTAAAAAATTAATTTAGCTTTGCACGAAACTTTTTTTCTTTGACTGTGATCTAGCTTACAGAATTGACCATTATCGATTTCAAATAAGGATTATCATAATTGTATAGGTTAAAAGTTGTACAAACTGCTTAAAATTAGAGCGCTATAGCTTTTTAAGAACAGGATGATTTGTGAGCACAGATAAAAATGCTTCCCCAAAGCGCTCCAATTTCTTGTCACCAACGCCAGAGATTGCACGCAGTGTGGCTTTGGTGGTTGGGTGTTGGGTTACCATTTCGCGTAAGGTGGCATTACTAAAGATGATATAGGAGGGGACATTGTGCTCATCTGCGAGCTGTTTTCGACAGTCACGCAAGGCCTCCCACAATGGCTGATCTTCACCACTGAGCTCGATGATGATGTGTTTGCGGCGATTTTCTAGCCTGGCCTCGGCCTTGGGCAGACGGCGCAAGTGAACGGTTTCTTCGCCGCGGAGTAGAGCGCGACATTGTTCCGTCAACTGAAGGGCATTATAAGCTTCGCTATTTACCTGCAAGTAACCGCGCACCACCAGTTGGCGGGCAATTGTACGCCATTCCTCGGCGCTGAAATCCTTGCCAATGCCATAGGTGGAAAGCTGTTGGTGGTTAAATTGTCGGATCTTTTCCGTGTTGCCTCCACGCAACACATCGATTACATGGGTGATTCCAAAGCGCTGGCCGGTGCGGTAGATACAAGACAATAATTTAGTGCTCGCCTGACTTGCGTTCCAGCTTTGCGCCGGCTCTAGGCAGGTATCGCAGTTGCCGCAATCTGTCGGTAGACGTTCATCAAAGTAGCGTAACAGAGCATAGCGACGGCAACTGGTGATTTCACATAGGCCGAGCATGGCATCCAGGCGCTGACGTTCCTGGCGCTTGTATTCCACACTGCCCTCAGAGTTGGCGGCCATCTGGTTGAGTTTGACTACATCCTCAAGGCCATAGAGCAGCAGCGCTGTAGAAGCTTCGCCATCGCGCCCCGCGCGCCCGGTCTCCTGATAGTATGCCTCAATACTTTTAGGGAGATCTAAGTGCACCACAAAGCGTACATCCGGTTTGTCAATACCCATACCAAAGGCAATGGTGGCAACAATAATGACCCCCTCTTCTCGCAGGAAGCGGCGTTGATTTTGCGCCCGGGTATGGGCTGGCAGGCCGGCATGATAGGGCAGGGCATGAAACTCGTGCTGGCACAACCAGTTGGCGGTATTTTCTACTTTCTTGCGTGATAAACAATAAATGATGCCACTGTTTTCTGTGTGTTCTGCCCGCAGAAATTGTAATAGTTGCCGCCGAGGATTGTTTTTGGCGGCAATGCGATAGCAAATATTAGGGCGGTCAAAGCTGCTGATAAACTGCCGTGCCTGCTGTAAACCCAAGCGGTCTGTAATTTCCTTGCGACTGCGCTTGTCTGCGGTAGCGGTAAGAGCAATGCGCGGAATCTGCGGGAAGCGTTGTTGGAGGCAGGATAGTTGCAAATAATCAGCGCGAAAATCATGACCCCACTGAGAGACGCAATGCGCCTCATCAACTGCAAACAACGCTATGGTCACACGCTCCAACAGTTGCAGGGTGCGCGGTTGCAGCAGTCGCTCAGGTGCCAGGTAGAGTAAATCCATTTCGCCCTGTAGCAGTGCAGCTTCAATATGTCGTATTTGTTCGAAATTTAGGCTGCTGTTTAAGCAGGCTGCGTTGACTCCTGCGGCGCGTAAAGCTTCTACCTGATCCTGCATTAGTGCAATCAGCGGTGAGATCACTATCCCGCAGCCAGAACGAGCCAGTGCTGGAATCTGATAGCAAAGGGATTTGCCTCCACCAGTGGACATCAATACCAGGGCATCTTTGCCGCCGATAAGTGTTTCAATAACCGCTTGTTGGGGGCCGCGAAATGCACTGTAACCGAAGGTGTGTTGCAGTATCTGCTCAGGGGTGTTGAGGTGGGTCGTTGTCATTGTAAAAGAAGTTCTCGAGGTACACCCATTAGCCTAAAAACCGCAGTTGAGCGCAGGAAGCTGTGTAAGTTATTGGTGTGCATGGCGAATTTTGAAAAGTTCTATTGGCAGTTTACAAAGTTCAGATTTGATGTTGATCACTTGAAGTGGAAAAACCGCTGTGGCCTGTAGTTGAGCTTTTACTCTAGCTTTGGTTCTTCATCATCAAACCCTAACCCCTGGGGCCGTATTAGATAGAGTTTGGGCCAGAATTTTCCTGTTACCCAGAGGCCGTTGCGTGCCCTATCCCAGGCGATCCCGTTGGCTACTGCATCAACCTGGCCGCCTCCCGGCAGACTGTCCTTTCGCAGTGTTTGAAGATTTACCCAACCCTTTACCACCCCAGACTGGGGATCTATGGCGACAATGCGGTCGTCCAGCCAAATATTTGCCCAAATCAGTCCCTGGGCATATTCCAATTCATTGAGCCGGCTCCAGCGAATGCCGCCACCATACACTGGCAGGCTGCGAATAATGGTAAAAGTTTGCGGATCGCGAAAGGTTAGGGTATCGCTACCATTGCTCATTATCAGTTGGTTAGCATGACTGGTTAGCCCCCAACCCTCACCGGCATAGCTCAGTGTTTCCAGGTGCTTTAAGTCGCTCTGTCGATAAACCTGCACTTCACCGGCCTTATACGTCAGTAGATAAAGCTTTTTGTCATAAAGCGCGAGTCCCTCGGCAAAGCGATTACTGGCCAGCCATACGCGTCTTACGGGGTCTGCGCCGGGGTCTGTATATTCTGCCAGCCAAGATTGACCAAACAAACCACTACTTTCATACCAGCGCGCCCCATCCTTTACCAGCCCTTGAGTAAAGTGATCCGCTGGGCGTGCTTTTTGCTCCAACAAAGTAAAGGGCGTATCTATGGGCGATTGCGCTTGTAATGGCACAGAAAGCAGTAATAACACCAACAATGGCAACCAAAAAAGATGCTTCATCGCAATGCCCTATTTTGATCAAAGAGGTTTGCCAGCTCCGCGCTGCCTCGACTTTACCACTATTTTCGTGGCGGATACCAAGCTTCAACTTGATCGAGCCGTTAACAGTAAAGCTTTCATTGTCTTTTGCCCAGTGCGCGCACGGCGAAGCGCGCCGGATGTAGAGCTTTAACCAGCTGCCTGGATACCGGTGGCAACCCATTGCACACCCAGGCAGCGACCACTTCTGCCGCCAAAGGGGCATAGCAGAAACCGCGAGAGCCGAGCCCGGCCAAGACATGTAATCCTGGCCAGTAGGCCGCGGTTTGCGGAATCAATTGTTTGCGATTTTTGGCCAGCTGGCGATAAGTCTGTTCTAGCGCGTCCCACTTGGGTACTGGCCCCGCTAGCGGCAAGTAATCTGGCGTAGCCGCGCGCACTGAGGCGCGGCCGTGCAGGGGCATGCCAGAAAACTCTGTTGCCACTTCTGGTAGTAGCTGCGCTAGTGTGTCTAGATTTTGTCGATTCTCTAGCAAGCGAATTTCAGTTTGCTCATCTTTTAATTTATAGGTGGCCCCAAAGCAGTGTTGTTGGTTGTGTGCTGGGGCAATATATCCATCACCACAGAGCACACTCTTCAAGTTTTGGGAAAGCACGGATGTGGAGGCAAGGGAAACCTGGCCGCGAATGGAAATCAGTGGCAGCGGGTTGGTGGGGGCAAATTGCTTTACACCATTGGCAATGCACAGCGCCACGGCGTCGGCATTGAACGCGCTCAGTGCCGAATCGGCTGTTTGTAACTGCAATTGCCAGCGTTTGTTGGCAAATTCCAAATGGTTAAGCGTTGTGTTGACGTGCAGTTGAATATTTACGTGGCGGAGCAATTCAGTGCAAACTTTATCCGGTTCCAGCCAGCCGCATTCAGGGAAAAACATACCGCCGTGTTGCAGCGGCAGCCCGGCAATACGGCTGGCCTCAACGGCACTCACAGCATGAGCCAGAGCGCCGGCCCGAAATTGCGTTAATCGAGCTGCCACTTGTTGTTGCGTATGTATCTCGGTGGCGCTTTGTGCCAACTGCAGCAGTCCACAAAAATGCGCTGCTCGCGGGCAATACTGCCGATAATAGCGCAGCGCGAATTGCAGAGCATGTAAATTGAAATCGCCGTTAGGGCCAGGTTTCGCCGATAGGCGGGCATAGAGGGCCGCCTGGAGATTACCGGAAGCGCCGCTGGCCACTTGTGACGACTGCTCAAATACCACCACTTGTAGGCCGCGTTCCGCCAGGGCGCGGGCCAGAGTGCAGCCGGCGATACCTGCGCCAATAATAGCGACTGTTTGTACTTTGGTTTGCTGTCGGTTTTCATTGCCATTATTGGCCAGATGCCAGGGGGTAGTCGTAAATTCTTTGGCTGGAGTGGCTGTTAAGCGTGCGCGCAAGTTAACTGCTGAAGTTTGATCTGTGGGTGCTTTATCAAACTGGAAACCGACTGCAGAAAATTTTTTTACGATTTCTATATCACAAAAAGCTGCAACTAGACTGGCATTGGGGCGGCTCAACTGGGCCAGTGTTTGCGCCAGTGCCGGGCTCCACATGCTGGGATTTTTATGTGGTGCAAAGCCATCCAGAATCCAGGCGTCTACCGCGCGATCACAGCTCCCTTCCAATTGTAGTGAGGTAAATCCGGCATTGGCATCGTCAATGATCAAACTGAGTGTGATATTACCCGGTTGTAAGTGCAGCTGGTGTATGCCTTCGGCCAGCAGCGGCGGGTACGCCGCTTGCAACTGCGCAGCTAGTGTATGCAGCTCTGGCCAGCGCTGGTGCGCACGAATGAGGTCAAGCTTTGATATCGGATATTTTTCGCAAGAAATGAAATGCAGCCGTGCTCCGGCAGGGGCGGATTGTAACCACAATTGCCAACTCTTCAGAAAATTGTGGCCGAGCCCAAATCCAGTTTCGCCGAGAGTAAAAATACTGTTTGGCGACAGTTTGGTCCAGCGTTTTGGCAGTGCATTTGATTGCAAAAATAACGTTTGTGGGTCTATGGGTTTTGCAGTGCTACTTTCTGGATTATAAAAATCGTCAAAAATCGCAGATCTCGGTCTCTCATCATCGCTCCAGACCACTTCTGCAGGTGCTAAAGCCATCTTTGCCATGCTAACGTAAAAGTCCAAATTCGCCCATAACCTGAGTGCACCATTGGGCAATGCGGTCATCGCTCAGCTCAAACTCATTTTCTTCATCTAGCGCCAGGCCGACAAATTGGTCGCCGTCGTCAGTCAATCCTTTAGACGCTTCAAAGTTGTAGCCCTGTGCTGACCAGTGGCCTGCAGTTTTTGCCCCCCTATTGATGACCAGTGCATGCAGGTAGCCCAGAGCATCCTGATACCAGCGCGGATAGCCCTGTTGGTCACCGAGGCCAAATAGGGCGACTGTTTTGCCGCTGAGGTTTAGTTGAGATAGCTGGTCCCAGCAATTTTCCCAGTCTTCCTGTAGCTCGCCATAATCCCAGGTTGGAATGCCAAAAATTAAAAAATCGTAGTTTCCCACTGTGGTGATATCATCCTCGGCAATATTGTGAAGTTCAATCCATTGTTCACCGATAACTGCACAAATTTTCTCCGCTGCGATTTCTGTATAGCAGGTGCTGGAGCCGTAAAATAATCCGATGGGTGCGTGCATAAGAATAGACTGACCGCTATGAGGCACCGGCAAAATCGAGTTGCCGCCAGGCTTCGTAAATGAGGATGGCCGCTGCGTTGGACAAATTAATACTGCGGCTGTTGGCCTGCATGGGGATGCGCAGAACGTTTTCAGTAGGAAGTTGTTGTAAAAACTTTGCCGGCAGGCCTCGGGTTTCCGGGCCCAGCACAATGGTATCGCCGGTCCGATAGGCAATATCCCCATGGGATCTGCTGCCTTTGGTAGAAAGCGCCAGCACCCGGCTCGGCTGCTCACTGTCTATAAAGTGCTGCCAGTCATGGTGGCGCAATACTCGGCTGTACTCTGCATAGTCGAGGCCCGCGCGGCGCAGACGTTTGTCATCCATAGCGAAGCCCAGCGGCTCTATAAGGTGCAGCTCGGCGCCGGTATTGGCACACAGACGAATAATATTACCAGTATTAGGTGCTATTTCTGGCTGATACAGTACTATTTTGAACATCTGACCCACATTGCCTTGGCTTTAGAGTGCGGCAGAGCAGCTCGGCCTCCCCTAAGAGGAGGCACGGATTATAACTCGGATGGTTTTTTTTCGCAGTCAATCTCAATACCCAGTGCATTGGCAATTTCGTTCAGCGCATCTTGTAGTGCTTCTAGTTCAAGGTTTTCCGCCACACTGATGATACACTTGGCGCTAAATAGCGGCTCACCGCTCCAGGGAGCACTGCTGTAGTTGCTGTCTAGTTGTTCCACGTTGATTTGCCGGGCCGCCAGCATACGAGAGATTTCGTGTACTATCTCAGGGCGATCATTGCCGACCAGTTTTAGTTCCAGGGTTTGCCTTGGCGCTTCGTCAATGGTTAGTAAATCCTCTATTTGCAACTTGAAATAATCCTCTTCCAGTGCGTGCAGTGCCTGGCGCAGCTTCCTGCTATTCGTACTGTTCACGCTAATCTGCAGGATACCGGCGAATTTGCCGGCAAAATGTGCCATACGACTACCCTCCCAGTTGCCACCATTGCTGGCAACAGTGGCAGAGAGCTTTTCTACTACGCCCGGTTTGTCATCGGTGACCAGGGAAATCAACAGCTGCTGTCGCATAAAATTCATCTCGATTTGTTTTAAAAAATTGATTTAAAGGGCTTTGCTTATTGGTATGACCACAAAATAATGCGGTAGACTGTGTTGACATTGTAGTCTGAAGCAGTCCAAATAACGGCTACAAATCCTGCGACAGTAATATTCAACCCATTGGAGAAGATACCATGAAACCAATTCATTGGCTGGCCTGTGCGGCCTGCGCACTATCGCTGGTTGGCAACAACCTGCAGGCAGCGGATTTGAACAGTGTTATTAAAGGGGAGCATCGCGCAACCACAAATGTAGCGCGAGATCAGTTCCGTCACCCTGCGGAAACCTTGAAGTTTTTTCAGCTTGAGCCCAATATGACGGTGGTGGAAATAACCCCCGGTGGTGGTTGGTACAGTGAGATTCTCGCACCTCTATTGAAAGGTCAGGGAAACTTTTATGCTGCACATTTCCCTGCCGATAGTAACTCTAGTTATTTTGTCAATTCCCGCAGGGCTTTTAGTAAAAAATTTGTTGGCAATAGCGACACTTACGGCGATGTGCGGCTCACCACTTTCTCCCCGAGCGGCGAGTTTGAAATTGCTCCAGCCAATTCCGCCGATGCAGTGCTAACCTTTCGCAACGTGCACAACTGGATGAGTAACAAAAAGGAACAGCAGGCGTTTGACCAATTTTTCACGGCATTAAAGCCTGGAGGGATTTTGGGAGTGGTGGAGCACCGGGCCAAAGCCAGTACTAGCCACGCCGATATGATAAAAAGCGGTTATGTCGCTCAGGACTATGTGATTGAATTGGCTAAAAATTCCGGTTTTGTGTTGGAAGCAACTAGCGAAATTAATGCTAACAGCAAAGATACTACCCTTCATCCAAAGGGAGTCTGGACACTGCCGCCAGTACTGCGTCTCGGTGACGAAAACAAAAATAAGTATCTGGCGATTGGAGAGAGTGATCGTATGACTTTGCGCTTTCGTAAACCCAAATCCTGATATTGAACGTTTTTCTCCGATATTTTCAGCTATGCCCGGAAAAATAAAGCGGGCATAGCCCTAAGAATGTTCGGTGATCACTTCTATTTTTAAGTATTGGCCAAATGTGGTTGCGGCTGTTAAGGTTGTTTAAATAATGCTGCAATTCATCTTTGGCTCAGGCTCATTGGTATAAGCGCGACCGTTGCTTGTGGTGTAATTATTTCAGTACCTATGGCAAAGTCACAAAGTTTTTACTAGCAACCTCTGTAATTTCAATAAGGTGCCGCGCTTTAGAGTGCAGCTGAGTTGAAAGCGCCAGGGTTAAATTTATAACGATAGGCATTGGATTGAGCGATAAACTACGCGTAAGTTAGAAATCATCCTCGACTTTTAAAATTATTTAGTGTTTTGATAAGCTTGCTAGGATCGCAGTTTCTGATTGATTTGGAGTTTAAATATGGCGCTACTTACGGTGTTACTGACTCTGGGACTGGTGCAATTTAAAAGCGCCGATACTTATTTGTATCCTAGGAATTGGTTTCAGCGCTGGAAGCAAATAGTAACCACACGCCTCGGCACTAGGACAGCATTTACTCTGGCCGTAATAGTTCTGATACCTACCTTAGTTGTAGCTGTTCTGTTGTTTATTGTTGACAGTACATTGGGCGCTTTTATCCTGCTGCTTATCAATACAGCAGCGCTATTTTACTGTTGCGGGCACGGTAATTACCAGCAGACGCTTGCAGAGTATAGGCGCGCCTGGCAGCAAGGGGATTTACACGCCGCGCAAATGGCGGCAGCGCCGCTGCTGGGATATGCTAGCGAGCCTATGCACAGGATTGCAGTGCCCAACGAAAGTGTTATCGATCCTCAGACCTTACATCAACAAGTATTTCGAGCGACCGCTGACCGTGCTTTTGAGCGCTTGTTTGCGGTACTATTTTGGTTTTTACTATTGGGGGTATTTGGCGCGCTGGTATATCACTTGAGCCAGCGTTATACCAAAGAGCAAGCTAGAGCAACAACACCAGATGAACTTGTGGCCGAGCGCTGGCTTTGGTTGCTGGAGTGGCTGCCGGCGCGAGTGATGGGGTTTAGTTTTGCGATTGTCGGTAATTTTTCTGGCTGCTATCAAGCTTGGCATGAATATTTAACCTGCCGTAAACGTAGCACCAGTGACATTCTGCAGATCTATATCGTCGGAGCCCTCGGTGGAAGCAATAACAAGATCACTGAGGTTGCCGAAGAGGAAGTACTGCAAAGTTGTGGTGCCGAACTGGGGGCATTGCAAGCTTTACTTTCCCGGGTACTCTTTTTATGGGTGACCTTACTGGCACTCATAAGTTTGTTTGGTCGCTAAGCTACTGCAACTGCGGAGTCACAAATGAGAATAGAAAATATACCACCATCCAGCACCAAACTTGATGCCGCGGCATTGATTGGTGAGAAACGACATTATTTTCACAAGGGAAGAACCGTTGATATTTCCTGGCGCCGACAGCAACTGATGCAATTGCGTAAACTGCTGCAAGAAAATGAAGAGCGCTTCCTGCAAGCGCTGCATCAAGATTTGCACAAACCACATCAGGAGAGCTTCGTCACCGAAATTTCTATGGTATTGAAAGATATAGATTACGCATTAAAACATTTACCTAAATGGATAAAGCCACACCGGGCATCGACGCCATTATTGGCACAGCCCGGGAAAAGTTATATGTTGCCAGAGCCCCTGGGCGTTGTGCTGATTATTAGCGCTTGGAATTACCCTTTACAGCTATTGCTCAGTCCACTGGTGCCGGCCATTGCTGCGGGCAACTGTGCAGTGATTAAGCCTTCTGAATTGGCCGCTGAAACTTCTGTATTGATGGCCGAATTATTACCTCGTTATCTCGATAGCAATGCAATAACCTGTGTCGAGGGCGCGGTGGCCGAAACAACAGCGTTACTGGAGCAACGCTGGGACCATATTTTATATACGGGTGGTAGTGGCGTAGGGCGGATTGTGATGAGCGCAGCGGCTAAGCATCTGACTCCGGTGACCCTCGAGCTTGGGGGCAAAAGCCCTTGTATAGTTGCTGAAGATGCCGATATGACAGTGGCTGCTCGGCGCATTGCCTGGGGCAAATTTACCAATGCCGGGCAGACTTGCATCGCCCCGGATTACTTGCTGTGCACTAGGGCCGGCGCCAATAAATTACTACCCAAGCTTAAAGCGACCATTGCCGAGATGTTTGGCAATGATCCCTTCCATTCAAAGGACTACGGTCGCATAATTAATCGTCAGCACACAGAGCGTATCGCTGGTTATATAAAAGATGGTGACATAGTTTGCGGAGGAAAATTTGATGTGGATGCGCGCTATGTGGCACCGACACTGTTGTGCAACGTAGACGCCAAGGCAAGCGTAATGCAGGAGGAAATTTTTGGCCCAATACTGCCGGTGATGATTGTAGATTCACTTCGGCAAGCAGAAGCATTCGTCAATAGCCGGGAAAAGCCTCTGGCCCTCTATGTATTTAGCCGCAGTGAACAACTTGCTTCAGGTATCCTCAGTCGATGCAGTTCTGGTAATGCGTGTGTCAACGATTGCATGATGTTTATGGTTGCCCAAGACCTGCCTTTTGGTGGTGTGGGTCAAAGTGGCATGGGCGCTTACCACGGTAAGCATGGGTTTAAGACTTTTAGCCATTACAAGGCAGTAATGAAACGTAGCAACCTACTGGATGTGAATTTACGCTATGCGCCTTTTAATAACCAAAAGCTTAAAGTATTGCGCCGTTTAGGCTAATGGTGAGTAACGTTTATGATCTTTACGTTAGCTTATTGCAATACTATTTGGAGCGTGCGGGCGGATTTTTTTGTAGAACCGAGAAATGGCTATGACCACCGAGACAGATTCAATAGCGAATAACCCAGGCCCAGTGGTGCCAATGACTGACGCTGATAGAGATCTGCCCACCAGTGCGGAAATTTTTACCGCCGCGCAAATGATTGCTGACAGCATTCACTGTACGCCACTTATATCTAGCAAACAAATAAACCAGTTGGTGGGTTGCGAAGTTTTTTTTAAATGCGAACACCTACAAAAAGTTGGCGCTTTTAAGGCGCGTGGAGCCTGCAATGCCTTGTCCCAGCTGCCAGCGGGTACCACTATGGTTGCTACTCACAGCTCTGGTAACCATGGCGCTGCACTGGCCTGGGCGGCGGCGCAGCACGGCCTCCAATGTACCGTGGTTATACCGCAGCAGGCCTCCGCAATCAAACATGCCGCCATTGCTGCCTATGGAGCCGAAATTGTCGAGTGTGGGCCAAGCTTGCAGGATCGGGAATCCACACTAGCCGCATTGGTTGCCAAAACTGCTGCGCATGTAGTACCGCCATTTGATGACCGGCGTATTATTGCCGGGCAGGGCACAGTGGCGCTCGAAATACTTCAGCAGTGCCGCGAACAGGGATTTACTCCAGATCTACTAGTGGCCCCAGTGGGTGGAGGGGGGTTGCTCGCTGGGATAGGTTTGGCAGCAGCCGCAGTTGCGCCCAACGTTCGGGTTATCGGCGCCGAGCCGCAGGGTGCGAATGATGCAGAGCGATCTTTTCTCAGCGGCCAACGTATAATCGAGCATACCCCCAATACAATTGCTGATGGTTTGCGCGGAACTTTGGGGCAGCGCAATTTTACGATTATCCGTCGCACTGCTAAGGATATTGTTACTGTTTCTGAAGCCGCTATTGCCGAAGCCTTATGCCTGATATGGACCCGCACAAAGCAGATGGTAGAGCCCTCGGCGGCGGTTAGTTTAGCCGCAGTTATGGCGCACCCGGCACGTTTTCGTAATAAGCGTGTAGTGGCTGTCTTGAGTGGGGGCAATATAGATATCGATAAACTTGGGGAAATATTAGCTGTTTGAATGGCGCTTAAGCTTAAAAAGAGCTTGTGTTATTATCAGTTTATTAGCTTGAATTTTATTTTTCTTGCTATTGAAAGCTCTAATATGGCCCTGTCAATATTGAATGGTAAGCTACTCCCCAGCAGTAAATCTGAACCATGGCAGCTGATAAACTGGTTAAGTTTACCAATGGGGATATTATTACTTGATGGTGGAGAGTAAGTTCAGATTAGTAATTAGGTTTCTTACGCCATGAGCATGCTTTTCATTAAAAACATTCCCTTCGCACCATTTCCCAACTGTATCGAGATTGACCTTGAGCACTTCCGGGCGGACGCTCCAGGTTGCCTGAAAAGGGGAGCCGAAGACATTGTAATCAGGGCCAGTAGTTGAACCGGCATATTGGACAGGGGTACCCGAATTATCTGGGATATTTAAGGCTTGATAGAAGCTATCTTTATACCCATGTCGCGTTAGTTTGCGAAAGTCCAAGGCATTAGAATTATTGACTAGGACGTACACTTGAGTTTCAACGCGCAATTGTGGATTTTTGATCGATTCATTAAAGCAGGCGCTTAAGGAAGGCCCTGGTTTTATTTGTGCGCTTGAATAGGCATAGTGTACTTCAATAGTATCTCCAGCATAAAGGCTGCCATGCCTACCTGGACATATTTTATGGTCAATAGGCGCTAACTCCGCCTCGGTTAGGCGGCCTGAATATTGATAACCTGTGAAGTTACCAAGACCATCGCCATTGCCCGCATACTTTGAAAATTGGCCACCTGCATGCTCAGCATTTTTGTGGAAATGAATGTTGCACAGATTCATTTTGTTGTATGGAGGTGCAGCGCTAAAGATCACCTCGTTAACCCCTTTGGTGGAGTCAATATTGCGTGGTGATTGGGGGCCAAACCCCTCGCCTACAGTGTTTTGTGCTAATTTCTGCCGCTGTTGTGTAATGACTTGATCGGATACATTTTTATGGCCATTAGGGTTAGAGTCTTTTGCCATTACATTTAATGGTGTCAGCATAGCTGTTGTTAGTAGTAAAAGCGTATTATGCTTCATGATTTCTGACGCCTCCAGAGTGTTGGTTAATGCTGAATAGTAAATCAATCTTCAGCTAGACGATACGATCTTAGGCTCTAACTATTTAAGTACGCCCAGTATAGCTATAATAATTGAAGTTGTGTGCCGATGAAAATTCAGTCTACCTAAGCAGTATGAAAATTGATCTGAGTGCATGAGGCAATGCGCCTTTATGCTCGCTTTAAGAAAAGCACGATGAAGTGGACCCGCTTGTCGAGACAATAAATTAATATTTTTAGATAGAATGCCCTGTTGTCGATCAGCTCAAGAGTGTGTGTGAGTTGTTGGCAACAGGGGTGTTGTCAACAACTTATACACACGTCTCTGCTTGAGCTGGTCCGGCATTGTCGGAATCGTCAACAAGTCCGAGGTTCTCCCAGGACGTCCTATAAACCGCCATAGGGGCTGCGTTGTCAAACGTCTGGCGCGGTCTTGCCTCATGGTAAAAGTAGAAGTACCGATACGATATACTTTGTGATGGGGCAGGGCTTGCTGGGGTTCGGGCCAGGTGCCACAGAGCGGATGCCCACCACGCTCATCCGCCTTATTAACCTTTACACACGCTTGCGATTAATCCTGTACCCTTGGCCCTTCAGATATTGGCTGAGTTTGCGCCTGCGTAGAAAAGAGGGCGCATGCACTCCTCGTCCAGCAGGCGCATCAACTTAAGCTTAAATTTTGATGCTGGGGTCTTCCTGACCTTCCTATAGTAACTGGCACGGGGGTAGATCCAGTCAACCTGAACCTTCAGGCGGCCTATCTGGTTGTAAACTTTGTTCTTCTCCTCTTGATGGTTGGCCGTTTGCTGTTTCATTCCTTGCTGAATATGTCATTCAAGTCTTCCAGCAGCTGACTTTTCTATTGGTTGATCTGCATGGCGTGAACAACAAACTAGGCTTCCAGTTCGTTGCTGGTTTTGTGCCCTTTGATCGCTCTAATAGCGACCTTGGACTTGAATCTTGAAGTGAATGTTTTGTGTTTCATTTTTTCCCTTGTTGTCAGTGATTGTATTCTAACTCACTGTCTCTTTTAAGGACCGCTATACTTATCTGTAAAGAGTAAGTAGGTAATTATGGGATCGTGATCTGATGAGCGATAAGCATCTCGGGAATAAAGGGTTTGGAGCTGCTTTACAGATTTAAACTCTTCATTGTAATCGAGCACGCTGGGTTCATCGGCATTAATATGCCAAACAAATACACCTGTAACTTTTTTGAGTAAAGAATCATTCGCCAGGGCATAGTCAAGCTGGCCTGATTCGCCAGAGAATATATATGAATAGTTGTTAGTTAGGCCAAAATAAGCAAACAATTCATTGTAGCCAGCTTGAGCCAGGGCCGATAAAGGATCTTCTTTTGCATAGGAGTTTAAATCTCCGATTAGTAAAATATCTTCTTTTGGGTATTCTTCTTCCAGCCACCGAGCGATGGCTGTAGCAGCACGGGTTCTGGTTCGATTGCAGTTTCCTTGACCGTCACCGGTATCTGGATCATTTAAACTATCACAATCACTTCCCTTAGATTTCAAATGACTAACCGCTATGATAAACTTTTTCTTTTTAGCGATAGGTTTAAATGCCTGGATTAGCATCGGACGATTTTTTTTGTCATTGAACAAAACATTGCCAGAATCATCAAGAGGGGAGTTGGCACTAGACAATATTTTAGCTTGGCCCACGGGAATTACTTTATCAACTCGGTAAATTATGCCAACCGTGATAGCATCAGTACCAATTTTTGCTTCTGTAGGCCGTATAAAGGCATACTGTTGGCCATTATCAGTTGTAGCATTTAAACGTCTAATTAGATCAGTAATTGCGGAGTCATAGTTGTAGCCGTCGTTTTCAAGTTCCATTAAGCCTAAAATGTCTGCGTCAATACTACGAATTGCATTGATAATTTTACTACTTTGCCGACTGAATTCAGCTTTACTATCAGCGCCACGCTCGGTAGGAAATCCATTATCTTGGCCATCACCATTAAAATAATTAAGAAGATTAAAATTTGCTACAGTAATATTACTGTTTTGTGGAGCACCTGAAATAGATTGGCGTATATTTTCAGAGCGGAAGTTGACAAAATTTACTGGAGCTAGCTGGTATTTTTCAAATTTGTAATGCATGATTGCATTCAATTCTATAAGGCTATCCCCTACGCGCAGCGTATTGTTGGCACTTAATTCGGGCTCAGGATAGCGAATAGGTTCAGGGTTTTGTGTCATTAAACCGTCGTCGAGAAGGATAGAGTCCAGAATATTCGCTTTAGTCACTGCCAGAGCATCGGCGCCCGGTGCGGCCACCTGAGTGCCAATATAATGACGCTGGCTGCCTAATAGAACTTCACCGTATCGCCCGAGATTATATACTTCATTGACAATTAAGCGCTGATCAAAGAAAACTCTCATTCCTTCAAGCGCTTCTAACACTCTTGTTTCTTTTAAAGGTAATATTAGTTTGGTTGCTGTTGGTATAGGGTGGCTTTTCGTGCAGAGTTTATGTTGGGTTATATTGCTTAATTGCGTCAAGTTGTTAAATTCAGTAACGGTTGCCTGCAAGCGAACTCTATCACCAGAAGTATAAGCTAATGGGTTTGTTCCGGTATATGCGAATATTCCCTCGGAGGTTAGTTTATCGCCGTCTATTTCATTCTCGGCCATTTGTAAAAAAAAGCCCCTAAGCCCAGCTTCATAGTTGCTTGTGACAATAGCCTCGACCACTACAGTTTGGCCTATTAAGGGGCTTTTTTCGCCATTGCCTTGAATAAGATGGATGGCAGTGGCTGGATTGTTACATATTAATGGAGTGAGTTTTGGGTCTGTTTTCCCAGGATCCTTCAGTTTTATAGGGTTAGAGAAATCATTAACTTTATACTCTTTCCAGGATTCTAAGCTTGTACGATCATTAATCGTGGTATCAAAGTGTAATGGTTTAAGCGTTCTAGGCAGTATGTTATTTTTTATGGAAAGAAAGCTTGTTTTCCGCTGGATGCTGGGAGCTTCTCCTTTTTGGTCAACACTGTCAATAAATTTTTCTTTATGTCGCAATACTAGGTTATCATCGCCACTGAATAAGTCAGAATTACTTATTAGGCTAGCGTTGGTTAGTAACATTGCGCTTGCTTTTTTATCTGCTACACCACCCTCTCGAAGATTAAGTGTATTATTTATAGGGTTATAAAATTCCAAAAGGTTATAGTTGCTGCTATTCTCTATGTACTTTGAAATTACCAAATCATCGATAATAGAAGAGATGGATATACTTTTTATGGTTAAAGTCATTAAAACGATTAAAATAAGCATTCTAACTCCTTAAGTGCCAATTAACTTTTAGAATATCGAAGCTTTCACTCAAGTGGATAGGCAATTACTCACATCTATGGGCAAAAATTACAATAAATTCTTGACAGTATTTTGACAGTATTTTGATAGTTTTTTTATTTGCTCTGTATTATTGAGAAAGTCCTAGCTGGGAGCTACTGTTTTAGCTACATTGACCTAAAAACCACAGTTGGATCAGGCAAGTTTGTGCAGGTTATTGATATACTTGATAAATTTTAATAGTTTTCATCATTGATAAGTTGATTAAGAACTGTAAAAATTCGCCATACACACCAATAACTTAAACAGCTTTTGCGCGCCCAAATAAAACTTCTAGGGTTAAAGATTCTATGTTCCCTTTAAAATTTTTCTTAGCTTGTAATGATTAGTTAAATCTTGTCTGAATTAACGCAGCTTATTGCAGAATATCTAGTTATCTGCAACCGATGTGCCACAAGCGAATCAATCCACCGATTGTTACACAGATGGTGTTTAAGGGGACAGTTTGGCTGTGGGGCGATCAGTTAGTTTTTATGTATATTTCGGGGAATTATTGGTTTTCTATCAGGCTGCTAGGCAGCATGCCATTCTAAAGGCAATTGGAGGTAAATAAACAGCCCCAGCTATGCCAGGGTTGTTTATTTAACAGGCGATAGTCTCTCACCAATATCCCTATTTGATACCCAGTACTTTTTTACCTTGAATGAATGTTACGTCTACCGGAATATTGGCTGCCGCTAACCGATTTAAATCTGCTTGCAATGTATTGTTGACCACCCCTTTTGTTTTAAGCAATTCTACTGCCTGGGCGTAGTCCCCATTGCCCTGAATAGTTAAAATTAACTGAGATAATTTGTTCATTGCTTGCTGCATCTTTTTAAAGTCAACACGGTATTGCCCAGTTTTAGCATCGCGATTAAAAGCACCCTGTTCTTGAAAGAAATTAAACCGCACCATGTTTGCTTTACCGTGAGCACTGGCGGCACCAAAGCGCACACTGCGGAAGATGCCGGCGAGAAAGGTGACATAATTGTCCATTAATTCGCCTTCTTCCAGTTCCCCCTTTTGGTGCAATTGGGTAATCATATACAGGCCTAGGATATCGGCTTTGCCCTCTTCTAACGCTGAAGAGGTTTCCTTTAGTGTCTGACGTACAGTTTCCCCGCTGGTCAGGGTTTTCTTAATACCCAGGCCGTGAGCCACTTCATGGAACATGGTATTGGCAAAAAAAGCATCAAAGGTGATGTGTTTGCGTTGGTCTTCAGTAATCAAAATCTCACTGATGGGGACCATAATTTTATCAAACTTGGCACGCATGGCATTTTTTAGCTGCAACCTACGGGTGCCTTTGGCTAATTGTACCTCTTCATCATTAGGTAGGTTAATAGCGATGGTTTTAGAACCAGCATTGCTGTTACCGGCGTAAAAGAGCACATCGTAGGCATTGAGGTCGGAGTCGGTTCCCGGCTTTTCGGCTTTATAGGCATCTGGCACCGGCAGCCCTTTTTGTAATTCGGGTAAAAATGTGGAGAATTTTGCCAGCTTTGCACTCCAGACTTGGTCTTTCAATAAAACATAAGCTTCATAGGCGGTGCGATAGGCGAACAACTGGTCTTCATAATTTTCTATCGGACCAATCACCAGATCAATCGGATTGTTCTTCATATCCATCCAGGCCATATCACTGGCGTGAAACTGATCGTTCAAAAGGGCGTCAGCACGGAGTCGCAGGTAATTGGCAAACTGCTGATCCTGGGCCAAACCCGCGGCCTGGCGCAAAAGCCCGGCGGCGCGGGCGAGTTCCGCAGGATAAGCCTGGCTGTAGGCTATTAGTTCCAACTTACCTGCATTGTTTCGACGTACGAGAGAATACTGGCCAGCTTTCCCTGTCTGTTGCCAAGCTTCAAATTCCTCTTTGGTCATATCTTGAGGGTAGAATTGTGCCCCCAGTGGCTTGGCACCAAAGCCTGCAATAAACGGTTTGTTGTTGTTTAAGCGATCCCAGGGACCGTAATTAATTTCTGCAAAACGGCGTGCGCGCTCGTTTTTAATGCTTTTGAGTAGTGGTTCTGAGGGGCCAAATGCCTGTAGCCAAAAAAGCTGATCCATGATCTTGCTGGCATCAATTAAAAGACCAATCATTTGGCGCTGATTTTCCGTTAGTTCGGATAAATTGGCTCTGAGCTCCACCGGCGCGTAGATATCGTAACGGGCCTCTGCATCCTCGATTGTGGCTGCTTTTATCTTCTTGGCGGGCACCAACGGGGTAGCTTTTATTAATTTGGAACTATTCTCAATAGGCTGGGGCTCTGGTACACCCGGCTCCTCAGAAGAGCAGCTAATCAGCATGAATAGACTGGTCAAAAAAGCGACATATAGCGTGATTTTCATACAAATTGAACCTATTGCTATTAAAGAACACGACTACAGTAATTCTCCGCTGTAAAGAAGTCCAGCGTTACCAATATAAGGCTTGATATTTGGCTTAAACCATAGGATCTAAAGGCTATTTGGCAAGTTTTGTAAATATAGCGATATTATGGTTGCTCAAAACGGCTCAATTGAATGTTTAAACGCTCTCTGGCAATATGCTTGCTGAGTTAGATTAAGTCTTGGCAAATATTAAGCATTTAACGGCGTGGAAATCTTATTAACCAACGAGATTGTAATATGTCAACATTTATTAAGCGGCTTAAAGCCCACGATGATTGGCCCGAGTCCTGGGTTATTGCTACAGAAGGTGAATGCCATACCATAACCAGTGGAGATGGCCTTATCGCGGTACTGCATCAGGGTGAACAGCAAATCATGATTGAAAGTTTTTTGTTCCCGGCGCTAAATATTAAAGATACTAATATTTTTAACGATCTGATTCTCCGCACCCATCAACTGGTACCGCTTTCAACCATTGCTATCACTACCATTCATGGCAGTGATTATTATGTTGCATTTGGAGCCTTATCCAAAGACAGTAAAACGGCAATTATTATTCAGGAGATTTCTACTCTGTTTAGTAATGTCAATGACTTTCTCGAAATGTATCAGGACCATATTAACGAAGTGGAGGTGAGCGCATGAGTATAATGAAATTGTTTACCGCGTTGCGTGGTAGAACTAATGAAGTGGTGGAATCAGTGGTGGATACTCAGAGCCTGCGTATTCTCGATCAGGAAATTCGCGATGCTAAGGAAGAGTTGCGCACCAGCGATCAGAATTTGGTAAAAATTATGGCCAAAGAAGAGCTGGCAAAAAATAAAGTTAAAGCGCTTGAAAATAGCATTGCCGAATACAGTGACCAGGCTGTTAAGGCCATGGAGCTAAAAGAAGAGGCACTGGCTTTGGAGTGTGCTGAACGTGTCAGCGAGCTTGAGACAGAGCTTGAAACAGAAAAATCCATCGCCGAAGGGTTTAGCCAGTCGAGTATTACCTTAAAGGCAAATATCAAACAGGCAAAAGCCAATGTTCGCCGTATGGAGCAGCAGATTGATCAAATTAAGGCGACAGAGTCGGTACAAAAAGCGCAAGTTGCAGTTTCAAAACACCATTTAGGGGCTAACAGCAGGGTTAAAACAGCCCTAGACAGCATGGAGCGTATCAAGCAAAAACAGGTAGAGCGCGATGCAGAAATGAAAGCTGCAGAGCGCATGGCCGCAGAGGAGGGTAGCAGTAGTTTGGATGAAAAGCTGAAACAAGTTGGCATAAAGCCCGGCCGCCAGAAAAGCGGTGCGGATAAGCTGGCACAGTTAATGGCCAAGAAAGAGACCGCCTAGCAGAAGATGGCTACCTGGATATTTATACGCCGCCTGATGGCGGCGTTTATTATTGATACTAAGGTTTCAACTTTACTGTTAACGGCAGTGTTTTACTATGCAGCCAGCCTTATGTTAATGACGTTGGCCGGCGAGGCGGCAATCGTAAAGAAACATTTCTTTTTTTACTATCTGGTCGTTACCGGCTCTTCCGTAGGTTATGGAGATCTGGCACCCAAGACGATAATGGGGCGCTATATCGTTGCTCTGTGGGTTATACCTATGGGTCTGCTTTTATTTGGTGTTGTTATTGCGAGATTAAGTCTTTGGGTAAGTGGGGTGGCGACAATGACCAGACAGGGTTTAAATACGATAAAAATGCGCAATCATATTGTCATTATTGGCTGGAATGAGCAGCGAACTTACAGACTTATCGAATTATTGCACTCAGAAGCCAATGGAAAATCCATAGAAATCATTTTGTGTGTAACCAATGATATTGAAAACCCGATGCCAGGAAAGATTGGCTTTGTGCGTGTAGACGCCTTCACCAATGAGGAGGCCATGGAACGTTGTTCACTCGCGGAAGCAGAAAGGATTATTATTGATAGTGAAGCAGATGATGTCACTTTGACTACGGCATTGTTTTGCCGTCAGCTCAATCCAGCTTGCCATAAAACAGCATATTTCAAAGATGAATCTATCGCTAAGCTACTTAAAACCCACTGCCCGAAAGTAGAGTGTGTTCCCTCTGTTGCGGTTGAAATGCTGGCGAAGGCAACCCTTGATCCTGGGTCGTCTCAGGTCACGATGCAATTGTTAGATAGCACTGCGGGGATAACCCAGTACAGCTCCAAGTTGAGCATTGATGGTACATTGAGCTATGCCCAGCTATTGCGCCATCTTTATTTGCAATGGAACGCCACCTTGCTGGGCATTAAGCATACTGCCGCAGATAGGATTGACCTCAACGCTGACAAAACCACTGAGGTTACAGCTGACGATATTATTTACTACATTAGTACCTCTAGGTTGGACGACAGTGCCCTGATGGAAAGCCTCAATCAGTTGCCACGTAACGCCGTATAACGTGTAACCACTAAGCTCAAAATCTCATGTTTAAAAAATTTTTTGCAAAAAATAACACGGAAAAATCAATAGCTAAGTCCCCGGAAATTATGGGGCTAGGTATTGGCAGTAGTTTTGAAATTGATAAACTATTAATCAAATTAATAATTGGCAAGCTCAGTAACCCCGAACTGCCCGATACGCATTTTGTCAGCGCTGCCGGTATTACCGAAATTGACGGTACCACCTTGTTTCGTTTTTACACCAATAACGACTCCTGGCTGCAAGTGATAACCAGTAATGGTACCAGTGAGGCGGATGTGATCGATGTGAAGCTTTTTCGTTATTATGACACTTTAGATGTATCCAATGAAAAGGACTGGGGGCATTTGTTGCGGCGACAGATCGGCAACAACACTTATCAGCTCGGAGGGCATCTATTCAATCGCGTGTGGGAAGCGGTGAATGACTATCATCAGCCGGTGCACTTGGTAGAGACCACTCATGATGAAACCGGCGAGAGCGAAACCACGGACCAATTTGTCATGCTATTTGAACGCCCGTTGGATAATAATACAGAATCTCTCTATCTTTCTGCAGAGGAAAAACAAACCAAGTACAACACCCTGGATAGATGTTTCGTCAGAAGTACAGGCATAACTTTAACTCCCTCACAAATAACCATTTACGGTTAACAGGAAACCCCTATGGATCAACAGTACCACCTGCTTTCCGGCATTATTAATTTTCTTAGCTATTTTGGCCTTGGACTTATTCTTATTATTATTTTTAAATTTCTTTATGCCGCCATTACTCCGCATAATGAATGGCAACTGATAAAACAGGAAAAAAACATTGCTGCCGCCATTGCCTTTGGTGGTGCGATTATCGGCTTTGCCATTGCGCTTTCCGGTGCAGCCAGCAATTCGGTATCCATTGTAGATTTTCTGACCTGGGGTCTCATAGCCCTCGGTGCCCAACTGTTAGCCTTTGGGGTTGTACGTTTTATATTTATGCCAAAAATCATCCAAAGAATCAAAAATGGTGAGGCTAGCGCTGGCACTATGCTCGCGGCAACCAATATTTCTGTGGGCATGCTGAACGCGGCATGTATGAGTTATTAAACACTTCCTATGGTAGATATACCCTATAAGCCAACCATATTCACTTTATTAGTGAAGCGAGCTATGTATTTATCGAGCACATTAAGCCGCCAAAATACATACTGGAGAATGCAATGAAACGGACAAAACATATTGATCTGACGATACTGCGTAAAAACACTCCTGTCCGGTTTTTTTCCGCACCTCTTGCCCTGGCAGTAGCGACGGCTATTGCTGGATGCCAGCCGCAAAAAGAGTATCAATTGGTTCAAAACACAAGCTCTTGTGTTGAAAATACAGAGCTGACTTTGGAGCAATGTGAAGCGGCTTATCAAAATGCCTTAAAAGAAGCTGAACGCACGGCTCCAAAATACGCTAGCAGGTACAATTGTGAAACGGAATTTGATAACTGCCAGCAGTCGAGCAGCGGCGTTTGGCTGCCACTTATGGCCGGTTTTATGGTCGCTAGGGCACTGGATAATGTCGGAGATAATGCCAGTGCAAGGAGGTATGGTCGCGCACAGTACTATAACCCGGTATTTCATTACTCCGGCAATAGGCGTGGGCTTAGAGATAAACTTATGTTGGCCGACGGTAGTGTGATTGGCATGCCGGGTAAGGGAAATTACAAACTAAACCCGAGGGTAACAAAGCCGAGACCAACGGTAACTAGAACAGTTTCCCGTGGTGGTTTTGGCTCTACGGCATCGGCCAAATCAAACTGGGGTGGTTCGCGCTCTGGCGGTTGGGGTGGGTAACCTGGAAAGATGTTATGATTCGAGTACCTATTGAGGAGCGTTTAAATTGGCAGTCAAAAGCTCATGAGTTTGGTTTTAATTACCATACCATGTACGGTGAGAAATATTGGGATGAATCTGCCTATTATCAATTTTCACTAGAACAGATTGAGCGCGATCTTGAAGCCCCAACGGAAGAAATTCACCAAATGTGCCTTGAGGTGGTGGCAACGGTTGTAGCTGATGAAGTGTTGATGCGCAAATTCTGCATTCCTGAGCAACATTGGGATTTTGTTAAACGCTCCTGGGACAATGGCGATCCAAGTTTGTACTCGCGCCTTGATTTTGCTTACTCGGGGCAAGGCCAGGCAAAGCTTTATGAAAATAATGCCGACACCCCTACAAGCCTCTATGAAACTGGTTTTTGGCAATGGTTATGGCTTGAAGATACTGTCGACAGCGGCAAAGTGGTAAAACGAGCAGATCAATTTAACTCACTTCAAGAGAAGCTGATTAACCGCTTTAAGGATTTACAATTTTTAACCCCAGGCCGACAGTTGCACTTTGCCAGCTGCAAAGATACAGCAGAAGATCGAGGGACTGTTCAGTATTTACAAGACTGTGCAACTGCTGCAGCTGTTCCACAAAAATTTGTCTATATAGAAGATATTGGAGTTGATGGTTGTGGGAGATTTACTGATCTGGATGACCATGTGATTACCTGGCTGTTCAAACTTTATCCTTGGGAAATGTTATTTCGAGAACAATATGCAAAGTTTCTTGCCGCTAGTAATGTCCGTTATTTGGAGCCCCCTTGGAAATCCATTCTTTCTAATAAAGCTCTACTGCCTTTACTGTGGCAAATGTTTCCGGGTCATCCCAATCTGCTTCCAGCCTACTTTGAAACCGAGCTAGCACTTGCCAAGGAGCAAACGGAACTAATAAAAAAGCCGATCTTTTCCCGTGAGGGCGCTAATATCTCTATATTACGCCACGGTCAACCAGTTGAAGGAGGTTCATCCGGCCCTTACGGCGAAGAAGGCTACATTTATCAGGCTATGCATCGCTTACCTAAATTTGGTCCCCATTACACCCTTGTCGGCTCCTGGCTAGTCGACAACGAAGCTGCGGGAATCTCTATTCGCGAAGACAGCAGCCCTATCACTCAGGATATGAGCCGATATTTACCCCATATCATTTTATAACTGCATCGACTCAATGTTTTGAGAAATTGTGAAGGGTAATTATGAGTAAGCTTTAGGCGCCCAAGTCACCTCTTGACTACCTTCATCTCGTTTGCAACTGGATGTAAATAGCTACAATATACGAATATTGGCCTATAATCCTAGAAGCCGCAGTTGGGCGTGTGAAAGCTGTGTAAAATGATGATTTTTATAAATTTTTGGTCACCTTATTGGTGGTGAGAATTTTTTAAGATTTGTCTGATGTATCAAGAACTTGTGCAGGCTTG
This sequence comes from Gammaproteobacteria bacterium, assembly GCA_022600975.1. Classification (GTDB taxonomy): domain Bacteria; phylum Pseudomonadota; class Gammaproteobacteria; order Pseudomonadales; family Cellvibrionaceae; genus Microbulbifer. Next base: position 50,675 of record JAHZJJ010000021.1, read on the forward strand.
CGTGACGCAACTGTGGTTTCTAGGATAATCCATTGAAATGCTAGAAGGCCAGTATAAATGGGCTCTACTGCTAGAAGGATCGGCAATCAACGAGCGTTTTAACGGAGCATAGCTTCCATGACGATAAGGAAAGCAATCGCCCTCATCTCCAGTCATATTGTGGTTGGCATCGCAGGCTTTGCGCTTGGTATCTACACATTACCCATAATAACTGCGCCTGAAGCTCCTTCTACCTCACAAATTGCTAAGATGGCTGATACAACGAAATACCGGGGGGTATTTAGAAAAAACCTTAAAGATAGTGATACCTTTCACTGGGGAGAGGGACAGGTTTTTGTTAGCAATGACGCCATTGCTCTGGAAGGAAAATTGGCACCAGGGCCAGATTACAAGTTATACCTTGCCAAAGAGTTTGTTGAGACCGAAGAAAAGTTCAAAAAACTTAAACCTACTATGGTGCTAGTTGGCGATGTAAAAACTTTCAATAATTTTATCGTTCCTGTGCCCAGAAATATTAACGTTGCTGATTACAATACAGTAATTATTTGGTGTGAGAGATTCAGCGAGTTTATTACCTCAGCAGAGTATCAATAAACTGTAAAAAGAAGTGCGCCGATTACACACTTCTGCCTCATTAAGCGTTGTCCCCGTCGTTAAGCTTTTTGGCGTTGTCATTGCGTATCGAATGCAAATTTTGTAAATAGTGTTCGTCGACATCGCAGGTAATATAATTGCCGTTAAATACCGAGCAATCAAAGGTTTCAATGTTGCTATTACCTTCCGCTGAGCAGGCCACTAAATCGTCTAGATCCTGGTAGATCAGCCAGTCGGCACCTATCTCTTTGCGTACCTCTTCGGTGGTGCGCCCATGGGCGACTAGTTCAGAGGCCGATGGCATATCAATACCGTAAACATTAGGAAACCGTACCGCCGGTGCTGCGGTGGCAAAATATACTTTTGCGGCACCTGCTTCCCGCGCCATTTGAATAATTTGTTTGCAGGTTGTGCCACGAACAATGGAATCGTCTACTAACAATACATTTTTACCGCGAAACTCCAACTCAATAGGGTTTAACTTCTGACGTACGGATTTTTTGCGTTGTTTTTGTCCGGGCATAATAAAAGTGCGACCAATATAGCGGTTTTTGACCATACCTTCACGAAATTTCACCCCCAATTTGTAAGCTACACCCTGCCCGGCAGCACGGGAGGAGTCGGGGATCGGAATCACTACATCAATATCGTGATGGGGTCGTTCACGGAGGATTTTAGCGGCTAAATGCTCACCCTGACGCAAGCGGGTTTTATGCATCGAAACACCATCTATAATCGAATCCGGGCGGGCAAAATACACATGTTCAAAAATACAGGGATTTAGTTGCGGCCGCGTGCAGCACTGCTGGGTGTGCAGGGTGCCGTCAAGCTCGATATAAATGGCCTCACCCGGGGCAACATCGCGCACCAAGGTGTAACCGAGCACATCTAGCGCTACAGATTCAGAGGCAACCATATATTCGTAGCCCTTTGCAGTTTCACGTTTGCCATAGACCAGCGGGCGGATACCGTGGGGATCGCGAAAGGCGACAATTCCGTAGCCAACGATCATTGCTATACAGGCGTAGCCGCCGCGTACACGTCGATGCAGCACTTTCATAGCGGTAAAAATATCTTCCGCTTGAGGCTTTAATTTACCCAATTTATGCAATTCGTGAGCAAACACATTGAGTAGCAATTCGGAGTCGGAAGTCGTATTGATATGACGCAGATCCTGCTTGAAAATCTCTGCTGCCACTTCGTTGGTGTTGGTGAGATTGCCATTGTGGCTCATGGCGATGCCGTAGGGGGCGTTGACATAGAAGGGTTGGGCGTTTTCGGGGCCAGAGTCACCAGCAGTAGGATAGCGTACATGGCCAATACCGAAATTACCGGTCAGTCTATGCATGTCGCGAGAATGAAAGACGTCGCGCACCAAGCCGTTGTTTTTCTGTTGATTGAGGTGGTCGCCGTCGCAGGTGGCAATACCCGCTGCATCTTGGCCTCGGTGCTGCAATAGCGTGAGCGCATCATACAGCTGTAAATTGACATCACTTTTACCGACGATTCCAACAATACCACACATACTTCATGATCCCAATTAGCTTGACGCGAGACAATTGTTTCGATTGCCGCGTATTAATCAATTTGTGTTGCGAAGAATAATTTTAACTCTGACGCCAGATCGCGTGCGTGATCTTCAAAGTTGAGAAAAGAAGGGATCAACTTTGACTCCCACCACCAGGAGTTCTCTGTAACCGGTAGCAGCACCGGAGCAAAAATTAACAATACCAACACGACAATACTGCCGCGCAACAGGCCAAACACCATACCCAGCACCCGATCAGTGCCCGATAAGCCGGTAGCCGAGACGAAACTGGACAATAGTAGATTGAGACCGGCACCTGCCAATAGGGTCGCTATAAACAGCATGGCAAAGGCAGCCAACTCTTGCAGCGCAGGCGTTTCCACGAGGTTGGAAAGCAGCGGTGCCAACTGCTGACGGAACATCATTGCCACGGCAAAGGCCGCAACCCAAGTCAGTAAAGACAGTACTTCGCGAACGAAGCCACGACTGAGGCCGATCAGTGTAGAAACGGCGATAAGTGCCAGAATGATCCAGTCAGCCCAATTCATACATCATTACCCTCGGTAGGGTGATCGCTGAGAAGAGCGCGCATTCTAACTTACCACATTGGCGGCGTGAAGCAGTTCAGCCCAGAGGCCTGGAAACTGCATTAGGTTTTAAAGCGCAATATCAGCGTTTGGGTATTGAGCAGTTGATCCAGCTTGGTTTTAACTGCTTCGGCATCGGTGCGGTTGATTTTAGGGCCAACAAAAACCCGAATAAACTCTCCCTTAGGTGTTTTGGCGACGCGAGTGTAAGCCCGGTAGCCTTCGTCCAGTAGGCGCGAGCGCAAGCGTTCGGCCTTAGCCTTTTGCTGATAGGATGCCACTTGCACCACCCAGGCCGTAGGTAAGCCCTGCTTGTCTAGGATAGGTTCATCGGTAGCTGTATCCAGATCTGGCGAATTCTTTGCGCTTTCGCTCGCAGAGGGGGGTTGGAACACTTCTGCCAGCGCCGGGGGGGGGGGGATACTTTCGTCGGCCACAGGCTCGTTAATCTCCACCTGTGGAATATCTGTGGGAGGTGGTATTTGAGTGGTAGTGTCAATGGTAAGTGCTTGCTCTCGGTCGAGCAGCGAAGGCAAAAAAATTACCGCCAATGCCACTAGTACCAGAGCGCCGACAATACGCTGTTTTACACCATCATTGAAGCGGCTTTTGATGCCCTCAGAGCCTTGGCTGGTCATGCTTGTTTTCCCGTATAAGCTGTAATGCTTCAGCAACGGTAAAGAAAGAACCGAATACAAGCAACCGGTCTTCTGCACCAAGCTCTTTTAATGCCCTGGATAAAACGGTTGCCACTGCCTGGCAGGAACCTCTCAGTTGTTTGGCAATTGCTCCGGCTGCTCTCAATCCTTGACATAACGCAGGGCCTTTGGCGGCCCTGGGGTTACCCGGCAGCTCAGCAGGATACCAATGTTCCACCAGCGGCATCAGCGGTGCCAGTAACCCCGGTAGATCCTTATCATTCATGGCAGCCACTAAGGCATGGGTTTTGCCCGCTACCGGATTGGTCTGCAACCAAGTTGCCAGGTAACTGGCAGCCGCAGGATTGTGGCCTACGTCCAATATCAGCGTGCGGTTGTGCCACTGCAGTTGTTGGCAGCGGCCCGGCAGTTTGAGGTTGGCCAGGGCCTTAGATATTAGCCTCGTTTGCGGCAATGCCTCGAGAAGTTGTAATGCGGTTATCCCCGCGGCAACACTGGGCCCCGGTAGTGCCAATGGCGGTAATTCAAGCGTTAATCCCGCTGCTTCAAAGTTAAATGTTGTATTGTCGAGGGAGAAGTCGCGATTGATAAAAATACTGGGGCAGCTGAGACTGGGAGCGATCTCTTGTAATGACTGGGGGGGGTGGGGGTCGGCGCATACAAACTGGGACGATTTGCGCAGAATCCCCGCTTTTTCTCGGCCAATGGTTTCGCGATCATTGCCCAGCCAGTCCTCATGGTCAATGGCCACGGAAGTAATGATAGCGACCTGGGCATCGATGATATTAACTGCGTCCAGACGCCCGCCAAGACCGACCTCCAGTAGAGCAAATGCTACCTGTGCACGTTTAAATAACCACAAAGCTGCCAGTGTAGTAAATTCAAAATAGGTCAAACTGATATTGCCACGCACGGCTTCAATGGCTTCAAATGCCGCCACTAATTGCCGTTCACTGACCTCCTCGCCATCGATGCGCACCCGTTCGTTAAAGCGCAGCAGATGCGGCGAAGTGTAAGCTCCTACCGAGTGGCCAGCAGTTGTCAGCAGTACTTCCATTGTGGCAACACAGCTGCCTTTGCCGTTTGTGCCGGCAACGGTGATTACCTGTGGTGCCGGCGGCACAACGCCGAGCTTGTGGGCGACTGCGGCAACGCGTTGCAGACCGAGCTCTATTTCCGTAGGGTGCAGGCTTTCGAGACGGTTCAACCAGGATTGCAGATTTGACATGATAGATCAGCCACTCAAGTGGTTTAACGAGCCCAACAACGATTAGCGCCCGGATAGTTTGCCCAGCAAACGGCTGATAGTATCGCGCATATTGGCGCGAGGAATAATCATATCGATGGCGCCATGCTCTAATAAAAACTCGCTGCGCTGAAAACCTTTTGGCAATTTCTGACGGATTGTCTGCTCAATAATATTTGGGCCGGCAAATCCTGCGCGCACGCCTGGTTCTGCGGCATTGATGTCTCCCAATAGTGCCAATGAAGCGGAGACACCACCGTATACTGGATCGGTCATTACCGAGATATAGGGTACGCCGGCCATCTTAAGTTTTTCCAGCACGGCGGAAGTTTTGGCCATTTGCATCAGTGAAATCAGCGCTTCTTGCATGCGCGCACCACCAGTGGCAGAAAAACACACCAATGGAATGCGTTCTTCAAGGGCCCTTTGTGCCGCGCGAGTAAAGCGTTCACCGACCACATAACCCATAGAACCACCGTGAAAGGCAAATTCGAAGGCCACAGTAACCAATGGGGCACCTTTAAGTTGGCCGTACATGGCGATTAGCGCATCTTTTTCACCAGTGACCTTTTGTGCTTGAGTAAGTCGATCTTTATATTTTTTGGTGTCTTTGAATTTCAGGCGGTCTATTGGTAACACATCGGTGGCCAATTCTTCGCGCCCCTGTTCATCGAGGAAGATATCCAGGCGGCGGCGTGCACCAATGCGGAAATGGTTGTTACATTTGGGGCATACATCTAGATTGCGTTCCAATTCTGGTAGATACAGTTGTGCATCGCACTTGACGCATTTTTTCCATACACCTTCGGGAACTTTACTGCTTCCAGCGCGGCGCTCGGCACGGATCACAGCGGGGACAATTTTTTCTAACCAACTCATTTTGTTACCAGAACTTTCTGCTTTTGCCGGGTAGTTAACTCTAACCTAGAAACCACAGTCTGGCACGCAAAAGCTGTGTAGCTTATTAGTGTACCCGACCCATTTAACTCTACATAAACATACCCAAAGGTATGCTTCAAGCATCATTTTAGCCTTCACGACTCAAAGGCAACCGGATTAGCTGCGCGACGCAGCCGGTTGATTGCTTTATTGTACTATCTGTCTAACGCTGTGCGTATTTCATTGGTAATGATGCCGATTCGATCCTGTGCAGCTACATCATTCTCAGCATTGCCGATTGCGGCAACTAGCACGCTGCCCACCACGGCGCCGTCTCCATGGGCACTGGCGGCTCGTGCTGAAGCGCCATCTTTAATGCCAAAACCGACACATAAGGGCAAATCCGTATGCTGACGAATACGGGTTAGATGTTCAGCCACACTATCCGGATTCAGATGCCCTGCTCCGGTCACACCGGTAAGTGACACATAGTAGATAAAGCCACTTGCCAAGCGAGTGACTGCGGCAATGCGAGCGTCGCTGGTGGTGGGGGTCAACAAAAAAATATTGTGTAAATCGCGTTTTTTTAGTAATTGATTAAGGGGTTCAGCTTCTTCTGCGGGCAAATCAACCGTCAGTGCACCATCCACTCCGGCTGTAGCCATCCCATCGGCAAATACTTCGGCGCCCATTCTCTCTATGGGATTGGCGTAGCCCATCAGGATAACTGGTGTATTTTGATCTTGTTGACGAAATTCTTCGACCAGCTTTAGGCAACGGCGCAACGAGGTTTTGTTGGCCAGGGCGCGTTCGTGCGCTCGTTGGATTACTGGGCCTTCCGCCATTGGGTCGGAAAAAGGCACCCCCAGTTCAATTAGGTCGGTACCGCTGCTTACCAATTGGTGCATCAGCGCAACGGTATTATCGCCATCACCGGCAACAATATAGCTAACCAATGCTTTGCGCCCGCTACTGCGCAGCGCGGCAAAGCGTATATCGATACGGTTTTTTAATGAAGTATTTTCCGTCACGATCGCGCTCCTAAATTTCTATGCCATCGATGGCGGCAACGGTAAAAATATCTTTATCACCACGACCGGAAAGATTGACCACAATATGCTGCTCACGAGACATCTGCATCGCCAACTTGAAGCTGTAAGCCAGCGCGTGGCTAGATTCCAATGCAGGCAAAATACCTTCATTGTGGGTAAGCTTGCGAAATGCCGCCAGCGCCTCTTGATCATCGGCAGTGACATAGCGTACACGGCCGATATCTTTTAGCCAGGCATGTTCCGGCCCCACGCCGGGGTAATCGAGCCCGGCAGAAACTGAGTGCGTGGGGCTAATCTGGCCGTCTTCATCTTCCATCAGATAGGTGCGATTGCCGTGCAGAATACCAGGCACGCCGGTATTGAGTGGTGCCGCATGACGGCCGCTGTCGAGCCCTTCGCCACCCGCTTCAACCCCATACATCGCCACTGTACTATCTGTCAGAAAGGGGTGAAATAGGCCGATAGCATTGGAACCGCCGCCAACACAGGCAACCAGAGCATCGGGCAACTGGCCAAATTGAGTCAAGCATTGCCGTCGCGCTTCGCGACCGATAATTGTGTTGAAATCTCTAACCAGTTGCGGGTAGGGGTGAGGGCCGGCAACGGTGCCGATAATGTAGAAGGTGTCTTCTACATTGGTCACCCAGTCTCGCATGGCTTCGTTCATAGCGTCTTTGAGGGTTTTGGAGCCAGATTCAACCGGTACCACTGTGGCCCCGAGTAATTTCATACGGTAAACATTGGGGGATTGGCGGGCGACATCTTCGGCACCCATATAGACCACACATTCCAGGCCCAGCCGTGCGGCCACCGTCGCTGTGGCGACACCGTGTTGGCCAGCGCCGGTTTCGGCAATGACACGGCGTTTGCCACTGCGCTTAGCTAACAGTGCCTGCCCAACAGTGTTATTTATCTTGTGTGCACCGGTGTGGTTGAGATCTTCGCGCTTAAGCCAGATTTTCGCGCCCCCTACCTCTGCAGTGAGTCGCTCGGCCAGATACAATGGAGATGGGCGGCCGACATAGTGCGCTAGATCATAATCAAATGCCGCTTGAAATTCGGGGTCAGCTTTCAGCTGCTGATACATTCGCTGTAATTCATCCAAAGCGCTGATTAAAGTTTCGGACACAAAGCGGCCGCCGTAGGAGCCATAGTGACCGCCGGTATCGGGAAAGGCTTGATAATCTATCGATTGGCGTTCTGTCTCTTGCTTTGACAGCCGCGCTACATCCCGGCTCGCGGGTAATTCACTCATCTGTTAAATTCCTTTCGCTGTTGTGCCTGTAAACTTCTACGTAGTGGCAATCAGCCTAGTGCGCTTTGGCTGCGGTAATAAAATCATGCACTTTTTGTGGATCTTTACATCCCGGTGACATTTCCACACCACCGCTGACATCGACGGCCTGTGGTTTGGCGCTGGCAATGGCTTGTGCTACATTTTTCTCAGTCAAGCCGCCAGCCAATAGGATTGAATGGCCACTATTTTGAGGTACGCGCTGCCAGTCAAAAACCGCACCTGTACCACCGGGGACACCAGGACGATAAGCATCCAGCAAAAATCCCCGCGCCCGTGGGTACTGGGCCATGGCGGCCAGTGGTTCAAACGCTGGCTTCATGGCAAATGCTTTGATATAAGGGCGCTGAAACTGATCACAATAAGTAGCCGTTTCATCGCCGTGAAACTGCAGTAAATTGAGAGGCACCTGTGCCAATACCCGTTGTACCAGTGACGGCTTTGCATTAACAAAGAGCCCGGTTAGGGTCACAAATGGGGGTACTGCTGCGGCAACTTGTTGAGCCTGGTCAATGGAAATATGACGTGGGCTGGGGGGGTAAAACACCAAGCCCAGAGCATCGGCCCCCGCTTCAATGACCACTTGGGCATCCTCAGGAGTGGTGATACCACAAATTTTCACACGCATAATAGAGCCAAAGCTTTTAGTAGCCGCCTATTGTAGCGCTTATATACATAAACTTTCAGTACTCTTAGCTCCCACGAAAGGCGATATCGGTTAAAAGGGCGGTAAATACGCACATGAACCACGCGGTTGGATTTGTTGTTGCTGATTAGGCGGGCCCAATTGCTCCTAAAGGCAAGGGCACCAGTAGCGGTCCAGGCGCCATTTCGGGCAAGGGAAACTCAGAGGGATACTTTACTTGTACCAGATACAAGCCATAGGGCGGTGCAGTAACGCCTCCGAGCCTGCGGTCGCGAGCTTCCAGTACTTCTTTGGCCCATTCGGGCTCGCGCTCCCCGCGACCAATAGACATCAGCACGCCGACGATATTGCGCACCATATGATGTAAAAATGCTGAGGCGCTACATTCAAGTACAATTAGTTCCCCGACACGCGCAATATCCAAACGCATCAGTTGGCGCACAGGAGTTTTGGCTTGGCACTGACTGGCCCTGAAGCTACTGAAATCGTGTGTACCAATTAAGTGGCGAGCACCGGCGCGCATGGCTTCTAGGTTTAAAGCGTACTGAGTCCAGGTGACCTCCTTGGCGGCCTGCGCTGAGCGGGTGGGGGCACTGTGAATCAGATAGCGATAACTGCGTTCACAGGCGCTGAAGCGCGCGTGAAATTGCGCCGGCATCTGCCGCGACCAACGCACACGAATGGCGTCCGGCAAGCGAGTATTGACACCTTGCACCCAAGCCCGTTCGGGTCGCACTACATCCGTATCAAAATGCACCACCTGGTTAGAGGAGTGGACCCCGGAATCGGTGCGGCCCGCACAGACCAGAGTAACTGGCTGCGCGGCAATATCGGACAGAGCAGTTTCCAGTATGCCTTGTACGGTGCGCGCTGAAGTTTTCTGTTTTTGAAAACCGTGCAGTGCTGTGCCGCAATAGGCAACACCGAGGGCTATTCTCCGCACGCCTGCGGGTAATGCCTCCCCCTTGGGCACCTCGCCATTGGGTTTGTAGTGATATTCTTTGATCATAGTGAAAGAGAGCTGTGCATTTTGGCCTCGCATTACCGCTATTAATGACCAGTTTGTGTTGTCCCAGTAGCGTCTGCACTATACCGTAATGCAAGACCATTTTATGTCTCAAAGCGCTTCAATAACCTGTGCTTGGTAGCGGGTACCGGCATTTATTTTTGCGCTTCTTCGAAATTGAGTTCGATGATTTAGATGTCAGTGTAACCATTGTAAGCGAAGCGTGCAGGTAAAAAAATAGCCGCCTACTTATACAGAAATGGCGTTTGCTGGTATATAGAGAAGTTGCTTGGGAGGCAGGATTTTTCTAAACGTGCAGTTGTAGCATGTTTATGCTTTGCGTAGAGTTCTATCGCAAAGGTGCCGATGTTAGAGTAGCAGCGGTTGCCATCGCTAGCTGCGAAAATCCAATCGTAATCATCATGTCCAATCACTTTTATTTGTGTTAGTACTCAAGGAAAATCCCTGTGAAGCTTTACTATTCCCCCGGTGCCTGTTCTCTCTGGCCTCATATTGTTGCTCGCGAGGCAGGCTTGGATGTCGCACTATGCAAGGTAAATTTGAAAAGCCATCAGCTGGAAGATGGCAGTAATTTTTTTGATATCAACCCCAAGGGATCTGTCCCGGCGTTGCAATTAGAAACTGGCGAAATACTCACCGAAGGCCTGGCAGTAGCACAGTTTCTGGCAGAACAAAATCCCGCCGCCAACTTGATGCCCGAGCCCGGCAGCATGGCCTACTATCGCTTGCTGGAGTGGGTGAACTTTTTTTCCAGTGAAGTGCATAAGTCCTTTGTGCCATTTTTTTGGCAGGGCAGCGATGCTGAAAAGGCAGCAGCGATGGAAACATTGCATAAGTACTTTAGTTATATAGAAAAGCAACTAACCGGAGACTACTTGCTCGGCAATCAGCTTTCCATTGCTGACGCCTATCTGTTTGTTATTGATCGCTGGAATGGTGTGAGTGGAGTGGATACCAGCGCCTGGCGGAATTTAACAGCATTCAGTGAGCGTTTAGCCGAGCGACCTGCAGTGCATGATGCATTGAAAGCGGAAGGTCTGCTGGATTAGTAGCTTCTACAGTTATCTAATGTAGAAACTTAGCTACTTCGATGAACTTGTGGCCTACAGGCTTGGCCGCAAGGTGGTTGACATAAACCATTGAAGTTTAGGTTGTATTTAAATCATGCAATCGCAAATGCTATGGCGTCTATTAAAGAGGTCGCCCAGAGCGTCAACTGTTTTGGATTAAAAGCGGCAATTGGCCGGAACGTATGGAAAGGCTTGCGCGAGGGCTAGCACATTGCATCCCCAAACGATGGGGGCTTCTGGGTCCAATGGTGCAGAGGGCAAGCCGGCAGCGTCGATAGTGCCACTGCCAGGCTGCAATACCACTGGCGCGCCCATAGCTATGCTAATTGGGCTATTGTACACTATGAGAATTCGGGCGTCCGTCAAGGTTGGCGCGCTTGTATCGGCTATAGCTGAAATGGTTATCAGATCCACGATACTGCTGGGAGTGAAACTGTATCCATAAGAACCGGCGGCGGCGGGGCCAGAGCCACCATACTCAGTAATGGAAGCGGCAGCGGTGGTTGAATAAGTTTCAACAACCGCCTCTTGAGCCGCAGAAGCCAGGTTCAGACCCTCTGTTACCTGAGCGCGAATGACAAAGGTATTGTACGCTGGCAAAGCAATAGTGGCCAAAATCCCGACAATAGCTACCACAATCATGAGTTCTGTTAAACTAAAGCCCCAATGCTTTTTCACTATCACCATCCTGTCGGTTTGCAAATGAAACCCTATCTATAGGTGTTGTTAAATTAACTACAATTTTTGGGCCAACTTGGTAGGTTAGGTGAATAAATGCGCATAAAAAAGCATAACGGAAGTTACGCAGCTGCTAACCACCTGAAGTTCAGTAGGAGAAGAGCGTGGTATATTAATATGTAACTGGCGATATAGCACAAAGGAGTTGCGTGCAGGGCTGAATTTCTCACAAATTTACGTGAAGGTATGCTTATTCTAAGTCTCTAATATTTTTGTTAAGGTCTTGGCATTGCTGGCTGATGGGCAGCCAGCTACAACGTTGCCACAAAGTGTCACAATTGAAATAAGAAGTATAAAATTTGACCAAAAGCGCCCATCTGAATGGGTTCTACTTAAACGCGCCAGAGGCAGAAATTTTTGCTTTGTTTAGCCGTTGGGGCTCTGCAACAGGTTTGGCATGACTCGACTGATCAAATCCGGCAAGGCTCACTTCGATTCCAGAGGCTCCAGCTTTATAAATACCATATTTAAAGTAGCTGCCAAATTCATCGTTATTGCCCAATGGTCCGATCCAGTCCAGTACCTGTTCGCCATCTACCCACAGTTTAATAGCGCCATTGGTTAAGATGCCGCTACCATCTTTTGCCCAGTCTGACCAGGCGATTTCCCATTTCAGGTCGAGCCATTGATTTCTAGGTATCTCATCTAGGGGTTTACTATAAGGTATTGCGACTACCTTGGTGCCACCGGCACTAAGTTTTGGTCCCATTTTAGGGGGGGTTAGGTTGACGCGATCCTTTTTGTCAGTGACCCGGCTAAAGTCTGCTCGTGCTAGCACATAGAGATAATTATCTTTTAAGTTTAATGATAGCGGGGGGTAGCCACCCTGATCAACGCGGTAGCCATTTGGCTGGCCGGTAGCAATGTTGTACCCTAGCTGCTCTTTAAAATACATTCGGCTTAATATTTTTGTATTAAAATCTGTCAGTGTGTAGTATTCCAAAATACCCTGAGGATTGACAATTGTTGTTCTATCCGCAATGCCGTGCCACTGTGAAATAATGCCTTTGGA
>JAHZJJ010000138.1 GCA_022600975.1 Gammaproteobacteria bacterium
ACCACTGGGCTGGTCTGGACCCCAGCTTTTGTTGACGATCTGTCTATCACACTCGATTATTTCGATATTCAAATCGATAACGCCATCGACCAACCGAATCTTCAAGGCCTTCTTGACGACTGCTATCGCAAAGGCATTGCCGCTTCCTGTGAATTTGTCACTCGCAATAGTGATTCTGGCCAAGTTTCTAGGCTGGAAGGCGCACTCGAAAACCTCGGCCGGGTTGACACTCGTGGCATTGATGTAGATCTGGTGCAAAACTTCGATTTTGATGCGGGCCGTCTGGCCTTACGCCTACAGGCAACTCGTATGCTCGAGTACACGATATACAACGAGGAAGCAAATACTGAAGATAACCGCCTGGGTAAAGTTCTCACAAGTTCCAATGGTATCTATACCAAATGGCGCGGTCTTGCTAGTACCACCTGGTATGGCAACAACTGGGATGTTGGCATCGACGTTAAATACCTAGATGGCGGCGAAACCAGCGCTGAAGAACCTGTAGCTGTTCACTCACGTACCTACCTGAATCTAAAAGGTGGCTGGGATGTCAGCGAAGAGTTGCGCTTGTCGGCCGGTATCGACAACCTTACAGATCAGGAACCCCAAGATCTCAACGGCAATGGCAGCTTCGCCAGCGCCTACGATTTCCGTGGTCGCTACGCCTGGGCTGGTGTCAACTATCAGTTCTAAGCTTTAACTAAACATCAAATTAAAAAGGGCACCATCCGGTGCCCTTTTTTTATATTTCTTCATCACAAGTGATGAGCACCACTATGCCGACGAAAACCTGTTCGGCAAACGCAAGCTTTGTATCTAAACGGACAATTCTGTTATTAAAAGTCTTTATTATGAGAATAATTCTTAATACTATTACGTTATGCCATAACTTATTGATTCAGAGAAACCCCGATCATGCGCATCTTGTCTCTCACTACCTGCTTCCTGCTTTTCATTACCGCAGGAGTCAGCGCTGCTCAAACAACTGCATCTGACGCAAATCCTCAGGAATTGCGCCAATTGATGCAATTGGCAGAATATATCGGTGTCGATTATTCTGAGGCAGTGGCCGATGGCAAAATCATTAATCAGGGCGAATTTGCAGAAATGCAGGAGTTTGCCCAACTGTTGCTCGAACGAGGCGATCAATTGCCCTCCTCGAATGAATCTGCAGCAATCCGCCAATCCGCACAGGCACTGTCTAGCGCCATTGACCGCCGTGACAATCTGGCCGAAATCCAAAAACACACCGCCAGCTTACGCCAGAGCCTGCTAACCATTTCCCCTCAGCTATCACTACCTGCTGAACTGTTGCCGAGTAACGAAACTGCGGTTATTTTTCGCCGTCAGTGTGTTGCCTGTCACGGGGTAAATGGTGCTGGGGATGGCCCTTTAGCAGCGAGCCTAGAACCAACACCGACCAACTTCCTCGATCACGAGCGCGCCGAAAAGCGTTCCCTGCTAGGCCTCTATGATGCGATCAGCAACGGCATCGACGGCACTTCTATGGCAGCTTTTAAAGGGCTCAATGACCAACAGCGCTGGTCGTTGGCCTTTTACGTTGGTGGTAAAGCTTTTGCAGGAGCCCCAGCTGTCGATTCCGATGTAAGCCTGGAGGAGCTGGTACAATACAGCCCCGATACATTGCGCAACCAAAACCCACAACTCGACATCGCCGCAATCGCCGCATTGCGCGCTGATCCAACAACACTTTTTGCCCCACCAACCGACGCCGCCACCCCTATAGAAATTACCCGTGAGCGCCTGCAACAAGCCCTCGCGGCCTATCAGCAATCTGACTTTGACAGTGCACGCACGCTCGCAATCAGTGCCTACCTGGACGGTTTTGAACTAGTGGAGAGTTCACTGGATACCCACGATAGTGCGCTGCGCAAGTCAATAGAAAGTGATCTATTGTCCTTGCGGGCACAACTCCGGGCTAACAGTGATTCCCAACAGGTAACAGAGGCGGTCAATGATCTGCTCCAGCGCCTGGAAGGAGTCCAGACATTGCTCGAGGAATCACAGCTATCCAGCCCGGCCCTGTTTCTTGCCAGCTTGATAATTTTACTGCGCGAGGGCTTGGAAGCACTGCTGGTAGTGCTGGCACTGGGCACCATTCTGATCAAAACCCAACGTCGCGATGCACTGAAATATGTTCACCTGGGGTGGATCGGAGCCCTGGCTGCCGGTTATGCCACCTGGTTACTGGCCCAAAAAGTTATTCATATCAGCGGTGCCAACCGTGAAACTATGGAGGGAGTCGCCGCATTGCTCGCCGCAGTGGTACTCTTCTATGTAGGCTTTTGGATGCACAGCAAAACCCAGGCCCAGGAATGGCAAGCGTACATCCGCCGCAGCATTACCCATAGCTTGAGCAGCGGCGCCCTGTGGGGCATTGCCGGCTTGTCGTTTATTGCCGTTTATCGCGAAGTGTTTGAAACCATTTTGTTTTACCAATCGCTACTAACCCAGACAGGTGACCATCAAATAAGCACGCTCTGGGGCGGCCTCTTGAGCGGGTTTGTACTACTGGCAATCATCGGCTGGTTACTGGTGCGCTATTCTGCGCGCCTACCTATCGGCCAATTTTTTTCCGCTACTACCTATATTTTGCTCGCCTTGTCCTTTGTACTCGCTGGTAAGGCCATTGCCGCCCTACAGGAAGCAGCTCTGGTGGCTATTACACCACTGCCAGTAGCCTTTAGCTTTGAATGGTTAGGAATCTACTCCAGCTGGCAAGGCATTATCGTACAGTTAGCCATACTCCTGGCCTCGATTTTTCTCCTGCTACGCAGCCGCCTTCAGCCCAAAGCGGTAAGCGAAACGGCCCACTCATAGCACCCCCCCAAACAAGCGAGAACAATTCTCCTAGAAACTGCAACCGCAGCTTCTAGGAGAATCTCTGCCAAATGCATATAATCTCCCATTACCTGGCACAATAAACGCCAGAAAAATCACAGCGTTATCAATCACAAGGTTATAGGTTCCAAGCAATGGAAGAGCAGTACAATCCCTCCACAGTCGAAGCATCCGCCCAACAGCACTGGGAAGAGCAACGCAGCTTCGAGGTTGAGGAAGATCACAGCAAGGAAAAGTTTTACTGCCTAGCCATGCTTCCCTACCCCAGCGGCAAACTGCACATGGGCCATGTGCGCAACTACACCATTACCGATGTCATTGCCCGCTATCAACGCATGTTGGGGAAAAACGTATTGCACCCTATGGGATGGGACGCTTTTGGGCTTCCGGCAGAGAACGCCGCCATCCAAAACAATACTGCGCCGGCCGATTGGACTTATTCCAACATAGATTACATGAAAAGCCAGCTTCGGCCCCTTGGTTTTGGTTTTGATTGGTCACGCGAACTGGCTACCTGTCAGCCTGATTATTATCGTTGGGAACAGTGGTTTTTCACCCGCTTATTTAACAAAGGCTTGGTGTACAAAAAATATTCAGCGGTAAACTGGTGCCCCCATGACGAAACCGTACTCGCCAATGAACAAGTGGAAAACGGCTGCTGCTGGCGCTGCGGCACCACTGTGGAGCGACGCGAATTAGCCCAGTGGTTTATTAAAATTACTGCTTATGCGGAAGAACTGCTGGACGATCTCGATAAACTTTCCGGCTGGCCAGAACAGGTGCGCACGCAGCAGCGCAACTGGATCGGAAAAAGCAAGGGAGTTGAGCTCAGCTTTGCCCTAACTGAAGCCATTGCCGGCATTGATCACATCACGGCATTTACCACCCGTCCAGACACTTTATTGGGTGTAACCTACGTCTCGCTAGCCGCGGAACATCCAGTATCACTGGCTTTGGCGGCATCAAACCCGAAGCTAAAAGCGTTTATTGCCGAGTGTAAGAAGCAATCTCTGTCCGAAGCGGATATGGCCACGATGGACAAAAAAGGCATGAACACCGGCTTAGTGGTGACCCACCCATTAACTGGCGAAAGCGTTCCGCTCTGGGTCGCTAACTACGTGCTAATGGATTACGGCTCCGGCGCAGTAATGGCCGTACCTGCCCATGATCAACGGGATTGGGAATTTGCACAACAACATGCTCTACCCATAAAACAGGTTATAACCCCCGCCGATGGCAAAGCAGTTAACCTAAAAAAGGCACCAATGCTCGAAAAGGGTGTACTGATCAATTCGGCAAACCCATTTAAAGCCTGGGATGGCCTCGACTTCACTGCCGCTTTCGAGGTCATTGCCGACGCACTAGTGACTTCCGGCAAAGGCAAAATCACCACCCATTACCGCCTGCGCGATTGGGGCGTCTCCCGGCAGCGTTACTGGGGTGCGCCTATACCCATTTTCAATCGTGCCGACGGCAGTGAGATTGCGATACCCGCCCACAAACTGCCAATACTACTGCCCGAAAATGTAAAACTGGATGGCGTTCATTCCCCTCTTAAGGCAGACCCCAAATGGCGTGAAGATGAGCTTGATGGTGAAGCAGTAGAGCGCGAAACCGACACCTTTGACACCTTTATGGAATCCAGCTGGTACTATGCCCGCTACACTTGCACAGATTTTAAACAGGGCATGCTCGACTCAAAGCGCGCCAATTACTGGTTGCCGGTGGATCAGTATGTGGGTGGCATCGAACACGCCATCCTGCACCTGCTGTATGCGCGTTTCTTCCACAAACTAATGCGCGATGAAGGCTTGATCAACAGTGATGAACCCTTCAAAAAACTGCTGTGCCAAGGCATGGTGCTGACCGAATCTTTCTATAAAGAAGTACACGGCCATAAAATCTGGGTTGCCCCTGCTGCAGTGGAAATTGAACGCGATGACAAAGGCAACATCATTAACGCCATCGAACGCACCAGCGGGGAGAAGGTGATCTCTGGCGGTGTGGTTAAAATGTCCAAATCCAAAAATAATGGCGTAGACCCCCATAATATTGTGCAAGAGTATGGTGCCGATACTGCACGTCTGTTTACCATGTTTGCTGCCCCACCCGAACAATCACTGGAATGGCACGATTCCGGCGTAGAAGGCGCTAGCCGTTTTTTGCGCAAACTTTGGAAAACAGTCTACGCTCACTTGGCCTCTAGCCATAACCTTACTGTGATCAATACCGACGCGCTCAGCGACAAACAACAGCAATTGCGGCGCAAGACCCATGAAACCATCCACAAAGTCAGCGATGACTATGGTCGTCGCCAGATGTTCAACACCGCTATTGCTGCAATTATGGAGTTACTTAACGAAGTAACGAAATACGCCGAGCGCGACAACGCCAACGGTCTTGCGGTCGAACGCGAAGCCCTACAAAGTGCCATTTTACTGCTGGCACCGATAACCCCACATATCTGTCATGCGCTGTGGCGAGCCCTCGGCAACCGCGGCGAATTAATTGACGCCAAGTGGCCTCAAGCCGACCCCAAAGCATTACAGCGATCCAGTATTATTCTAGTGGTTCAGGTCAACGGCAAACTGCGGGCAAAACTTAACGTTGCCGCCAATGCTGACAAAGCAACACTGGAAAAACTCGCCCTTGACGATGAAAATGTACAAAAATTTATCGCCACAAAAACTGTGCGCAAAGTGATTGTAGTACCTGGTAAACTGGTGAACGTTGTGGCCAATTAAACTTATACCCCAAACTGCTTCCTAACGGAAAAACAATGACTAAGCTTTTTAATCAAATTGGCATCGCTCTGACCATTTTATTGCTCTCCGCCTGCGGTTGGCATTTACGCAGTGCTGTACAAAATTTTCCACCCAACACTCGGTTGTTTGTTGTTGCAGAAAATCCACGCAGCGCCATTGCCGAAAACCTCAGTATCCTGCTGCAAAGTAGCAGTTTGCCGCTAGCAGATTCTGCCGCTGAAGCGAATTATGTACTGCTGATTCACAAAGAAAACAACACTAAACGTATTGTCTCGGTTGATGCCAAAGGACGAGCATCGGAATATGAATTGGTTACCAGTGCTGTTTACAGTGTGCGCGACCAGAGCGGGCATACCTTATTAGATCATGCCAAAACCGACATTTATCGCACCTTGCAATGGTATGACGACGAAGTGGTTAGTAAAGGGGAGGAAGAGCGTCTATTGCGCGACGAAATGCGCCGCGAACTCATTGCCCGAATTATTGACCGCTTACAATATGTCAGTGTACCAGCAACTAAAAAAGCACAGTGATGGCACACGTTAGCCCGCGACAGTTAACACAAAATTTACAACGGAGGCTGGCTCCCATCTATGTAGTGGCAGGCGATGAACCGCTATTAGTACAGGAGTGCTGCGATAGTATTCGCGCCGCTGCAAAGCAACAGGGATACAGCGAACGCCAATTGCTCCACGGCGAACGTAACTTTGACTGGGAGCACCTCACCGCCGCCGCCAGTAACCTGTCTTTATTTGCCAATAAAAAGCTCATTGAACTGCGTCTGCCGGGCGGCAAGCCCGGCGATAAAGGCAGCAAAGCACTGCAAAAATTTGTGGCCATAGAGAATAGTGACAACCTGCTACTACTGGTACTGCCAAAACTCGAACGCGCACAACTCAACAGTAAATGGGTAACCACGTTAGAGCAACGCGGTGTATTAATACAAGTATGGCCAGTAGATCCAGCGGAGATGCCCAGATGGATTCAGCAACGCCTAGAGAGCGCAGGACTCAATGCCCAACCCGAAGCAATCCAGATACTCGCCGAGCGCGTAGAGGGCAATCTACTTGCTGCTAGGCAGGAAATCGAAAAACTTAAATTGTTGAGCGACAGCACCCTAATCAGTGCTGAGACGATGCAACAGCTTGTATTCAACGTCGCCCGCTATGATGTATTCAATCTGGTCGACAAAGCACTTGTCGGGAATGCTGTTGCTGCGGTGAAAACGCTGCGAAGTTTACGCAATGAGGGCGTTGAGGCGCCGGTAGTCTTGTGGGCTCTAGCGCGCGAAATTCGAAATCTGCTGGAAATTCAACCACAGCTCGACAATGGTCAATCCATAGCTCGATTAGTGCCTATACAAAAGCGTCAACCATTAATACAAGCTGCCTGCGCGCGCTTGCAACAACGCCAACTGGAAAGCTTGTTGCTGCGCGCACGCAGGGTGGATAGCGCAATCAAAGGTAATAAAGCATCAGACCCCTGGGCGGGATTACTGGAACTAACGATTAATCTCGCCGGAGTGCGCAGTGTTTAAATAAGTAAGCATTGAGCTTAAAACCACCGTTGGGTCAACGCAAATCTGCACAAATTCTTGATGTACACACCCATAACTTACATAGCTTTTACACGCCCAACTGCGGTTTCTAGGGTATGAGAACGTGGTTCAATCAATGCCGGGGCCTGGCGTTTTAACAGGTGGTTCGCCACTGCCGCGCGGGTGAGAGAGATTGCCAATGTGGACACCGACATCCATAATAAATGCCATCAGCCCTGCACGATCTTCAATGACATCGGCAAATGAGCGGGAATGGTAGAGTTCCACAGCGCCCTGTACCAACGCCCAGTAGGTAGAGTAATAAAAGTATGGCGGGACCTTCTTGAGCAAACCTTGCTCCATACGCTTCTCAAACATCCGATTGAGTGCGGCAGCATTGGAATTGCGCAAATCGTGTAACTTGGCAATCATCTCTGACGCCAAATTTAATGTGATGATTTTCTCTTCCAGGCGCTGAAACAGACGATCTTTACCTGGATTAGCCATGCGCGACTCGAAATAAGCCCGTGCTGGCACGGTAATATCGCCCTGTTCAGCGATTGCTACTGCAGATTTTAAGCGCTCAGTGAGCGACTTTTCATAGTCCATTAACAGGCGCATATAAATTTCTGTTTTGGAGATGAAATGCTTATAAATAGTACCTTTGCCAATATCGACATGCTCGGCAATCTGTTCCACAGTAACTTTTTCCTCACCGTGCTCTAGCAACAACTCCAGTGCTGCATCTAGGATACGCTGCTCCCTGGCGCGAAAGCGTTGAACCTTTTCTTTTGCCTTATCCATACATCTGACCTTGGCTGTGGGTAAGTTTGAAAGCTGTAATTGCCTACCAGTCCCCGGATGATAGGCAATTCAAACGGGTTGGAAAAGCTAAACTTAGAAGTTTAGGCTTGTGGGCCAGAATTTAGCATAAACTGAGCGGTATGGCGCATGCATTTCTTCCTGAAGCTTTGTCTCTGACCAAAAAATCGAAATTCTGTTGAATCCAGGTAATTTCCTTGGTTAATTTGGCCATTGGTATACGCTTGATATTTGCTATTATTTCAGCTCCTGGCGCCTAATAACCCAATACCGCAGACCGGCCTGGGCCAGGCTAACGGGATTTTAGAGTGAACCTTTAATCATCACGAACCTTATTACCATGCCAAAAAAACTCAGTAACCTACTTGATGTCGAACAGCTTGACGACAACCTTTTTCGCAGCCGAGCCCATGTAGAAAACTACCGCGAGGTCTTATTTGGCGGTCAGGTTTTGGGGCAGGCACTCATGGCTGCGGCGCGAACAGTAAAGGGACGCTTGCCACATTCGCTGCACGCCTATTTTCTGCGTCCCGGCAGCAGTGAAATGCCAGTGATCTACGATGTAGACCCCATACGAGATGGTGGTAGTTTCACCACAAGGCGCGTTGTTGCCAAGCAGAAAGGCCGTGCAATTTTTAATATGTCGGCCTCTTTTCAAATTGAAGAAGCGGGTTTTAATCATCAAGTGGATATGCCAACAGCAGACATAGTACCGCCAGAGGCTTTAAAGAACACGCAGCAACTAGCTGATGAGGCCAACTTTAAAACACCAGAAGCAGACCAACGCCGCTATATGGTTGATTTTCGGCCCGTGAATCCCTACGGTTATTTTGACGTGGGTATCAGAGAGCCCCAGTGCATGTTCTGGTTTCGGGCCGAAGGTAAGTTCTCAAATGATCCAATAGAACACCGCAGCGCCCTGTGCTTTGCGTCTGACATGGCTTTATTGGGCACCAGTTTACAACCACACCCAATATCCTTGTTTGATCCTTATTTAATGCCCGCCAGCCTGGATCACGCCATGTGGTTTCATCGCGATTTTCGAGTAGACAACTGGTTACTTTATGTGACGGATAGCCCATCTGCCAGCGGTGCCCGAGGGTATTGTCGCGGACAAATTTTTACCCGTGAGGGGGTATTGGTGGCATCAACCGGGCAGGAGGGGCTTATTCGCAAGCTATGTAAGAATCCTACACAAACAGCTGCAGAGTAAAAGTCTAAAAAAAGATAGTATTTAAGAGTTAAACAATAAATTAAACAACTTTTTAGGAGTAATAAATTGCGACCTGAAACCCGGCAGTTTACAGTGGTATTTCTGCTGCGTATACTTTGCCTCACAATTTACTGGCAATTTCGGTGAGTGGCGCAGCCTGGTAGCGCACTTCGTTCGGGACGAAGGGGTCGGAGGTTCAAATCCTCTCTCACCGACCATCCTTTTAACAAAATTCTGTTGTGATTGTACACTTAGGATGCCGGTTGCTACACATACACTCCCACTTTCGCGCTTATTTATAGTTGATTTATTTTGAGCCATCTCCCAACACTTCGAACCCTGTTCATTTTCTTGCTAACCTTTTGCGCCATTCAAACACAGGCCCAAGAAAAAAGTAGTTATGCTGTAGATTATCAAGCGCGGCTTGATCCTGACAGCGGCCTAGCCCAGGTCACAATTACACTGAGCGGTGAACGCTTACCCAGCAAGCTAACCTTGCACTTAAATCCAGAGCGCCACAAAAATATACTATCCTCACAGCCGCTAAAAAAGCAGGGGAATAACATCATTTGGACCCCACAGGGTGAAAGGGCACAAGTCAGCTACCAATTTGTAATCGACTCCAAAAAATCCTCTGGAAAGTACGACTCCTATATCACCGACACTTGGGCAGTTTTTCGTGGCGATAAGCTAATACCACCGATTTCTGTCAAAGCCCCCAAAAATCTTGGCTCCAGAGCAAGCCTGGAGCTAACGCTGCCCGACGGGTGGAGGGCCTTAACGCCTTATGCAAATCTTGCGCCCAATAAATTCCAACCGGTGGATCCAAAGCGTAACTTTGTTCGCCCTAAAGGCTGGATAATCGCCGGCAAAATTGGCAGCCGGCAGGAAATTATTGACGGAATCGATACAGTTATTGCAGCGCCCAAAGGACAACATGTTAGACGCCAGGATGCGCTGGCATTCTTAAACTGGAATTTACCGCACCTAAAAAAAGTGTTTCCAAAATTCCCGCAAAAAATATTAATAGTGATGGCTGGGGAGCCTATGTGGCGCGGTGGGCTATCCGGCCCTCGCTCGCTTTTTATGCATGCCGATCGCCCCCTTATCAGCGGAAATCGCACCAGCAGCCTGCTACATGAATTAGTTCACGTAGCCATGACCAATGTTCACAAAGATAACGAAAGTGATTGGATTGTTGAGGGGATGGCAGAGTACTACTCATTGCAAACTTTACGACGCAGTGGTGGCATCAGCGAACAGCGCTATCAGCAAGCCTTAAAGAACCTAGCTAACTGGGGGCAAGAAGCACCCAGCCTGCTGGTTAGCCACTCTTCGGGTCCGATCACCGCTCGAGCGGTTGGCGTATTAAACAACATTGACCAAGAAATCCGCAAAGCGAGAGGAAACAAGGCCAGCTTAGATGATGTAGCCAAAGAGTTGGCCGAGACCGGCGGAGAGTTGAGCCTGGCAAGGTTTACCAAAATAGTAAATCAAGTGGCGGGTAAAAAATTGGAGATATTAGATCGGAAAAATTTGACACAAAAAAAACCCTGACGTCGGGGGGGGGAGAGCGCCAGGGCCAAGACCATTAGCTGCAAAAGTCAGAGAATTTCACATCTACTCTATATCCCCTGATCAGCGCACTACTGTCAGACTGCGCCGACCAGCACTGCCAAACACAGGGAGATATTATGCTACCCAATTGTTTGCCTATGTAGTATTGGCTAAAGCGCATGGATTGCCAGTATTTCCTCAATAAACTGCTAGATCAATTGGGAATATTTCTTCTAATATTTATACGATTCGCTATTAACATAGACAATTTGATTAAAAATCAACCTGTCCTACTTGTAGAAAAACCATACAAAATGCCAAATCAAAACTTCTCGATCAGTTATTGCTTGACTAATTTCCAGCAAACTCTAAAATAACGCCATCTTACGCTCTAAGCGATGCGTAACTATAAGAAAACATTAGAGTTTTTGCATTTACCCGCTAAAATTCACAAAGTTTTCACCGAGGCTAGGTGGCAGAGTGGTCATGCAGCGGACTGCAACTCCGTGTACGCCGGTTCGATTCCGACCCTAGCCTCCATTTTCCACTGTCAGTTATGCATCCAGACTGACTAGAGTACAGGCAACAATTGCCAGTACCGCCCTACTGCCCGGGTGGTGGAATCGGTAGACACAGGAGACTTAAAATCTCCCGAACGTTAGTTCGTGCCGGTTCAAGTCCGGCTCCGGGCACCATTAAAAACCCTTTATAATCAATACATTACGTAAAATGTTGATTTTAAAGGCAGTCAAAAACTATCGGCATTCGACTTACACATAGGTTACACAACTTACACACTCCAACGAGACAACCCTAGAGGTCAACTGTCTGTAAAGTGTGTAAGTCTCCATGACTTCAATTTTCGCTACCAAGCAACCTATGAGCCTTGTAAGATCAACCCCTTAAATTGGTCTGTGAGCTCTCGCTTGTAGATTATACTTGGCGTAAATACAATCTTTCTAGCTCCTGACCTGTCGTGTATCTAGAGGCATATTTATCGTCATCACCCGCAGCACCTAGCAGAAGTACACCACCTCCAAACCCACAAATTAAGTCATAAGCCATCTCCGTCAGGTCAGTATTGCAGCTATTAGCTTGGTTGCTGGGAAGGCTGACTAGGTTCCGGCGAACTTGAACTGAGATTACATTCCTTGCTGCCTTTGGCAATTAAACTCGAAAAGCTTTCGATTACGCAGCTTCATAAGAATGTCCTACATGAGCATGTGAGTGCCCTAGCTGGATGTACAGATATTCAAAGTTAGTCACCCTCGTAAGTCTCCGAGGAATAAAAAACACGACAAGAGAACCAATTTGGCAGTAATGTCGTGTGATTCAATTTGTTCTCCGAAAAATTATTTAGGACTTACGCATTGACAACGAAAGGCTATTTTCAGGTTAAAAATAAGTCCAATTCTGTTCTTTTATTGATCATAATGGTGTGCATTTGATTATATATCGATCATTATTGGCGGCAAAGGCTTTCCCTATTATTTCTTATAAGGAAGAGTAACTAGCTGATTTGTAAAGAGTTTATGTTATCAATGCGTAAGTCCTAAGGAATTTCAAAAAACTTTAATGTGTTAGGTATAACCGTCAAATTGGCAAGTTCGTTTGGTAACGATAAAGGCTACTGTCGGCGGTCGGGAATCGGTTCCTGAGAAGAGTAAAAAGCCTGCAAAATCCGACTATTTTTTATTCAATTACAAATTCTAGACGAACTTACCCCGTGTGGACTTAAGGCACCTTTTTCCCGAGAGCCAATTTTTTGTGATAGCCCAGTAAGCCGCTTGCGGCGTGGTAGTTTTAGGGTGTGTGCTGGTGAGGGTTTTGTTGGTTTTCTCAATGTTAGGTTTTTTACTTTAGTTGTTAAAAAAATCGCTGCAGGCCCCGTCAGCTCTAGCTTTTTTTGCATTTCACATTGTGCAAAAGTTTTTCAATTCTTTTCATTTTCTTTCAATTCTCTTCAATTTGTGAAATGACCAATCTCTCTACAGGCCATATACCGTGGGGCTTTGGG